>JADHTQ010000010.1 GCA_016784965.1 Bacteriovoracaceae bacterium | reverse complement strand
AACGATTTCTGAGGAGTTTTGGGCCTAATCTCGGCCATTTGGGTACAAAAATAAGAAAATTATTATGATTTTTATTGATCATTTTAAATGGTTATCAATATTTAATGGATGCTATGCGATAGGTGAAAAGTTCAGGTTATTGACTCTTTAAAACAAACCACTTTTAAAGCTGGACTTGAATTTGGTTTTTACGATACAATATATGAAGTGTTTGAATATTTAATCCGCAATCTAAAAACAATGCAAGTCGCGCCGGAGGCGCATTATGAATTTGCTCGATGACCCTTCTATGAAAGAGATCGTTCTTGACTTTTGTCGAGAGAAGGCGGCAGCACTGAAGCAAATGGCAGAAGTTTTAGAACAGCTGGAAAAAGACCCTATAAATGCCAAAGAGTGGGCGCAGTTTGCTCAACTCATCGATGGCATAAGGGGAAGTGCTAAATCTATTGGGGCCTTGGAGCTAGTCCAATTATGTGAATTAACAAAGGCAATTGGACAAAAATCAAGCCAAATTTCCGATGCCCCGCTTTTAAACGTAGTGGTGGCGATTCTCTTTGACACCGTAGATTTGTTAAACAATATGATTTCAAATCTACAAGAGGGACACTCCCATATCCTGGCCGATACGGATACTGATGCTTACGCCAATCGCTTAAAATGGCTATCTAGCAAATTTAAGGACATTGAACAAAGTTCTGTCGCTGCAAAAACGGGAAAAAAAGTTTCCATCTCAAAAAATTCTTTTGATAATTTAATCGCCAATTTAAACTTATGATACATTCTACCGAAACTCATAAAAGGGAAGGGTGGTTCTGCCTCGCCAAACATTAAGGGTTAAATCTATACAACTATCATTTGAACTTCTTCTTTTTCTCTTTCTCTTTTTCTGATGATCCCTTATATCAATTTGTGCATATGTTAAAAGGTAGTCATCCTGTTGTTTACCAAAATCTAAGTTAAACATCTTGGTCCAGGTTCCGGTATTGATAAATATTGAGCCATCAGAAAATGTTCTATATGCTGGCAAATGAGTGTGCCCTAAAATCAAGGCCCTTACCGATTCGTTTTCTTCTAAAAATTCCTGGGTAATCGTTTCATAGTCGCGAAATAGTTGCAGCTCGTCTTTAATATATGAAGCTAGTTTTTTATAGTTTTTGCTTTGTTTGAAAAAATAAATAAATCTTACCATGATAAAGTAGTAGATACTGGCAAAAACAAACCTAATGGTAAACAGCGTATCATAGATGATACCATTAATTACAAACTTTCTAATCGGCCGCACAGAGTCTGCATAGTGCCGCTCTTCTTTGAACTTATTTAAAACCCTAGTTACATAATATGATCCCCATGGTGGTATAAAGTATTTTTCACCTTCATTGTCTTCAATTATCGATTTCTCTGTATGAAACTTATGAGACACTTCATACTCATGTCCATGTTTAATTAAAACACCGTCAACAGGGCTATATTCCCCATCTTTGTCAATTAAAAATTCACATTTTCCACGATGTTTCTCTGGAAATAAACTTAAAAAGTACTCTCTCAATGATTGAAAAATTAATTCCGCATCATGGTTTCCTAAAATATATATAATTTTTTTCTTCTTTATTGAAACAAACGAAATTAAAGCTTGGATAAAATCTTTATGAGGCTCAACGATCATTTTAAGCTTTTCAATTGATGCTTTTTCACTCCAAAACTCATCATCAAAATACTGGACAAAAGGTACTGCCAAAAAATCGAAGATATCGCCATTAAGAACCAGCTCCACTTCTCGATTATAAAATTTCCCCGAAGAATAGTATTCTAACAAGTCAATGAGTTCTTTATCGTAATGAAAATCTTCAAGATAGTTTTTACGATCATTGACGACTACACCTGCCCCCATATGCAAGTCTGATAAAACTATGACTGTTCTATATACTTTTTCTTTTTGGAGGAATCTCATATGCCTTTCTACCAATTACTAGCTCCACGGCCTGAAAAGCTGGTGCTAATGGAATAAAATATAATCTTTCACCTTTTTTTATATTTAACTTAACAGACCGTGAATAGGTGGGTGCTATTGATACAATGCCTACAACTCGTCCTTTTCCAGTTTCAATCTTACCAATTAACTGAACCAAGGTTTTGTTTTCAATTATTGCATTAAGTTCAGGGTGATAAGCTGCTGGTGCTAAAACTTTTACACTATCTGCAAAGCTTTGGATGATAAATGTATCCGACTTTTCATATCCAAAACTATTGTTAAAGCAGCTTAACAAAATTAATGTAACATAAATTGTTTTTAAAGTTTTAACTTGCAATTAATCCACCTATTAAGACAAGTGTCTCACCGTTAAAGATGCAATGCCTCCACTTTATCTTACACGCAAATCAGCATTGCTTGACCACTTCTGTGCTATGGGCACTTTTTTCCCACTTTAGTCACACACTCTTCAACAATCTCTTTAACCTCTTCAAAATACTCCATGTTGTTATGTTTTTTATATCCTGCAAGCAATATATTTGCTTTATATATGATTTCATTATAAATCATAGTCTGGGTAAGTGGTGAGAATTTCCTTATATTTATTATGTTCATTAGCGATTTTATCCGCCAATAATCCATGGCAAAAAACTTTTTTGAAAGTTGATCATCATGACCTCCATATTTTTTTATTATGGGTTTTGAAATAAAGCCAACCTCATAAATAGATGTTAGCTTCAACCATAGATCATAATCTTCACAGACTGGAAAAGACTCATCAAAGCATCCGGCATCAAGCAATACTTCTCGCTTAATCATGACAGCAGAAGGACTAATTAAACACATTGGGAGACACTTGTGAAAAATTCTACCACCATACTTTTTATGCTTTTTCTTTTGATTAACAAATTTGTGGTTTCTAATCCATACCTCATCACCATGAACAATATTAATACTAGGATTACTTTGCAAAAACTCGACTTGAGCGCATAATTTACCGGGCAGCCATTCATCATCTGAATCCAAAAATGAAAGCCAAGCACCATTTGACTTTTTTATACCCAAATTTCTTGCAGCACTTACTCCCTTATTCTCAGTTTTAATATATGTAATTTTCTCGCTAAGACAATGTTCACAAATATAACCCAAAACTACTTTTTGGGTATTATCAGTCGACCCATCATCAATGATAAATAGATCAAAATCTACCTGCTCTTGTTTAACTACAGATTTAATGGCCCTTAAAATATAGTCTTGCCGATTATAGGTTGGAATAATCACACTTATACTAAGGTCACTCACTAACTACTTCCAAGGCCTTATCAATGATCTCTTTGTTTGGTAAATTTTCCATCGCTTTTAAAATTGTTTCTAGCTGATTTAAATTTCTAATACCACATAAAACATTGCTCACCAGGGGATTGGATAGGTTGTGCCCAATTGATAATTCCAATAAGGAATGGCCGACCTCATCTCCAAACAATTTTAACTTTTCTACTTTATCAATTTTTTGCAAGTTTTGGGCCTTATTCCACCAGGGTGCAAAGCTTCTGGCATCGGGGCGCTCAAATGTGCGGTTTTTGGTCACCCTGCCCGACAGTATACCCTTATCCAAACTACCCCAGCTCATAAAACTAATGCCATGATCTGTGAGCATGTCTGATAATCCTTCTATTGATTCTTGTGTAAATAGATTTAATTGGGACTGGATGACCTCAACCTTTTCAACCTCCATCGCCTTTTGTAAATCCACTTGATTAGTATTACAAAGCCCAATGTGTTTAATCTTTCCCTGGTGTTTTGCCCGAGCCAAAACCTCCATGGGTCTTCTAATATCAACTTTTGGATCAGGCCAGTGAATCATGTACAAATCGATATAGGAGGAATTTAAGTCTCTAAGGGATTGCTCCAACATCTTGGTGGCAATTTTTGGGTCATTGGACATATTGACCCTCAAGTTTTCTGACCAAGTAACACCTGATTTTGTAATTATAAAGACCTTGTCCCGAATCTTGCTAAATGCCTTGCCTATTCGACGCTCTGACACACCAAAGCCATAAATTGGTGCACTATCAAAAATTCTTATTCCAGAATCATAAGACGCTTGGAGTAAATAGAGTGATTCTTGCTCGGAAATAGAACCAAATCCATAGCCCCCTCCTTCACCACTAATGGCGGCTCCCCCAAATCCAATTTTAATTTCAGATAACTTTTCAAGTAATTTTCCCATAATTCACCTAACCTCCGGTGTATACTGCCCTAATTCATACTTTTTGGCCAATTTTATAGTGTATCTATGACAAAACTTGAGATATAAAGTATCTAAGAAAATATACTTTTTTATAAATATGACACAGTAAGGAAATGATTACATATGACTCACCTCACCTTGGATCAAAAATCGATTATAAAAATAAGAAAATCTGCAAAAAACATTGCAAGCGTTGTCGATGATTTCGTACAGATCCATTCAACCACCTCTATCGAAAGAGCTGTTTTGCGCTTATATGGAGTAGATGGTGTTGACTTAAGCGGAGTACCTCTGCCCAATAAACTCGTTGATATTTTGCAAACTAAAGGCAAGTTGGAGTCTGGAGCTTCATATCACTTTGCCGCTTCTATGCTGGAGTCCAAAAGGGATGCAAAAACTACTGCTGAGCTAATAGACCAGGGCAAGATTTCATTTGGTGAATCCTCGAGCTTTTCTGTAGAGCAAATTTTAAAACAAGAACAAGTGTTAACAAATTTTGCTATTAATACTTTAGATAATACTAGAAAGCGTAAACTAGATAAGCAAAAACAGTTTCCTCTACCAGAGGCACCTTGGAAATATCTCATTGTTGCAACTGGAAATATTTATGAAGACCGAGTTCAAGCCGATGCAGCCGTTCGTTCAGGTGCTGACGTTATTGCTGTCATAAGAAGTACCGCCCAATCACTTTTGGATTATGTTCCCTATGGTGCAACCAAAGAAGGTTTCGGTGGAACATTTGCTACCCAAGAAAATTTTAAAATCATGCGGCAGGCCCTCGACAAATCTATGCAGACCCATGGGCGTTACGTAAGTCTTGTAAACTACTCCTCTGGGCTTTGTATGGCAGAGATTGCAGCCAGTGCTGCTATCGAAGATCTTGATATGCTTTTAAACGATTCAATGTATGGTATTTTGTTTCGCGATATAAACATGCAAAGAACCTTCATAGACCAATACTTTAGTAGATTAATCTGTGCAAGAGCAAATATTATTATCAATACCGGAGAGGACAACTATCTAACAACTGCTGATGCTATCGAAGGGGCCCATACCGTTACTGCTTCCCAGTTAATAAATGAGGCCATGGGCAAAGTTGCCATGTTAACTGATGAACAGATGGGGCTTGGTCATGCCTTTGAAATTGATCCTCAAGTTGAAAATGGATTTCTTTTGGAGTTGGCACACGCATCACTTGCAAAAGCGCTTTTTCCCAACTCTCCCTTAAAATACATGCCTCCAACAAAGCACAAAAGTACTGATGTCTTTTACTCTCATGTACTAGATGCCATGTTTAATTTAGCATCAATCACGACAAAGCAGGGTATTCACTTAGCAGGTATATTAACAGAGGCCATTCATACCCCATTTATGCAAGATCGTGCTAAGGCCCTCAATAATATCAATTATATTTTTAACACTGCAAAAAACCTTGGGGATGAAATTGAGTTTAAAAAGGGTGGTCTGATAGAACAAAGAGCAGGGCAAGTCTTAAAAGAAGTTGTTGCCTTTTTAAGTGACATTGAAAACGTTGGTTTAATGAAGGCCATCTCGCAAGGAAAGTTTGCCAACATTAAAAGAGAGATAAAGGCAGGAAAGGGCCTTGATGGAGTTTTTAAAAAAGGGCCCAACTACTCTAATCCCATCATAGAAGCTATAAAAAATAATAGGAGCTGTTCATGAGCGAACAAATGATCAAACCTTACGGCGACACTTTTGACGATGGACAGGTCCAGCTCTCTTTTACTCTTCCAGTAGAAATTGGAGCAAGGGCCACAAAAGCCGCAATCAAATATACTGAATCATTAAATTTCAAAGATGTTGCAGTAGTACACTCCAGCAAACTAGCAGATAACTTTACCTGCTTTGTAGTATATGCCAAAGGTATTCCTTCACTCAACTATAAAAATATTGAAGCAACAGAAGTTGAGTCTACCCAGATGGATTATTATGAAATTAACTCTCTCATAAAAACCAAGCTCAACAGACAAATGGTAGTAGTTGGGGCGACAATTGGAAGCGATGCCCACACAGTGGGAATTGATGCCATTATGAACATGAAAGGATATAATGGCGATTACGGTTTAGAGCGCTACCCAGAAATACAAGCATTTAACCTTGGCTCACAAGTTACTGCAGAAAAACTATTGGCCAAATCCCTCGAAGTCAAAGCAGACGCTATTTTAGTTTCACAAACCGTCACTCAAAAGGACTCACACATCAGAAACTTCACTGAGTTTGTCGAATTACTAGAAGCTGAAAACATCAGAGACAAATTCTTACTCGTTGCCGGGGGCCCTCGAATCAATAATGATCTGGCCATTGAACTCGGATATAATGCAGGATTTGGTGCAGGCACAACTCCTAACCAAGTTGCTGCTTTTATTATTTGCAAACTACTAAATATCTAAATAGGAGGTACCCGTGGCGACTCAACTAACACTTAATAACTCCACAAAACTTTATGAGCAGGCCCTAGAACTAATTCCCGGAGCAATTCTAGGAATTAGAAGACCATACAACTTCGTACCTGGTGAATACCCTATCTTCTTTGACCACGCAAAGGGAGGCAAGGTAGTCGACGTTGATGGCAATGAATATATTGATATGCTGTGTGCGTATGGACCAATTATTATCGGTCATCGAGAAGAAGAAATTGATAATGCGGTTATTGAACAGATTAAAAACAAGGGTTTTTGCATGTCTTTAACCCAAGAGGTTCAAAACACATTAGCAAACAAAATGCAGCAGCTTATTCCTTCTTGCCAAAAATCTGTGTTTGTTAAAACCGGATCTGACGCCACCTCTGCAGCAATCAGAATTGCAAGAGGGTATACAAAGCGAAAAAAAATTATACGTTGTGGGTATCATGGATGGCATGATTGGTGTATTGAAGTCAAAGGTGGAATACCTACAAAACTTTATGAAGATGTTTATGAGTTTTCTTACAACAACCTCAATCAATTAGAACGCTTAATGAACGAACATAGCCATGATGTTGCCGCCATCATCATTACCCCTTTAGGACACCCTTTGGCCCAACCGGTTGAAATGCCCGAGCCAAACTTTTTAGAAACAGTTAGACAAATTAGTGAGCACTATGGTGCCCTTTTAGTTTTTGATGAAGTTAGAAGTGGTTTCAGAGTTGGTCTTGGTGGTGCACAAAAAGAGTTTGGAATTACCCCTGACCTTTCTGTATTTGGCAAAGCTATGGGTAACGGATATCCTATCTCAGCGGTAGTAGGTAAGGCCGAAATTATGGATGTTTTAAAGTCTGAAGTCTATTTAAGTTCTACTTTCTTCCCCAATAGTTTAGAACAAATTGCCGCCTTAAAAACTATTGAAATTATAGAGCGTGATGATGTCCTCGGTGATATTAAAAATAAGGGTGAGATTTTTGCTGAACAAGTCTCAAAAGTTATAGCTAATAGTAAAGTAAACTGCACCTTTTCTGGTGGTCCTTGGATGCCATATATCACCTTTAACAAAGATGACTTGAATAAGTACAAAGAGCTAAGGGCCAGCTTTTACACCAAACTCATAAGAAGAAAGGTGTTCTTACAACCATACCACCATGGATATATAGCCTACAGACATACCAGTGAAGACTTGAAGTATGTAGCGGAAATGATCGAGGAGTCTCTAAAAGAGTTAGAAAAGGATTTGTAGGATGAAAGATAATAGCTTAATTATCACATGTGCTATCTTGGGAGCGGAAGTAACCAAAGATGTCTATCCACATCTTTTAACGACTCCTACAGATTTGGCCGTTGAAGCCGCAAAGGCAGTGGAGGCAGGAGCTAGTATCATTCACCTCCATGTTCGAGATGAACATGGAGCACCCAGTCAAAGCGTGGATGTTTTTAAAGAAGTTACCTCTCAAATAAAAAGTCGCTGTGACTGTATAATTCAGTACTCTACCGGTGGTGCTGTAGGAACCTCTCTAAACGAGCGATGTGCTCCACTTATACTTAAACCAGACATGGCAACTCTCTCTATGGGGACAATGAACTTTGGGTCAGCAGTTTTTGAAAACGATGAATTGACTATTAAAACTATCGCAAAAAGTATTCAGGAGCATGGAGTTGTCCCAGAACTTGAAATTTTCGACTTTGGTATGATTGAAACCGCCAAATCCTATCTAAAAAAAGGATTTATCCCCAAAAAGTTTCACGTAGACTTTGTGCTTGGAGTTCCAGGCGGCATGAGTGGAAGCATAAAAAATCTGACCATGCTAGTGGATGAAATACCTAGTGAGCAAACATGGACCGCAGCAGGTATCGGCCGATTTGAATTGCCACTTACGGCTCACGCAATTGCAATGGGCGGGCATGTCCGGGTAGGAATCGAGGATAACTTATATTATCGAAAAGGTGAGCTTGCTGTATCAAATGCTCAATTAGTTCAAAGGGTGGTAAGAATCGCCAAAGAATTGGAGCGACCAATTGCTTCAGTGGCAACTGCCCGGAAGATTTTAGGGTTATAAACACCCTACTTCTTAACTTTTTTGCTATCTTGCTTATCGCCGAATAGAGTTAGTAGCTTTTTTAAATATCTAGTAGAAATTATTTTCCAAATGGAGACGTGCTCTTTTTTCACTATATCTGCATCTTCAGATACATAGATAACATCGCTCTCTTGGCCTTCGTGGCTTGATTGGTTTATTTCGTCGTTGTCAATATCATCATCACCAGAAGTCATTACTTCAGGCATACTATCATCACCCAAGGTACTAAAGCTCCTTTTTCCCCTTTTGATGATTTTTAGTTTTGATTTGCGCTTTATACCTTTACGATAAGATTTACCGCTAAAATCAAACCCTCCATACAGTTTGCGTAAAAACTCTTTAGGAGTCATACCTTTACTCTTAACAATTCCGGCTGCACCTATTAACAGTACCTGTTTTATTTTGTTTCTCTCTTTTTGATAATCTACTGGAGCTAAGCCTAAGTAGCTATACCGACGTTTTAATTTATTGTTCTTTTTTTCCAATTTAGTTGCCTGGCCCTTGATGTAATCATACTCGCCAGCAATTTTTCGCAAATTACTATCAATACCACGGGGGTATCGATTCTTTCCTTGAAAGGCATCTGCTGTTTTAACCATTAAGTGCGCCATCTTTTTAAGTCTGCGATTTTTAATAGACTTAAAATTACCATTTCTTTTTACTAAACTTCGCAACTTTTTACATTTACCATTTTTACTAACTCCTCCAAAACAAGGAACATAAGGGCCATCAGTAGCTTCAGCAAGTGAAGGTGACAAAAATGAGTTTACTAAGGCTTCAACATATCCAAAAGAATCTGGTTTATTAAAGTTAAAAACAACCCCTCCGGTATCAGGCACTTTATCCATATTTCCTCTAAGCTCTCTAAGCTTCTTCAAATTGCCTTCGGCATTAACAATCTGACCGTTGGTTAAAATAGCACAATATAAGGCCAAAGCTGCTAAAACTCCAAAGAAGATCGCACGGGTTTTGCTCTGACCTAAGTGGTCTTTTAACATATCTGCCATAAAGCCACTTGCTGCAATAACAAGGGCCACTAGGACAAACTTGGTTTTAGAATCTATTCCGTCTTTTTCACCAACTGCATAAGCATTTGATAGAATTAACTCAGTAAAGTTTTTAATGCTTTCATCAAGTTGACAAACACTGCCACTGCAACTTTGAAAGTCTTGAAACAAGAACGAGTCTTTTACATTGTCTTGCATTGCACCTTTGGCTTCTTTTCTATCCATACCGGTGGTATCTGCCATCACTCTTGCGATGCTTACAATCGATCTCATCTTGTAGTCTGCAATAGTGATTCCTTCATTATGTTTATAAAAAGTACAATATGCATTTTGCCCACCGCCAGACCTGCATTTAGAAAGTGCTTGCCCACTTATACTCCCATTTGTTACATAGTTGTTTAAGTCTCTCCACCTTGTACCTTCAAGAGAAAGTCTCTTTTTATCATGCTCACTAGTCTCCCCTCCACAAAGGGTTATGGTGTGGGCCATTGCTTTTTTATAAAGTAGCAATATGTTTTTAACAAAGTCATCTCCAGCACAATCTTTTGAAGTAACTGAAGAACTCTTTAATCCCGAAACATCTTTGAAGCTGATATTATTAACTCCCAGTGCCTTAAATTGCGTCGCAAGTTTTGCCTTGTTGGTCCCAACTTTTTGAGCGCATTTGTACAGCTCTTTTCTTACTTTGGTGGCCTCCACTAGATCTTTGTCACACTTGCCTGAGTAAGCCATGACCATACTTGCACCTGCTGCAGACTCAGCTGCGGCCATTGGTGGAGCTTGTACAGCTTGGGCCTGGGCGACTGACACCGCACTTTCCACTTGAGGTTGTTCTTGCGCCTTCTGTTGGTTTGCGACTTGAGCGATATTTTCACAGATGCTTACTGTGACCATGCTATCTTTTTCAAGTTCACTTGTTTTTTGAATTTGTACCCTTTCTTCCTGATCAATAGGGCATTCTATTTTGTTAATCACAACATTTCTACAATTCTGTAGCATAGCCGGTTGGGTCGCACTGGCTGCACTTGTAATGCAAGATGTATTTTGTTTTAAAGCACTATGATCTGCTTGCATTGCTTGTTCGTTGTTGGCAATAACTAAGTCTTTATCATTTTCCATTTGCATCGCAGTTAAAGCAGCAAGTCCCATAGTTGCTCCCGCTGCCATCTGTAACATTTTTTTTCTCTTTGCTACTTTTTTGACTTCTTCCCATAGCTGGATCTGATTATCTAGAGCAATTGCTTGAGCATCATTCATCGTTCCATCTGGGCTAACATCATAGTGCTGCATCTCAAAGTTGATCTCTGAAAAATCTTTCATGGCAAGTAGCTCTCCACCAAGAAAAATTAAAGAGCCAATAATGAATAAAACAGAGTCGTCACGTTTTGCTTTACCGTGTACATATAAAACTGATGCTACGATGGCCGCACCAATCAAAACTACAAGTGATAGATAACTTTCAGTGTTATCTGAGGCCTTAGCTTGAAATTTATATGATCTCGACTGATCTTGGGCAGTATTTAGTTGCCTTTGAGTTTCATCGCTTAATCCGGGAATTCCGGTTGCGGTAAATTTATTTGGATCTGAGTCTCCTACATCTGTATTTGGGGTGGAGTATGCACTATTAACTCCGAATGTGAACTGCAGTGAAAGTAGTGGTATGTTGAACTGAAGATGTAGCAAGGATGTACAAAGTAAAACGATTAAAATACTGCGTATAGTTGTCATATGACCTCTTATTAGGATCGTGTTTATAATTTTAATTAGAATTATATCACAAATAGATGGTCATACTTAGAAGTAAACGCACCACGCAGCACACAAAACCCCCCAGAGTGCACCACGCAGCGTGTCTGGAAATATATTAGTGACGTACGCTTGGAGGTCCGTTTCTACGTCCACCTCTACCACGTCCACGTCCGCGTCCACGTCCACGTCTTTCACAAGAAGTGGTTGAAACGTATTCAGTTTCTCTGTTACAGCTAACAAACTGGCAATCCTCTAGTCCACGATCGTAACATTTGTTCATCGCTCTACGTCTAACTCTTCTTCGTCTTTGTCCTTGCGCTCTTACAGTTTTACGACTTCCATTCCACTTTGTTCCTCTAACTTTACAAACAAAGAATTCATCAAAACATTTTTTTACACATTCACCGTGCTCTCTCAAGCATTCTCTACAGCTACCATGGCCCCCGCGGTGTTCTTCATATCCTCTATCTTTGATTGTGCAGGTGAGTCCGTTAGGTTGAACGGTACCAATATCATTATCTCCGTGTCCTGCCACATCTCCAATGATACCAATAATGTCGCCTAAGTTTAAGGCCTGTGCCTGCTGCACACCAACTGAAAGATTTACAGTTACTGCAAGTAATGCAAATAAAATAATTTTTTTCATATTAACTCCCTTGGTTAAGTCATTTTAGGCGCATTATGCACCAAAATCCCTATGTAATAACCTAGCTGAGCAAAAACCGTGCCATTTTGTTGGGTACTCAATTTAAACCTAAAGCACTGTAAAAATCACCCGATCCTTATTTGAATACGATTTTTTTGAGACTTTGTCTCAATTTACTAGACAACGGCAAGGTTTCATATTATAATATAATTATATGTTTTGGTTTTTAAAGATTTTAACAACTTAAAGTATCATTCGAGAGGTTTTTTAAAATGAAAGCAGAATCAACATCAACAAGTTACGATCTCATTATTATCGGTGCCGGAATAAGTGGTACTTCACTTTTTTACTTAAGCACAGAATACTCAAACTTAAAAAATATTGCCATTTTTGATAAAAACTCCCGAGAAGGAGCGGTCAATTCACACAGGGTTATGAACAGCCAAACTCTGCATTTTGGAGATATTGAAACCAACTATTCATACCAAAAGGCCCAAAGAGTCAATGCTGCAGCAAATATGGTAAAAAGATATCTTGATGCTCATCGAGCTGACCCCAATGAGTCAGAACAACTCTTTAGTGTTGTTGGAAAGATGGTTGTGGCCGAAGGTGAACAAGAGGTCAGGGAGCTTAAAACAAGGTATGAAGACATAAAGCAGCTTTTTGAGAAAATAACATATTTAGAACGCGATGAGATAGAAAAAATCGAACCACTAATGATCAAAGGTCGACCGCTAAATGTTCCTGTTGCCGCAATTTATACACCTGATGGCTATACAATAGATTTTCAAGCACTGGCAAAGCATTTTGTACAAAAGGCCAAAAAGAAAAACCCAGACATAGCACAATATATGAACGCTAAAATTGTTGACGTACAAAGATTTGGTGAGGGTTATAAAGTGATTAACGATCAAGGCATAGAATATACTACAAAGACTCTGGTAATAAGTGCATGTGGCCATAGTTTGCTTTTTGCTCATAGTTTAGGAATTGGAAAGCATCTGAATCTTTTAAGTGTCGCTGGAAGCTTTTATGAAAGTAAAAAGACATTACATAACAAAGTCTATACTATGCAAAATCCCAAACTTCCATTTGCTGCAATTCATGGTGATCCTGATGTGTATAATACACAAACAACTCGTTGGGGTCCCACGGCAAAACCAATTCCTTTACTTGAGAGATATAACTGGAGTACCTTTTTTGAATACCTAAGAGGTATTACTCCTGCAGCCTCCCTAACTTTGTTTAAGGTTCTATCAGACTGGGATGTCTTTAAATATGTAATTAAAAATACAATCTTTGATATTCCAGTAATTGGCAAATATTTCTTTGTAAGAGATGCCAGAAAGATTGTCCCAACTCTAAAATCAACTGACCTTGTAAAACTTAAAAGGTGTGGAGGAACAAGGCCTCAAATAATTGACACCAAGACAAAAACACTCAATTTAGGTGAGGCAAAGCTAACTGATAAAAATTTAATTATAAATATCACTCCTTCACCCGGAGCATCTACATGTTTATCTCAGGCCCATGGAGATCTCAAACTAATCTCGGAGTTTTTACCCAATATAACAGTGGATTGGGATAGGTTGAAAAATGATTTAGGAGTGTAGACTCTATTTCTTTTTTCGTCTTTTACCTTTTTTGCTCTTTTTTCCTTTTTGCTTATAAAGGCTTAGATAATATAAGGCAGTCGGATTTTTTGGGAATAGATATAACACATTGTTAAAAAACCATTTGGCATTTTTAGTATCATTTAACCAATATAAGATTATTCCTTTATTGATTAAAAAGTCTGCAGAACCGGGATAAAGATCTAACATTCTATTGGCGACTTTAAGTGCCGCTGAATATTTTTTTTGAGCTATCAAAGCAGATATATAGTACAAGTTGCCACTATAATTGTAATAATCAATCGAAGTAAGACCTTTACAGTAAACTTCTGCTTTCACATACTTTTTTTGGATCATTAAAATCTTAATTAAGCCAAGATAGGGGTTAATAGAGGCGGGAAAAGACTTGAGGGCCTTTTCGTAGTGTTTAAAAGAATTTTTCAACTTATTTTTCAAAAGAAACAACCACCCCAATCGTAAATTTGCAGTATAACTTTTCGGAAACTTTTTAAGCAGAGGCATCATTTCTGCAATTGCCTTTTGATAATTTCCACTTTTTTCAAATGCGTATGAGTTTGCATAAATCTTACTTATTTTTTTAGAGTAGGCATTGCTCGACACAAAAAGTAATACAAAAATTAGTAGTTTAGTTTTCATAAAAATCCTTTTAAAACGTTATACTCATTAAAGCTGTTATTGTACTAGAAGTTGAATCTTTCGCGTTAGATGACACCTCATAAGAGCTTTGTCCATATGATATCTTAACTCCAATGTTAGTATTTAATTGCTTGCCAAGCTCAACCTTGAACCCACTGGAGTAGATGTCTGTAGCATTTACCAGAATAAATCCGCCATTTTTTATCACCCAAAATTGATCCCCCGTCCAATATAAAAAGGTAATATTTATTGACTTATAATAGTATGACAAGGATGCCTCAACTGATTTATTCATCTTGCCCAAACGATCATCCCCAGATGCATTACTGTCTGATATTGATGGTATAACTAAATAGCCTATCAACTTAAAGTAAAAGCTTCTAAACCACTTGCCCCAATAAGGAGTAAATTGCCAGATACCAACTCCCACATTTTGGTAATCGGGATAAGTTGTATTAAAGACATCTATTCCCAAATCCCAATTATAGTACTTCGACCTCTTTACCCCAAGTATGATTGCCCTACCTGCATCTGTGTTTACCTCTGTTGTCGACAGATTGTTAATGCCAAGCTTGAATGCATATTCTCCAGAGAACCAAGTTGCAACCCCACCAAAATTTGTCTGAGCTAAATCTGTAGTGGATTTATTTTTCCAGCCTATATTTGTTTGTTCAAAAAATAGCTCAAGTGAAATCTTCTTATATGTAACATTTGAATATAATCCAATAAGGGTTCCACTATCTTTTTCTTCCTGGGTATCATATCCCAGGCTCACAAAATATGGCATAAGTGTTACCCAAAGGTTTTTTGGTGCAACAGCACTCTTTGCCTTTTTTAAATAACTAGTGTCGTTTAAAGCTTGTCTAATCTGGTAACCAATATATAGTGGTGGCTTCATTTTGTTAGTAAGTGCTAACACTGTCTTTTTAATTTGCTTTCCAGGGCGGTATTTTTGTAAACATTGAGCAATAAACAAAAAGGCCGTATATGTAAGGGGCGAGTTCATCTTAATAAGTTGAGAATAAGTTTTAACTGCTTTTTTATAAGATCGATTTAATTTGTGATAGTTTGCAAGCTGAAAGAGATAATGTTCATCCTTTGCATCCCATGTACTAACTTCTTTCCAAGCATATCGACCATTAAATTTTGCCGCAAAGCCAGTCGAAATATAGGCCTGCAATGATGTTATCAAAACAATTGTTACAACTTTAATTTTTATATTATCCTCTCAAATCTAACTGATCCCACTTCTACCAGTAGGGGACCATTTGAATTATCTAATACAACCTTTGTTTTTGTCATTATACCATCAAAGGGCACATCGCCACTAATACTATAGGGAATTTCTCCCATTTTAAACTGCCCCTTTCTTTGTACTAGCTTATAGGCAAAGATTGACAAGACACTCACCAGAGGTCTTTGCCATTTTGAGTACGTGATCTTTTCTGGCAAGTATTCTTCAAAGGACAGTTTATCTATGAAAAAAAGTGGTAGTGAGGGCATTGCTGCAAAGAAATGTCTAAGATAGCTAAAAGACTTTCCCTTAAAATCATAAAAGTAAAAAAATGGATATTCTTTGTGAAAATAGAGTTTATTTTTCCCATCACTCAGGTAGAAGCTACCACTACTTCTCTCCATTCTAACATCTAGATACAACTCATCGGTTTTGACACCATTTTCAAATATATTGAAGTTATACTTTGTGTTTAGAGTAAATGATAATTGTGTCTTTACGTGCTCACTAATCTTAACTGCTTCAACCTGTTCATTAACTGCAGGAGTGGAGTATTTTATAAGCTTTGAGTCTTTTGTATGAATGATAAAATTAAACGGAATGGTTTGATCTCCCAAAAAGCCAGACAGTTGTACTTGGATATGGATGTGGGGCTCTGGTGAATAACCGCTGTTGCCACATTTGCCAATAACCTTCCCTACTTTTACATAATCACCATTTTTAACCATTAGCGACGATTGGGCGAAGTGAGCTAAAACAACATAAATAGTACCGCAGTAAATAACCACATAATTGCCCCAATTGTTTACCTCGTCAACAATACCTATTTGATTATCGACAAGTGTATCACACACTGCCACAACAGTACCATTTACTGGCGCCAACACCGGTTTGCCGAAGCAGTAATAATCACTAAGATCCGTACCACTATTTTTAAAATTGCTCCCGCACTCATCACTAACTACAAAATCATATGCATATGACCATTTACCTTTATGGGTCCACTCTCCATAAAACCCTTGAAACACTTTCCACTTTTCATAAAAAGGCAAAGCGATATTTACTTCGTTAAATTTAAAGCGAAAAAGCCTTGAAAAAAAACTATCTAGCCGCTCTTCAGGAGTATCCCCTCTAATTCTTGATCTTTGATTCACAAAATATTTAAAGCGAATAATTGAAAAAACTAACACAAAAATAATTACAACAATATTAAACGGTAGTGCAAAAACTGGTATTTTAAACACAAACCATAAATTTTGAAAGGTATGCACCAAGATGACTGTTATTGCTACTGCAATTGTTCCATGAATGAAGGACCTAACAGTGGGTACCAAAAAAACCGTTACCAAGGCAGCTGTTACTAAAATATAGTTGAAATTGTAACCATTTCTTAGGGCGACATCATAGTTTCCAAGCAGCAATGATTCAATCCACACGCCCATGGCAAACCCAAACACCATAGTAAAAAACATGATCCTAGAGCGAAAAAAGATAATCGCAGCTATCAATGCTCCGGCAATTTCACTGGGCATAAATATGATTGTACTTACCGACTTTAAAAAGAAATTGATAAAATCAGGCATCCATTCAAATACCACTTTTCCATAATCATCTTTATATTGCCCCAAGGCATACAGGTTTGAGTAACGATACGATGCTAAATATACCAGAGAGCTAATCATCGAAAAAGGTAACGACAATATGGGCATTTCATATCTACTAAAAAAGACATTTAAAAACATTGTCACCATAAATGTAAAGATTGCAGCGATAACAATAAAAAAGACAACCACTGGATCTATTCTAAACAAGTAGCCAATAGACATACCAACCAGTAGTGGGTTGTATAAATAGAAGCTGCTATATAAATAGTCATCCTTCATATCTAATAATTTTGTAAATATAAAAACTGAAAACAAAGAAATTGCGCCCGCAATCCCCACATTTAAATTTAAAAAAGTCACTGCAAAAATGACCATCCCAACATAGTAATTTTTAACAAAGAATATTTCTGCATAGCTATTAAAAAATGATTGAACGTAGCCCTTTACTTTTGGGTCAATATCAACTTTCATCACTAAACTTAAGCCTCTGGGGAAGTCTTTCACACGATTCAACATCTGCTAGTTTTTCTTTTTCTCTTAACAGTTCCATCTCCCCATTTATCCCAATCAATGCAATTTTAGGTCTATATCTAATAAACTGCATCCACTGTGTAACGTTATATGCCCCAACCGGGGAAAAAACAATCCTGTCCCCCCTCTCCAATCGTGGCAGCATGATGCTCTCATTAATAACATCTATGTTCATACACAAAGGACCGTTAATGAGTGAGGGCTCTGTGATACCATCAGTATCTTTTTCTAACTCCAAGTTGTAGGTATACCAGGTGGCAGTATATAAAAAGTTAACGCCTGCATCGACGATATATGATCGCCTGCCATCACATAACAGTTTTTGGCCAACTATTGTAGAAATTAAATATCCGGCTTCATCAATGAGGTGCCGCCCAGTTTCTAAAATAAGGCGCGGCCTTTTTTTATTGTTTATAAACGGCCTTGTGATTTCATCCGCATACTCTTCTATACTTGGGACTGCTATCTCTGGAGGCTGGTAAACTCCCTTTAAATGACTTAAAGAGGCAAATCCGCCACCTAAATCGATATACTCAATATCAAGTCCAAATTCATTTTCAATTTCATCCATAAACCCAAGCATCTTACTGGCCGCAACACCGTAAGCTTTTGGATCCAAAATAAATGTACCGATATGGGTGTGTAGCCCATTTAATAGTAACTTTTGTCCCGCAATAATTCTTTTAACTGCGTTAATTGCTTGGCCTGACTCCAAATTAAAACCAAACCTGCTCCACTGAGGGTAGATCCCCGTATTCATATTTATCCTGATAGTAACCGGAATTTTTTTATCTAACTTCGAAGCTACTTTTTCCAAGTCATTTATTTCATCGAAATTATCAATGTGAATCTTGGCATTTTCAGATGCAGCAAGGGTTAGTGACTCCATGGATTTATATGGACCATTATAAATAATATTTTCGCCTTTTATCCCCAAAGCACGCGCTTTATCATATTCAAAATCAGAGACTACCTCTGCGATGGCCCCTTCTTGATGAAAGATAGAACAGATTCCTTTTAGATAGTTTGTTTTATAACTCCATCCAAATTGGAAATTTGGATATCTACTCTTAAAAGCAGCTTGTGCCTTTTTAAATTTTTCTCTTATCGCTTTTTCTGAAAATACAAATACCGGTGATCCAAACTTTTTCACAATATCAGCAATCTTTACATTATCAATACTCTCGCGCTTCTTCTGATATCCCCTGGCACTCACTCCATGTTTTACATAATAATTATTTTCTATCTTTTGAATTACTGGTCTTTCATACTTCTTTTTTTTCATTTTATATTTCCTTTTGCATTGCTAACTGGCTATACTTTTCAATGTCTGTAACCAACTCATACGTATAGCGCACAAACAATTTGCCGGTTGGATAGTCCAACTTGTACTCAACTCTCTCACCCTGTAAATACTTGATAAGGCGCTCTGGTAAATTAACTCCAACGGCGGTAGCAAACCAAGTCCAAGCAGGAAACCTTGGATTAATCTCAATTAGATATACATCATTTTGGTTTACAATACACTCTAGCTCAAATGGCCCACGCCACTTAAACTGTTCCACAATTTGTGAAGCAGTATTGATCATCGGTTCATTTTTGATGGTTACACCATTTACAATCTTTCCGATAGATGTTGTCGTCAATTTTTTAATGCCGACCATTCCAAGCGATTTGCCATGGCCATCACCTATGCCGACAACATTAAACTCATCTCCTGTCACAAACTCTTGTACAATTATGGGTGTACCCCATTCTGCAACTATCTCATAATAACGCCTAAGTGCATCAGCCATAGTTCTTACTACGTATGCTTTGTAATAGCGCCCTTTGATGACTAACGGAAATTCGAAGTCTTTTTGAATAGTTTCTTGCAAGGCTGCCTCATTAGCCACACATGCCGACTTGGGATATTTGATGCCTAGTTTCTGTGCAACCTTTAATAACCTCTCCTTATCTCGTAACTCAAATGTTTCCTTGCTTGGTAAAAACGAGTCAATCCCCTTATCTTTTAATTCTTGTTGATATTTAATATACAAGGGCAGCTCTGCATCTAGGTTTGGAATGATGTAATCTAGTCCAAATTGTTTTTTTATTTCATACAATTTATCAAAATATATTTGCGCACCTTTACTTGGATAGGGCAATGTACTACTTTTATCAATAATAAAATCCATGTAATTGCCAGGGTCATTAATATCATAACTTAGACCAATAATTTCACAGGTTGGATCTGCTTCTTTTAAACTTCTTGCTATGGCAAATCCTGGACCTGGGTTATCAGTACCATTAATGCCCGTTATCCCCACTTTCATTATAAACTCAACCCGTATAGTTTTAACTTAGTACCAAACTCTAAAACATCTTCATATGCAGACTCATAGGACACCTCATAACTATGTGAGAGCTCTCTTGCTATTTGATCTACATCTTTTCCTTCTTTCATAGCACTCATCACTTCTTGGGCCATGGTATTTAGTGTGAAGCTTTGTCCTGAGGTGGGATCAAATAAAAAGCCATTATCATTTACTGCTAGATGTGAAAAATTACTCATAACGCATCCTTATCGTTTGGTATTTTTGTAAGTAAAGAGCAAGACACTATAATTGTAGTATTTAAATTCTAAGTCCTAACTATTTGTTTTAAAAGGCTAAAAAATCTGCTCATCAACAGAGCATCATGATTGAATACTGGTAACCCTGAATCAATTTATCACGACGGTAGGAAAAATATTGATCTGGATTACAACAGGTACAAGATTCTATTTTTTCTATTTGTAAAACACCATTATTGTGCAAGGAGTTTTTCACCACAACAGAGAGGTCAAGGTATTTTGAACTACCTTTAATTGTAATGGCCCCCTTTACCTCTTTGAAATTACAAGCAACTTCATCACCTACTTGATAGCAACAAGATCCAATAGATGGCCCAAGCAGAGCAATCATGTCTTGAGCCTTTGCATTAAATGCATCCTGCATCTTTACTATGGTATTTGTTACAATATCTTTTTTTGTACCCCTCCACCCACTATGGATGACGGCGATAATTTTTTTACGTGCCTCATAGAGCAAAATTGGTAGACAGTCAGCAGTTCGTACCACAATTGCTATATTTTTCTGATTGGTTACTAAAGCATCTTCTTTGAAGTCATCAGGAACACCCTTTTGACCTACCACAAATACTTTGTTGTCATGAACTTGAGATGCTATATGAATACTCTCAAACAAATGACCATTTTGGGCCATAAAAAGTTCAACATTCATTAAGTGATTTGAACTTTTATAATCCTTTTTTTCTGTGCAGCCCCAAAATAGGTCATTTCTATTATTATCTAAAAACATACTATATAATATTACAAAATGTTCATAATACAAATTTATCCATTATCTTATAATAAAGAAGAGGTGCCCCATGTTCTACAAGTTTAAATTTTTGGTCATTGCCAGTTTGTTAATTATAAATACGGCCAATGCAGGCAGATCTGCGCTGGGTATAACCCATACGCTACCATCTCCATACACACTACCAAGTGGTGTGTTTACCTATGGTACTTCACTGGCTTATGGAGTGACAGATAGTATTCAAATTGGCACCAATCTTCATTTGCTTTTAAATTCAATAGGCAACGCAAATGCCAAGATTGCTATATACAGCGATGAGGATTTAGCCCTGGCCACAAATTTTGGGTGGTCCAAGTATAACCTTGATGACTTATCTGGCAGCAAACTTGCCACTGTCAATTCGTATAATTTGGGACTTGTGTTTGGCTGGGCCATTACTTATAAACTCGCGTGGACAAATGGTTTTGAGTATGCACTTAGAAAAGTTGATGGCATCGATAGTAGTGTGGTCAGCTCAGGTTTAACTTTAGGAACTCGAGTAACTTCAGAGCTGGCATGGGCCTATAGCGACAATAATGCTGTCGCAATTGGTGCAACTTATGACACCACATACTCCCTTTGGGGTTTCGGCATTAGTCATTACTTGAAAAATTTTCACCTAGGTGTTCACTACTATCCCAAAGCTGAGCAAGATAAGTATATTCCAATTGTTGCAGGCAGTGGTTCTATGCAATTTTAAGACCTTAAGTTAATATTCTGTGTAAAATGTACATATTTATCATTGAGATGTTGCGCCGCGTCCTTTTCTGATATACAATGCCCTGTCTCCACACATGACGTATTTATAATATTTTACCCTAAACAAACGGGAGTATTTATGAAAAACAAGGCTATCGTACTGATTATAGGTATTCTATTACCAATTGTTCAAGCAAGTGCCATCAACATCAAAAACAAAATCCATGAAGAAATTGTAAATTTAGACATCGGCGAAAATGTTAAAATCATCAATAAAGAAGTCGTCGATGGAGTTAGGCTCGGATCTAACTATCGCTATGAGGTTCGCCCATCCTACGGTGGTTCAAGAAATTTAGATATGGATGGTGAGCATTTTTTTGGTAGAGGTCTATACACCAGAGTTGATAAATTGACCTTTAACGTGGGTGTAAATCCTGGTGAAATTTTTGATAATAACAATAAGCTGCCAATATCATTTGGAATTTCACATGATTCTCAAGTAATTTTTCATCGTCAGTTTACTTCACAGAAAAAAGCACTTTTAGCACTACCTTATAGTGTTTGGAACTTACCAATTAATGCCAAAAAGGCACGAAAGTTAGAAACTGGTACTTTTGTTAGTATGCCAGTGACATTAAATCTCAGCATCGGAAAAGGTGTTGGCTTTACTGACGGCATTTTATCTGGAAGTATCTCTGGCAGTCTTGCTTGGAGTGGTAAATTTCGAGTCGATGTTTATAAAATGAAAAATGACTACCTTAGAGTCAAGCTAATTGCCTTGAGGCAAAAAAGCAAAGGCATAAATGGCACCTTAGATCTAGGATTTAACATTTTTGAATACGATGCCGGGAATAAATATGCCAACAAATTGGTCGACAAGGCCAACCGAAAACTTTTAAAAATACTTGATACTAATGTAGCTAGATTTGGCCTTAGTCGAAATAAGTCCAACCTGTTTATGGTCGATTACATCTTTGACTTAAAAAATGAAGATGCCCGGGAAGCTTATGATGCTATATTGTCCTCTACATTAAAGTTCAAGCGATTGGAAATGATGAATCCATTTTTTGATTATGAAAAAATCAAAGCTGAACTACTAGCAGATGTCACTTTTGCTGAAAGAATCTTACAAGAAGATAAAAACAAGCCATTATCACGTAGAAGAATTTCCTTAAACTTTAAAGGAAGAGATAATGCTACATCAAAGACTTCGAGCTTTAAGCTTGGTAACAATTTTCTACAATTTAGAGAGGGCACATCTGCTTCAGTTCATAATATTGCATCAGAGGATGTTGACGGAAATACTGTGCACTACGAATTTGACTCTCTTGATGTCTCTTTTGGAAGCACAGCACTTTTTTCATGGTCAGAAAAAGATGTTAAAAGCACTTACTCTGCCCTATTTAGAACAGACAAAGAAGGTAATACTAAAAGATTTGTAGAGATGGCATTTAGTTATGATTTAAAAGATAAGATCTTTAGATCTAGCGAGCAAGAGCAAGCAGCCAACCTCTTTAGATCAATTGTACCAAGAGTACTTAGAAAAAACATTGAGTGGAATGATTGGAAAAATTTAAAAAAGAGAAAAAATGCCAGGGCCTACTTTCAAGTTAGATTTAACCGAGAAGCTCTCTACAGCATTAAACACATGAATGAAGAACAAATTAGAGAAAGCTTAGAAGCATTTATAGAAAAAAACAAAGATATGCTAACTTATGTTTCTCCTTGGGATCCTTCTTTGTGGAAATGTATCGACGAAAGTGTCCCTTACAATTCATGCCTTCCAGAGGACATAGTAGATCCAGACCCATTACAGCGTTGGCAAATGAAGTTTGAATATCAGTATGAAGGAATGATAAAGCAATTGAAAATTATTTTAAATAAAGAAGATGATTCTCAGACGGCCAAAAACTTACAACATTTTGCCCTTAAGGGCTTAAAGGACAATGATGTCTTTTTAAATATCGGGCTTGGATACTTATCATCATTGATCCCAGAAGATAAAGTTCTAAAAAACGTTAAGCTTAAGTTGGAAGTATCTTCAAAGAAGATGAAACCTGTAACTTATGTTAATAAGGTTGATGAAAACGATGTTTTATTCGAAGAGTTTGATTATATAAGAGGCATATTAAATAATCAAAGCTTTGATCCACGATCAATGAGTGCAAATATAGATGATTACTACCAAGGTCTAATTTGCAAAACTATTGACGAGGACTGCAGGGTAGAAG
Source organism: Bacteriovoracaceae bacterium (assembly GCA_016784965.1). Lineage (GTDB taxonomy): Bacteria > Bdellovibrionota > Bacteriovoracia > Bacteriovoracales > Bacteriovoracaceae > JADHTQ01. The sequence goes on along the minus strand of JADHTQ010000010.1, from coordinate 74,482 downwards.
TTGCACAGCCAGATTACTAGACTGATTATTGGGTAATGACTCAATTATACATAAGAAAAAAGGGCCACTTAAGAATTTGAGGGCCCTTTTTTTGATTTTACATCCGTTTACATACCCAAAGGCAATCTAGCCGACCAAGAAGTATCCACTAGCCAACTGTCGTGTAATTTTTTAAACTCACCGCTTTTTTTTATGGCATCTAAAAAGTTGTTGATCCAATTTAAAATATTGGGATCATCTTTTCTCACAGCTATGGCCAGTGGAGCATATGTAAATGTGTTTGCCAGGAAATGGACTTTTCCACTATATTTTTGTGCAAAATATGAATTAAATGAATGGTCTGCAATGAAAGCATCGATTTTACCACTTCTTACTTCATTTGCACCCGCCATAAGTGTTTTAAACGATTTATAGCGAACCTCTTTATTTATCATCTTCTTTGCGGCCTTTTCTCCTTCTGATGAGGATTTAAAGCCAATAATGTATTTTTTGCTATTTAAATCAGCAAATGAATAAACACTTTGTTGTAGAGAGCTTTTGATTAGTAAGGTCTGACCACTGATCAGATAAGGTTTTGAAAAGTTAACTAAAATATTTCGACCAGGGGTTATCGACATACTAGCAATTGAAATATCAAACTCAGATGCTAGTAGTCCTGGAATAATTCCGCTCCACTGAGTATTAATAATTTCTAACCCTACTTTTAATTTTTTTGCCATCAACTTTGCAAGTTCGATGTCAAAACCAAATGCTTGACCTTGATTGTTAAACATTGAAAAAGGTATATGCCCTACTTCAAGGCCTACTCTTAAAATCTTATTACCAGTGATGGTCTTAATCGTATCTTCACAAATAGATTGTTGATTTAAGCAGCAAAAGGCAGTGATAAAAACAAGAATGATCTTTCTCATTTTCTCATTTTATCATCATTTATTTTGAATTTATCTTTTTTTCATATTCAGCAATTTCTTCCTTGCTTAGAGAGGAAGGATTTATAACCTTTATACTTTTTTTAGATTGTTGCATTTCTTCACAAGAGTGATACTCCCCATCAGAATTTATGGCCCTGAATTTTTTATCCTCTTTCATCCAGGTAATGTCTTTGCCACAAAATTTACATTTACTCATAAAAACTTTCCTCACTTTAAAAAAACTTCCATAATGGATACTTCACTTATAGCAAGGTAATGAGCACTAAACAAGTATATTGCACACCCAGAACGCATAGCATTATCATGAAAAAAAGTGATAATATTTGAGTCTTAAATTGATCTGTGAAACAATAGGCTCATAAGTAACTCTGTTTTTAAGGTTTTGCGTCGGAGGCGAGGCATGAATGAGAAGTTTGAACGAAGAGGCCAATCTAGATTAGCATATAACACAGCTGTATTTCTCAAAACAAAAAGTATTGTCATTGGACCTATTAATATGGTGAATATTAGTCTTGGCGGTATGTTGCTTCAAAGCACAGAAGAGCTTGATGTGGGCACCAAGTGCATCGCTGAGTTTAAAATCACATCTGTCGACGATTATGATGAGGTGCTGAACTCGCCCTTGTTAAAAATAAAAAGTGAAATCAGAAGATGCACTCAAGATCAGCTGGGAGTTAGGTTTATTGAGCTTAAAGCTCACGACTTCAATCGGATAAATAGCTTAATTGAATCTGGTCACAAAGATCATCACGAAAAAAAGGAATTTATTTAAGCCGCTCAAGTGCTAGAGTATATGCTTGTTCGTAATGCCTTATGAGGTTTTTCCATCCAAAAGAGACAGATGAGTTTTCCACTCTATTGCGTTGCTTTATTCTTTCACGTCGAGTTAACAGAGTAAACTGGAATAGATCATCGGCCAATTCATTAGCTGCCTCATAAAAGTCTTTCTCTTGTCTATTAATGATATATACACCATGTTCATTGGGCCTTCTAATCTTTTTGGAGGCAAAATCACCAAATCCGGCCAAATTGCTGGTAACAGCAGGTACTCCACTTGCGATACACTCCAGAGGTGTATATCCCCATGGTTCATAATAACTGGGAAAAACTCCCATATGACATCCTCTTACAAATTGTCCATATTCCATGCCAAACAGAGGGCTTGAGGTCGATATAAAATCTGGGTGATAAACGACTTTAACGCGATCATGTTGATTATTAATTAGATTTGAGGATCGAAGAAAGCTTAAAACCTCATCTTTGTTATCATCAACCAGATTGTGAGTAACTATGGGAGGCAGTTTTGAAGACTTCCATGCCTGTAGAGTTCTTCTAAAACGCAAGCGCCAGTAATCATCTACAAAGAGATCCAAAGATGGCAGCTTATTATCTTCTGCTTTTGTGGCCTGACGAAATAAACGCTCACCAACCTGTTTTTGGATCGCATCACAGGTAAGCCTAATCTCCGTCATTAATGCACGTGAGTGAAATACTTCTGGGTTAATTGAATAGAAAGGTTTCCTTGTAACTATAAACATAACTATAGTGATATCACTATTGATTTGCTGTAGTTTCCAATTGAGCTTTGCTAGGGCCTCAATTGTAAGGTCATATCCTTTATTTTTATACTCATATCTGCCAGAGGTAAAAAAGTACAAGGTTTTATCTAAATCAAACGTGTAACTTTGAAAAAAATGAGACATTGTAAATCGGTGAATTTGATCTTTATATTTTTTGTGTAAATTTTGAAACTCATGGAGAGCTTCAAAGCGCTCAATATTGATACCGTTTGGAAGATAAATATCTGGAGTCCTACCTATTAAGTGAGTGCACTCTCTTCCTGTAACCTCACTAACTGTAGAAAATACATGTGCTCCATGAGCAGCTGCTCTTTCAATTCTTGTCTGCGCTTCAATGTTAAAGTGCCTTGCTTCATACTCCCAGTCATAAAGGTGTAGATTTTTATAAAAATTGCTATCATTCATTGCCAAGTATCGCCCAATTATGGTGGCATGAGTGGTAAAGACTGTGGTGATTTTAAGGTTTCCCCCCCTAATACTGGGAATAGCTGAACCTGCCATCCATTCATGAAAATGGGCAATTATTTTTTTTGTAGTAATTTTTTTTTGTGCCAAAATATTAAAAAATAATTTTACAAATTGTCCAAAGCATAGAGTTTGATTTAATAAATCATCACAATGACCTGTTGGGATATTGTGATACTTCCACAAATCTTGTTTAATAAAATCCAACTGGTTCATCAGGCTAAAAGGGTTAAATAGGATTACCGTAGGTCTTCCCTGCACAAGCCACTTACCATAATGAACCTCAAGCCCCATTTTTCGCAACTGCTTAACTGTTTTGGCAAATGGACTGTTGCTGTGAAGTTCGAGGGGTTCAAATAACGACATGGCCCTATCATGAAAGTACGGTCCAAGTAAACAGTAATTTGCACCCCATTTTTCCAACACCGCATCAAGTTTGGAATGAATTACAGTATAAATCCCCCCTACTGGGTTACAAACTTCCCAAGCGGTTTCAACTAACAGAGTATGTGATGCATCTTTTTTTGCAAATCGTTTCGCTTCCATTTTATCTCATTTTTTAGTTTTATAGATATCAACTATAATATTAAGTCTAAGAGAAAAAGTTCACAACCAAAATTGCTGCAATAACTATGTATGAATTTAGCCTTCATAACTGATAAAGTTATCTACATAAAGTATTCAGCCAGTTCTATGCGGCGATTGAAAATTAGCCCAACTCTATAAAAGACCTGTTTTCTTTGTTTTATTGAAAGTATTACTTGCTTTGAGTAGGTAACTTTTGCATATAGATCTGAAGGATCTACCTTAGTTTCGGCAATTTTATCAATCTTTAGTTTGGCATCTACTTTAAAAAGATCGCGTCTATCACTTCTTACACAAATAGCTGATCCATTTGATGATATATCAAAGATTTGCTCATCCCATATTTTTTCCGATTTACCATATAGGATAGGTCGCTTAAAGCTAATTATTGGCATTTTTGATGTTTTAAAATGGAGGCGTAACCGGTCTCTTTTTTCATGAATTTTTAATTCTTTTGGAACACTTACAACCACCGCATTTGGTAATATACTCACTATGCTCGTTTTTAAAAGAATACTTTTATGGGCAGTTGTGAAATAAAGGCACACATCATCAGTAAATGACGAAAAACCTACGTTATCTTTCGACTGGATTAAGAAAGTATCGCTGACTGAATTAACACTTATGATGATGACATCATTTGTTTTTCGGCCACCTTGATTATTCTGCCATACCTTTATTTGTGCAACACTCTGCTGTAATTCACACAAAACCTCAATTATTTCAGAACGTTTTTTTGTGACTCTAAGACGTGTATTTAAATTCTCTTGTAGATTATCCATTACACTCAAACTAACTTTTTAGGAAACTTAAGTTTAAAACTTTGTCATTCAGTTTGACTTACTTATTTAAATATTAATGTAGCAAAGAAGATGTTGTCAAAAATATATAGCACTTGACGCAAGGCTTCCGCAGGTGTTTTTAGAATTTGTTCTTGCCTTTGTATGTTTGATTATATAAAAATAAGTGTTAATAAAGATAGTTATTTAGTTTGATTAAAACAACGATGCCCCCCCTTTTTGTAGTTTTAATCGAACTGTTAAAGGCCTCGCTCTTTTGGGCGAGGTTTTTTTTGGGGCACTCACGTAATTTCTTCAAAATATTCAGTACCATTAATGTTTTTACAAACTACATCCTTGGAACTAAGTAACCTGCCTATTGCTTCTTTTTGTTCAGGAGTTCCACGTTCTTTTAAGATACCAGCGTTTTCGTAATAAATTTCTGTAATACCGGCTTGTAGCAAATGCTTTAAACAGTTCTCACATGGCCCATGAGTTACATACGCTTTACCGCCTTTTACAGATTTTTCAGCAAAAAGCATGGCATTCATTTCAGCATGAATTATGAGGTGATATTTCATAGGCCTCTCAAAGGTCATCTTTTGCTCATCACAACCCGAAACAAACCCATTATAACCAAATGAAATGGGCCTATTATCCCTTGTGACTAAAACACATCCCACTTTCGACGAAGGATCTTTTGATTTTCTTGCAACTTCCTTGGCAATATTTATAAAGTATTGATTCCAACCGACCATTTACATATTCCTAGTTTAAATTGTGAAGCAGTAACTGTAACATAATATTCCTAGACTCTGCTAGTAATAGATTTTTTATAAAATGTGTGGTCCATGAAAAAGTTAACTGAAGGTTCTGTTGCCAAAACACTTATAAAAATTTCTCTCCCTATGATGGGTGGGCTATTTTCAATTTTAAGTTTCAATTTAGTGGATAACTACTTTGTCGGAAAACTGGGACACACAGAGCTTGCCGCTATGAGTCTCATTTTTCCAATTGTTATGATTTTCATCACAATTGCTTTGGGGCTAGCAGTTGGTGCCACATCTGTAATTTCCCGAGCAATAGGAGAAGGTAACCAAGATAAAGTTAGGAGATTAACAACTGATAGCTTAACACTCTCATTTTTAATTGTCTGTGTGGCCTTAATTATCGGTTACTCCTCTTTAGATACTGTGTTTATTTTCATGGGTGCTGACGACAAACTCTTACCTCTAATTAGAGAGTATATGGAAATATGGTATGCTGGAATGTTGTTTGTCATCATCCCAATGGTAGGTAATGGCGCCATTCGGGCCACAGGTGACACTCATATTGCAGCAGCTATTATGATAATTGCCGCTATCACAAATGCGATTTTAGATCCCATGTTTATCTTCGGCATAGGCTTCATTCCTGCTTTTGGAATTAGAGGAGCGGCCATTGCAACTACTATTTCCAAAGCAATTACTCTAATAGCCTCTGTTATTGTTCTTCACAGAAAATACCATATGTTGACCATTCAATTTTCTACCTTAAAAAAGACCATTGAATCTTGGAAGCGCATTGCTCATATAGCCTTTCCTGCTGCATTAACTAATGTTTTAACCCCACTTTCAATGGGGGTTATTACCTCCATTGTTGCAAGATACGGTCATGAAGCTGTAGCCGCTTTTGGAGTATCAGGCCGAATACAATCATTTTCGTTAATATTGCTAATGGGAGTATCTATGGGACTAGCGCCATTTGTTGGTCAAAACACAGGTGCCCATAAAGAGGAGCGAGTGAAACAGGCCATAACTTTTTCTTTCCTTTTTGCTGTACTATGGGGGGTGGTGGTCGCTGGCATTTTATTTTTTTATGGAAGATTTTTTACCTCTTTATTCAGTAGTAATCCATTGGTTTTAAAAATCGGTGAACTCTACTTTTTAATCCTCCCCATAAGTTACGGTATGGAAGGCATTCGCATGATGAGTAGCTCAGCTTTTAATGCTCGGGGGTATCCTTTAATTCCTACCACTCTCACCATTGTTAAGATGTTTGGATTATATATTCCCTTGGTACTTCTTGGTTCTCATCTAATGCAAGTAAGGGGTATATTTTTTGCTTTAACCACAACAAACATCATCATTGGCATCGCCTCTTATTATTTTGTAAGAAGTAAGATTTTGTCCAACCAAAAACGTCTACCCTAAACAAGTTGCCAGCTCAATATAAAGAAAATACAATATGGTCCAATATCAATAAACTTGGACAGAGTACAAGACTAAAAAGGAGGATTGTATGTTAAAGCACATCGCACTGATGGTTAGTTTTCTTTTACTATCGGCTTGTAACCCTATTGTAGGCATTTTAGATATCAACCAAAACATGAATTTTAAAGTCGTTGACGAAGATGCTAGAACCTGTAACCCCATGGGAGGTGCCGGTACTGACGCTTGTGACGAAGATGATGATGATATGTCTACTAACCCCACTTACAAAATAATTACCATGAGGCCCTCAGCCTACGAGACAAAGTTAGACTATCAGTCAAAGCGACAGTTGGTTTTAAAAATCAAAACTTCCAGGCGTAAAACACAAGAAGTGGAGATAAATGTTCCAAATAGTAGAGAGCTTCCAAGAAATGGTACAATTTCAATTCCTTCTAGAACTAGTGGACAACCATGGGACGCCCGTGGCCCTATTCATACAGAAGTGACTAACTCTGAAGAATATACTGAACATGAGAGATGCTCCTACACTAGAAGTCGCACTGTCTGTACAGGCGGTGGAAGGTATCGTACCTGCCATCAAGTTTCTGAAACCGTTTGGGGCAATCGATGGGTTGGATTCTATTATAGAAATACCAAAACTGACCTTGCTCTAGAGTTTTTCAAGCCTGGTACAGAAGATAGCATGGCCAACTTTAATGGAACAAGAGACATAACTAAGAAAATATATACTTTTCAAGGAATATGTAGATAATTTTTTGGGGACCTCTGAAATAAATCAATTGAGGTCCCCAATTAGCCCCATCTTAAGTGACAAAAAGAACCATTAAGACAGATTGACCCTAAAAACGCAGCGCATTGACGCATAAGGCCCAGCACTATTACAGCTGGTTACATGCCTGACTAATTGGCATGGTCTTTGCTTTATATATTGGCAGCTGGGTAAATGGATTCAAATCTTTCTTACACCCTACCTTCGATTGGCCTTGAATAAAGTCAATCTCTAAAAACCTACCAAAATCATATCACAAATCTGTTTTCCCAGTTCACTTGTAGTGCTATTCGTTATTTATAGTGATGCTGGATCAACATCTGGATAAACACCATCAGGACATACTTGTATCCATTCATTTATGGTAGTGAGTAAACTATTTCTATCTCGAGGAATTATACCAGCAAGAGGAAACATATTAGACACATGATTTGCCCTAAAGATCATTCTGCCATTTAATTGTTGATCGATGGAAGAAATGATTTCTCTCATCTCAATTAAAAGCTCTTTTGTAGTAAGTGGAGAAATGGCCTTGTTTTGCAACATCTTATAATAAGGTGTGCCGGGCACTGGTGTGGTGGTTAAAAATGAGAGAAAGTTTGGGACCATTTTAGACAAGCACTTTGCAGTTTCCAGGCAATGAATTTTAGACATTTCACTGCCGCCTAGTCCCAACATTACTATGACAGAACTTTTCCAATTGGCGCGCTTTAATTTCAAAATAGCATCCACCATATCTGAAGCTGTATTGCCCTTGTTAATCTTTTTTAAAAGTTCATCACAACCACTTTCTAATCCTAAATAGGCTATCTCTAATTTTCTGCTAGAAAGAGCTTTTAGTTCATCTTCGCTTTTTGTCAAAATGTTATTGGCGGTAGCATAAATACCGACCCTTGCAAGATCTGGAAATTTATTGTTAATTGCATCTAAAATCGATATTAAGTAATCAGCTGGAGCACAAAGAGCATCTCCATCACAGAGAAAAATTTTTCTAGGAGGAGCATCTTTGTAATATTGATAGGCCTTTTCAATTTGAGTTAGAACCTTATCAAGAGGGCAAACTCGAAACTGCTTGCCTGAGTACATCGCACAAAATGTACAATTATTGTGAGAACACCCTATGGTAATTTGTAGTAAGAGGCTTTCGGCTTCTGATGGAGGGCGATACACTGGAGGATCATATTTAATGGGAAAACGATTAAAAAACATTGTTGTTAGACCTTAGCGAAGATTTAATTTACTCTTTAAACACCACACAAGACTTCGATTATAAACCCCCCTAACCTTTCTTTCACATTCCATTAACCTGGCCCGAACATATCTTTTACACTGACCTTTTTGGCGAAATCTTTTATTTGATTCATGAATAATACAATAATAATCAATATTTTGAATTAATTCTTGAATTAGCCCCTGTCGGCTTCTTTCTAAATTTTCTATTCCAATTGTCTTAATTTGGTCAATCTGTTTTGTAATTGTATAATTTATAGGCCTAATCGTTATTACCTTGGGATTAGTTTTGGCCTTTGCTGCGGGCCTTGTCTTTGGTCTTGCTTTAGGCTTAACTCTAGCAACGAACCCATCTTTATGTTTTACCCTTGGCCTAGACCTTGACCTAAGTCTTCGTGCAGACCTTTTTTTTAAGTCCTCTAAGCGCATCCTGCGATACTTTTCAACGGCCTGTTGTCTAAACAGCTCTTCTGCAGTTAGCTCTTTTTTGGCCGTTTGAATTTTCAGTCTATACGAGTACTCGTTGTAAGAATTATCGGCGTAACTTGACTCCATTGGTTTAACTGCAGACTGTTTACTTGGAATATATGTGCAACCAGCTATTGCAAAAAGAAAAATAAAGCACAGTCGTTTAAAATTTTTTAGCATTTATGAAGACCCAATATTTATGCAACAATTGTCATGTTTTCCTAAATGCCATTTTGCCAAGTAATCATGTATTGTGCAAGCACTACAAAATTCATGGATTAGCTTTCTTTCAAGCATGCTACTTTTTGAAAATTGTTCACTCTTTCTTGTTGATTATTGACAATATTGGCTGCGCACGTATAATGCGTTGCGTTTTCAAATAATAAGTATTTAAAAACCATCAAAGGTAAGCGAAATGAATAGCAATTTTAAGTTACTACCAATTTTAATCCTTCTAGTTCTCCACTTGTTAGTAAACTCTTCAGTCAGTTATGCAGCATATCTAGATATGAGCATTATTGAAGAATGTGTTGGTGAGGACACTGTCAGTTCACCGAGGTGGGGTAATGAGTTTTTTAGCTGTGCCAGTGGACCATATGAAGGCATGTCTTCAAGAGATATTTACTTTCACTTACAAAAAAGACAATACTCACAAGTTGATCTTGCAGATTTTACTTCTGATGGCTGTAGTAGTTTCCCTGAAGGCACCGGTTTTCTTGGCCATCCAAACGCATGGGTTCACTGTTGTCTCGAACACGACAAGGCATATTTTGCAGGTGGTACAGAGGGTGAGAGAAAAAGTGCAGATCGATTACTTCGAAGATGTGTTAAAGATGCAGGATTTGAAATAATTGGACCTATAATGTATGCAGGAGTTAGAGTTGGGGGAGGACCTTACGATGATACTACATATCGTTGGGGGTATGGCTGGCCATATGGTAGAGATTATGGCCCACTTTCATCGAGTGAAAAAAGCTGGGTTAAAAGTAAATTGAGTGCATTTAAGTGCAAGGAATGGATTGTAGAAAACCACACCAGCGATCCAAGAATCATAAAAAAAACATGTGATTAATTATTCAAAATAATTGGTGCCAAATTGGCACTATTTAAATTTTAATCAAGTGAAAGAAAAAATTACTCGATAAAAAATTTATGGTCCCAAATTGTCTCAAAAATTAAATCTTTCAAAATTAACCCCCTACTTTTTATATACTTAACCCTGGTGCATTCTGCACCACGACTACATCGGCTTAACAGGCCGACATGTAAGGTTATTTCTATTGCAAATAGTTATAAATAAAGATAAAAACCTGCCATACGAATCAACTTTTACATTTGTAAAAAAGGGAGACAAAAAGGATGAAACATTTAACACTTGCAATGATCTTACTCACTTCTTTAATCTTAGCTTCATGCGGCGGCGGCGGCGGCGGCGGCGGCGGCGGCGGTGGCGGCGGTGGCGGTGGTGGCCAACCTGTTGACCGAATTCAAGCATTTGTAGATTTACTCAATGACGAATCAAGTGCATATTTTAATGTTGAAAAACGCGATACATTAACTGAAGGTTTTGTAGTTGTATGGAGTGCAGACCATGGTTATATGGCATATGATATTAACAACTACCTAGTTGGAGATGAGTGGTTGGATTATGCAGACTTTGCTGAATATCAAGAAGTATTCATTCATGATTTTGAGTATGATACAGACTTAACAGAGTTTGTGTATTACGGCGATGCATATCAAAATGACAGTGCGGGCACTTATGCTGGAGAATTCATGTTTGAACAAACTGCTGGCGGATCAAAAGATCTTCTATCTGCTGCTGCTGCAAGCGAAAAGGGCGCTATCGCTGCTCAAGCTGCAGTTTTACAAAATAAGTTTGAGCTATCTGCTCCAGATGCCGTAAAAATTGCTGGTCTAAGTTATGCTTGGAACCAATTTGGAGCAAAATCGATGGGAGATGCTGATAGTTTTGCTGTAGCAATTACTGGTGATGAAGATGCGACCGTAAATGGTATTATGAAAGCTTATACTCAAAACTTACAAGGTGATAGCTCTGCTATGGAAAGCCTCGTCTCACAAGCTGCTACTCAATATAATATGACCGCAGAAAAAGCTCACAGGGTACTGTCTAAAGTATTTGTGGGTGACCTTTAAAAGTTCGCTAATATTCTCACCTTATTATAAGTATTTAAGAAGGCCCTCTTTATAAAAAGAGGGCCTTTGCATAATGAACTTTATTCACGTATATAACGCGACGCGTGTTTAATTATTACAATATATACTATTTTTGTTGAACAATACAATGAATCGAAGTAGACCTACGACACAACGAACAATTTCACAACCCAATTTAGGAGACAACAAAATGAAAAACTTAACACTTGCAATTATGCTACTTACATCACTTATCCTAGCGTCATGCGGCGGCGGCGGTGGAGGAACTCCAGTTGACCGCGTTCAAGAATTTGTAGATCTACTTAATGATGAATCTAATGACTATTTTTGGATTGAAAAAAGAGATACTCTTACAGAAGGATTCGTAGTCGTATGGAGTGTAGATTATGGTTATATGGCCTATGACGTCAAAAACTACTTAGTTGGAGATGATTGGCTTGATTATGCAGATTATGCTGAATACCAAGAAGTTTACATTCATGATTATGAGTGGGATACAGGTCTTGGCGAAACGGTTTATTACGGTGACGCTTATTTTAACAATCCTGGTGGTAGCTTCGCTGGTGAGTTCATGTTTGAGCAAACTGCCAATGGATCAAAAGACCTTCTTGCAGCTGCTGCTGTTAGTGAAAAAGGTGCTGTTGCTGCTAAAGCTGCAGTTTTACAAAATCAATATGAGTTATCTGCTCCTAAAGCTATGCAAATGGCCGGTCTAATTAACGCATGGAATAAGTTTGATAACAAATCTATGCAAGATGCTGATCAGTTTGCTAAGGCCATTACAGGTGACGAAAATGCAACTGTACAAGGTGTCGAACAAGCTTATATTAAAAATGTACAAGGTGATAGCGCTGAGTATGACAGCCTCGTTTCTAAAGCTGCTGGACAGTATGGTATGACAGCTGAAAAAGCTCACAAAGTACTTGCAAAAGTATTTGTAGGAACCGACGAGTAATTAGACTCACTTTTTTTAAGAAATTATTGTAATATCTTATGGGCCCTCTTGATTGAGGGCCTTTTTTGCGCCTTAGCTTGCAAAGAAGCTCTTTAAAAGCCTTAACAAGCCTGCAACTTTTTCAGGGCTAGTACGGCTATGGTCCGCCACATTGACCTCACCTAAGTCATGATTGCTTAGATCTATATTCTTTTTGATATGAAACGTTTCTTGCAGGTTATCCTTTAGCTTATCTATCAATTCGTTATTTCTGCTTTGGATTTGTTGTGCGTTTATAACTGCCTCGCGCGCCTGGATAGTTCTTGTTTGCAACCCTAATTTTTCGACCCCTTCCCAAGGTCTTAATATTCGTTTTTTATCAAACTCCTCTCCGCCCAGACCGCCGCTATTGCTGCTTGACTTAGAAACTTCTTTTAAACTTAGCGCCATCTTCTTGCCTTAAACCTTTTGATAAATGATAGTCATAATCCCATTGGTATGATTGCTCTGTTTGCTCTTGTGTTGTTTCACTCTCAAGGCAACTATCTACCCTGGCACCAATTTCAATTAAAAGCTCTCTCATTTCCTTAGAAGTACTTTTTGAAGGTGCATGTTCCAGAACCGCCTTGTGCAGCGCACAGGCCTCCTCACTTATAACACTTTCTTTGAAGCCACTAGAGGTGCATCCAGATACGTTTACCTGATACCAATTTTTTATCTCCATGCCAAGCTTTCTATTTGCACAATATTTTGTGGGAATAAAAATATTTTCAAAGTCCAAATGCATTTCATCTTTAAATTCTTTAATAAAAAGCTTGAAGACCTTGAAGTTTCTGAAGTTATTAATTTTGCACTCCAGTGGGGAAATTAGCACATCACATGCTACCAGGGCATTTGTGGTAAGTTTATTCCAGTTGGGGGAACAGTCCATAACAATTAAATCAAAGTATCCCTTTAGTTTACTTACGATTTTTTCTTGGAGCCAATATTCTCTTCGGTTCATATTATTTAAGGAATCATTTAAGGCCACCAGTTCAGGAGTTTCTGGAATCAAAGATAGCGTGGGAATATCTGTGCTTTTAATTATATCTTCCAAGCGAACATGATTGTGAAAAAGATCTGCAAGCCCCTTTGTTCGATTAAGTTTTTCAATAATCTCATCCAAATTATCACAGTCATCTACGTCATTTTCATGGCCTAAAGCAGTGGTGATATCGCCCTGAATATCAAGACCAACTACGCACGTCTTAATATTATGAAGAGCAGCCATCCTTGCAATATTTAGGGCCATCGTACTCTTTAAAACACCACCTTTGGTAGTAAATACTGCTAGGGCAACTGGCTTATTAAAGCTTTTCATAAATCCCAGGTGCTCTCCTATGGAGGGTACATCTTCCAGTGGCCAACCTCTTTTTAAAATTGCTCCTGATCGAAACTTCTTGGAAGGATTAATTTTTCCACTCTTCTCTAGATTCAATAACTCTGATTTGAGGTGTGATCCACCAAATATCTCACAAAGCTTCTTTACAGAGAAATAATTTTGGGACATCTGATCTCCTTAAATGATATTTTTCACTCTACTCAATATCTTTATCTTTTTTCTTTTTTTTCTTCTTTTTTTTCTTTTTCTTTCTAACAATTATTTCATTCTTTTGTACTTCTGTAAGTTTATTCTGAGCATCTTGAATGGGATCAAAAACCTGAACATTATCTTGCTCTATATAATCTGTAAAAAATCTATTTTCCTTTACAAAAAACCAAAAACCGTTACCACTACATAACTCATCATCAGGACTCAAAAGTTTTTTATCCCTTAACTCAAGAATTTTTTCTTTAGATACAGGTCCACTAATTGTAAAATCCTGCTTCCGTATTAACCAATTTTTATTCATTTCTATGGTTTTCAATTCGTTTGTTTGCTATCATCGTATAGTATATTATGAAAAACGGTTAAGTGCAATTATTAACAAAAAGCAGAGAAGTCCTTGAAAGCTAAGCTCGGTGCTAAAACAAAGCCAAAAAAAGTTACAGCTAGTATTGTAATTGCTGGACCTCTTCAAAGGTTTGTTGCTTTATTATGTGACATAACCATAGCAGTGGTCTTACACAAAGAATTTTTGCGTTTAGCTTTTTTAAAAAACTATGCGACTCAAATTAACAACAAAATTCTAATCCATCTTAAACCCATCTTAGAGCCAAGCATGATGAAGCAATTACCACTATTGCTAAATGTTTTCATACCATCAATGGCCTTATACATAACTTTTCAAATTGTTTCTAATTTAATTGTAGGAGTATCACTCTCTCAATTTATGTTTGGTATAAGAGTAAAAGGCAATCCTTTTTTAATCAGAATTATGGGTATATTTAGATCCCTTCTAGCAGTTATTCTCGGTCCCTTTTTAATGTTTGACCTTCCATGCTTGTTTACGCGCCGGACTCTCAAAGAGATCATGACCTTGACCGTTTTACAGTCAGTGGGTGGTATCTTAGATAAACTAAAAGCTGGAAACTGTATTCCTGTTCATGGATTACTGCGCTTTTATGCCCTGATGGGAGATATTTCTTTAACATATTGTTTGTACTACTTCCTAAAAACTTTTGCATCTTTTCAAAAGTATAGTAGCGAATTACACAAACAGTTTTTCTTTAGTTTTAAAGTGTATGTTTACCCTTTTGCTGTTCTTTCGTGGAAATTTATAGAAACCACTGTCGGTCGCTTTTCCAAACAAACTACTAGCTCCATAAGCAAGTATTTTACCCCTTTAATCTCTGAAATACCGGACCTAATATCTCCTTTTGTATTTAACATTGTAGTGTTACTGCTGCTGTATTCACTAATTTCAACTCTACTTTTTGGGGTCACTATTTCACAACTCGCCGTTGGAATTCATGCAAATGGCAGCTTCATAGGTGTTAGGTTGGCAGGATTAATACGAGTCATCCTGACAGCCATTGTGTCTCCATTTGTTATCTTCGACCTGCCATCTTTACTTAAAAAAAGAACTATAAAAGAAATAATGACTTTTACAACCCTAACGCGCTCAAGAAATCCTTTGTTCTTACTGGGAGTTGTTTTAGCTATCCCATTTTTTATAATCATGGTTTTATTTGCCCCGCTGACCCTCAATCCTAAATATATTAATGGCCTTCAAGTTAGTTTAATAAAACCATATAAGCTAACTAAAAAACAGTTACGAAAAATAAAGACGAATAGGTCATATAGTAATTCTTTTAACTACTCAAGCAAAATTCAATTGCCTGAACACATCACTTCATATGTACTACTTCCTAGTGCTTCAAACACAACAGCAAAAGATGACATGCCCAAGCCACAGCTTTGGTTCTATAATATGAAAAAGCATGTCTTGTGCCAATTTGATCATACTTTTAGAATTGACTTGCCAAAACTATTTCGGATAGGAAACTCAAGCGATTTGCTTTTTAAGTACAAATTTCCCAATGCCACTAAATTCATTGGGCAAAATCTCAAACTACCCCCACGAGAGAAATTTGTAGAGACAGATAAAAAAACAAAAAAACTGTCTAGTGCTCACATGAGTAAACCTCTCAAAATGGAGCTCCTTGATGTTGTCCAAAGTTCACTTGAGCTAGGATTACAAACATCTCCTCTACACATTATTCAACATGGCCCTTTTCTTGAAAGTTACGTCAAAATAAGAAATTATCTCCTAAAGTTTTTCGTAGAAAAAGATGAGATCATTGAGGGTATCAAACTGTTTAAGATGCAAGAACATAAAATTTTGCAAGTTGCAGTTAAGCCTAATCCCGATGCGTTGGTAAAGGAAAATGAATTTAGCTCCAAAGACTACTTTATACCACTAACTAGTTGGTGGGGAGGTACATATTCTTTTAGGTGGCAAGCCAAAGACGCTGTTGCTCAAAAAGATAAAATTGACATATTTAAGCATGTTTTTGGCAGCAATGTAGAGTGGCTATTTGAATACAAAGATATTATGCAATTGCCAGAAACCTTGGAAGATTTCAATATGTATCACGTCTTTGACTTTTATAATGGCGGCCATTTACCTGCAAAATACAGGATGTGGATGGAAGAATATATTATTGATAAAATCAAATTGAATGTTGATAAAAGAGATGGGACGCTATTTAATTTGCTCACAAATGTTATAAAAGGTCACATCAGTGCTGCTAGTAAACCCGGCTCAAAGCATAGCAGGAAATTTTTAAACGAATTAAAAGAGTTGAAAAAGAAACTATCGGCCCTCAGGCTGGAGCAGTTCTAGAATTTTACTGCTAATAAACGTGATATTGGTTACGTCTTCACCACGACACTCATCTTCTTTACACACATTTACAGTAACACATGACTCTGCAGGTTTGTATGCATAATCTTGCTCACCGCGGACCAAGATCCCTTCAACAACTCCAGTTTCTTTGTTAAAAATTGGAGAACCAGAGTTTCCAGCAAAGCTATCAATATTTACCGTAAAATAAACATCACCTGTTATCGAGCGCACAGCAGCATTATCTGTTATCTTGGTGGGTAATCCCGAAGGATGTCCCGCAAGAACCACTTGCTCATCCTGGCTGATTGTACCTTCAGTTCTAAACTCAAGTGGCGAGCGATCAAGCACTGGTCGATCAAGCCTCACAATTGCATAGTCGGCCTTAGTTATTGCACTTTGTTCCTTGTGTAGTACTTCTTTACAGCCATAAATGCTGTCTTTGTTTAGAGAGGTAACTCCCTTTACAAAATCAAAAATCCACTTTTGGCTGCTACAGAAATCGTAAGCGTTAACGCAGTGACCTGCAGTAATTAAGATATCTGGTGCCACTAGGAATCCAGAGCAATTAACTGCAGTCAATTGGTCTCTAAAGAGCTCTTGTGGGCACAAGTTCATTGCCTGGCCTAGTGTTTTGGCCTTAATTGTGTAAGTACCATCATCTTGCAGAATTAAGTTTTCGCGCTCAATCATACCAGCAGTTGATCTTGCAAACTCCTGGAACGTTGAGTTGTCATACTTTGCAACTTCCATCCGATTATCAGTTCCATAAATTACTTTTGGAATTGTAAAACTAAATGCATGCTGAGAGTTTATTAGAAAGTAAGAAACAGTAATAAATAAGAACATAGTCCGAGTAACTAGCAAAATCATACCTTTGTTGAAGTAACAGAGCAAATATGTCAAACTAAAGACGAGATTTACAGGTTTAAATTCTTACATTTAATTACTTTTCTCTAATATGTGCTTCCGTGTGTTAAATAATTACGAATCGACTACAAATCTACACTTTTTAGCTTAATAGTTTTCTTTTTTGACCATGCAGACTTTTTAGATCTACTCATAGACCTGACCCTCCAAAACAGCCTCTTGTTAAGATAGCGTTTTGGCTTCAAAACAAATAGATTTTGTTTTAGCTTTTTGCGAATGACAATCCTTTTAAAACCACTATCGGTACTTATTTCGATAACGTATCTGTAAGCAGACTCAATTGGCTCCCAACCAAATGTAATTGGCGACATCTTCTCACCCTTTAGAAAAATAAATTCCTTCCCAACTGATATATTTTCTAAACTAACAGAACTCATTACTGCCATACCATTTGAAGTCGCTTCTAAGCCGTAGGGCACCATCGTCAAGTTCTGCTGTGGAGGTATTTGCAAAGGAGCATCTGGCATCACTGCCGGCTCGGCAGTCGGCTCCACTACTGGAGCTGGTTTTGGCACAACCACCGGTGCTGTTTTGATTTCTGGTACTGTAGCTTTTTTATCTTTCGGCTTGGCCTTTGGTACATGAAGTTTTACAATCTTCTTACGAGGGACATCCCTTTTATCTCCAAAGAATCTAATTGAAGGTAACTGGACAGCAACCTTTACTCGACGTGATGAGATGGCATCTGTAAAATCATAGAATTCACTAAAAAGTAACTGTTCTGCTAGCAGGAGGATAGAGACGAGCAAAACAACAAGTGTAGAAAGGCCTAAGTATCTCTTATCTATAACTGATAGATTTTTTAATTGCATATATCTATGGTAAACTATTAGTAGATAAACATCTGCAAAAATAAAGGCAATGCTTAAAAAGTTACATTGGAAGTATCAACTTTTTCTTATTGTTATATTAATCCCTTTTTTGGGGATGTGTGTTATTTTACCCATCGTAAATAGCACGATGTCAAGAAACCAGAATTCATTTATTTCCCATGCGCTGGTGTCATCGGCAAAACAAACGGCTCACATATTCGAGCAAACTATTTTATCAACCAATTTTAACATAGCTAGTTTAGCTGCTGGTTTTAGTAAAAAAACAGGTAGCTTTTCTAAAGAAGCAAAAGATCTGTTTAAGCAGATTCCGTCTATTTTGAGAATGAGGGTAATGATAAATAACGACAAAGATAAGTATTTTGTCGTTTCAGAATTAGTTAAAAAAAAGAAAAAGAAGCTTATTGGAAAAGATACAGTGCACCTCCGTGCTGACTTTGTAGGTCTTACTTCCGGTGATATAAAAATACAACGTAGAACAAAAAATGTATTGGCCCTCTATCGCACAACCCCCGATGAAAATGAAATAATAGAAGTTCTACTATTCATTGAAAACTTGTTCATAGACCCAAATCCCGTAAACATTTACAAGACCTTTTTTGTAAAAAATAACAAGGTGATTATGGCCGATGACTATTTTAGCACAAAAGAAAAACTGCTTAAGTCAGTTCTTGCAACCATAGCAAAAAGTGGCTCCCAAAGCACACTCCATAATGAATTTGGTAACTTTGCACACAGTAATACAAACATTTTCGATATCAAGGCCGTGTCGTTTATCGGCCAAAACACTTTGCAGTTAGCAGGCGAGTCTCTCAAGTTCAAATTTATTCTAGTGTTTTGCGGTCTATTAGCGCTGTCATTTGGAATTGCAATAATCATGAATAAACAGATCCCATCATCAGCTCAAGACAAAAGTAACTCAGACAAAAAAATATTAGAGTCAATGCTAGAGCAATCAAAAGCACCTGTTAGTATCGCTAAAAAACAAATGGATATGTCAGAAGAGTTGAGCAGCAAAGATACAGAGATAGAAGAGCTAAATAGCGAAATCGAAATGAAAGATGATATTGTTATGAAGCTAAGGGCGGAAATTAAAGGCAAAGATGACAAAATTGCTAACTTTAATGGCGACAACCAGGAGTACAACAACTCTATTAAAAAATTACAAGATGAAGTGTCCGATAGACAAAAGCAAATAGACAGTCTAAATCTTGATATAACAAAATTAAAACAAGACTATACTGAGTTAAAAAATAAAGCTGAACAAAAAATGGAGCAATTTACACTGCAGTCAATCCAACTTGACGGTCTCAATAAAACTTCAAAAGACAAAACTCAACCACCTAGCTCTGATGGCAACAATACAAATTCTGAGCAAATAAAAACCATTCTTGATAATAAGTTTTGTTTTTATAATTTTCTTACTGATGTAAATTATTTCTTTTCCATGTTGAAAATGAAAGACGACTTTTTTGCAAATATAGAAGTTCAAACGAAAGTTTTTTTAACAGAGTTCGAGCAGCTTTACCAAAATGCAAGTTTTTTTTCATTGCAAGATTTACAACAATACCTCCAAGCCTGCTTAAAACATTTCACTGCAATTGCATCTAAACCTGATGGTGATGTCAAAAAACATTACATAAGTATCATCAAGGCTACTCGCAAGATTGAGGCCGCAATAGACAAATTCATTCAAGAAAACCACAACTATATTAACGTTTATGCATGGAAAGACCTTGATTATCATCAAAGTGTGTCCTCGGTTAATATACGAGACTTTTATTTTGAAATGCGAAAGCAAAAAATAGTTCCAAATATTATTAACTCATATGTCGACAATATATATGCAATGCCTGCTGAATTTTATCTGAAGCACTATAATGCTTTAATTCAAGATACTGCCCACGAGCTTGGTAAAAAAGTTTTACCTCTAAAGATTGAAGGGGGAAACACCCGATTAGTTGGCGAATTTTACTATGATCTTTTTTATTCATTCACCTATGCCTTAAGGTTTGCGCTCTTTTATGGAATAGAAGCTCCTGATATAAGAACAAGTGCAAATAAACCAGAAGAAGGCCTAATCAGAATTATTGTCTCGATAGCCCGCAACAAAAAAAAGCAAGCCTTAAATATTATTATTGCTGATGACGGTAAAGGAATACCTGCCAATGCAATTCGTAAAAACATGGAGTCAATCGGACTTGCTGATATAGTAGCGCAAGAAAATGATGAAGAGATTATTCAACATGTCTTAGACTCAGGTTTTTCAACAAAAGCAGGAATCATCGACTTAACTGGCGCCAATATTGGCCTAAATGCTATTAAAGTTGCATCTGAAGAGCTAGGTGGTCGTACTTCAATTATGTCCGATGCCTCACGTGGTACAAGAGTAGTTATTGATGTGCCCTTAATAGAATATATCTAATCAAAAGAATTAGGCAAAACCCTATCGCAATTTGCAATAAGAATGTTCCTGGGAAATTGTCATCATCATCGCCACCTGAAGTGGTAATAGTAGCACACGAACCACTAAGATATTGCTTCTTATTGCTACCGTCAGCTCCATATAAAGGATCTGATTGTGACGGTGGTTTATTATACCTTGGAGGAGACCAATTGAAATCAGAACCACCTCCACTTATAGGTTGTCCGCCAGGGGGTTGTGTATTACCTGGTTCATCATTGTTTTCTGACTCTTCAGTGGCAAAATCAAATCCCTGCAAGATTATAGAATATGGTTGTCTTCCACCTGCTAAGGTGTTGGTGTGAGAAACTCGCAAAGTATAAACGCTACCAGCAGTAGCATCCACTTCAATCATCTCCACATTATCAACGTGATTTCCTGTTTGGTCTCTGCTTGCTGCTGCAGTAGGGTTACTTAAGTCCAGCTTCCAAGGATACGATTTTGTACCGTCACTTCTTGTTAAAACAATATCCATGTCGTTTACTAACATTGGTGTACTTGGATTTAAAGAGTTAGATGGGGGATTTCCAGGAGTATCAATCCAGACCATAGTTACTTTTATGGGATCACCATTTGCAATTAACCCTCCATACGTTCTGGCCGTATAATTTTCTAAGATGTCCTGAATAATATAATCTCCACTTCCTGCATCTTGGGAAATTATTAAAGCTGCCTTGTGAATATTTACCAGGCCCCACCCATAACTATAATCGGGGCCAAGGTTGCGGCCAGCTGGATCAGCAGAGTGAATAATGGCCGCTTTAATTGTTGAAGATAAAGCCGAGCGGTCTCCATTATAACTTTTATATAGCTTTTGCAGTAAAATTGCAGCACCCGCAACAGTTGGAGTTGCCATGGAAGTTCCACTCATGCTTTCATAATAATTAGTTCTTCCCTCTTTTATCGATGTTGAAAATAGTCCAGCTCCATTTGCCACCACATCTGGTTTTATGCGCCCATCATCTGTGGGCCCCATGGAACTATAGCTTAGTAGCCGGACATCTTCACTTGTTGAATATCCTGCTGTAACATCATAGACAGCCCCAACTGTCAGAGCATTCTTTGAAACTGCAAAGGGACTTAGAGTATCATACCCCTTATCTCCACCATAACTTCTTCCATCTTTTGACCTCGCTGTAGTACTTTCTTTCCATGTATAACTACTACTGTCATAATACTCATGAGTAGTACCTGCAAGGGGACCTTCATTGCGATCATTGCCCGCTGCGATTACACTTAGATAGTTTGGAGCATAATACATTACTTCATCAATATCTTGACTGTATGTATAGTAAAATCCAAACTTCCAATCTTCAGTCTCGCTGATATTTACAGAGCCATACCACGTCCACATATCATCATACTGCCAACCTGCTGCCAATGCGTAGGAGTGGTTAGATACTAGCAATCCATTTGAAGCAGCATCGGCCATTTCAGCAGTACTATCATACCAATCATACACACTCAAAAGTGCTCCCGATGCAACACCTCTGGCATCTGGATCTTTTCCTAAAGAAACCATCGTCCCCGCAACGTGTGTTGCATGATCACTAACAATATCTTCATCATTATCCTCATCAAGAATTAAGCTTCTGCCGCTAGTCGTCTGAAATTCAGTATGATCTATTACTTTCCCCTCGTCCCACAACCCCAAGTTTATAATACCTTCACCATTCATCTGTAGGTTTGGTATGCTAAAAGTTTCATTTTGTAGTTTATCTAAGCTGATGGTTTTTGCAGCATCAAGGTTTTTGGTAGTATAAAATATTGGCACACCATGATCTTCATTGACACCCATTAAAGCAATCCCCTTACCCTTTGGTGTTTTGGGGTCTGCTCTCAGTCGCTGGTAGATATCACCTCTTTCTCTTAGGTATCTCCTGTTTGGTTTTTTTGCAATTTTTTTTAACATTAACTGATTAGAGCGAGTAAGGCCTAAATGATCCATTTTTTCCAATTTGGGATAACTTAAGCTTGCCACACTTCTTGTTTTTGTCTGCTCGACAGGAGTAACTTTTGAGTAAATTAGGCTTTTGGCCTTACCAGCATAGCCCCTTTTAAAATGGTTTTTTGCTAAATCCTTTAAAAGTGCTCGGGTATGCAATTTATCAAGTAAAACAGGCCTTTTGCGGATTTTTGTTAATTTTTTCTCTATGAGCCTTTTTGAAAGACGAGTATGTGGCTCATCTAACTTGTTACCTCTTGAAAACAGTAACAACACAGCTATGATAGCAATGGACATAGCTACCGTTGTAATTTTTTTCCAATCCACAAAATACCTCCACCAAACAACTATTCTTATCGGAAGATTGGCTCAAGTTTTAAATGGTTTTTACAATTTAACTTGGTGTAACTACACATCTGTATTATATTTAATATTATGAAAGAATCAAATGACTCCATTTTTGTCTTTTCAGATATTCATGGAATGGCTTCAGAATTAAGACTATTAATTAATAAATTGCCGCTTGAAGATAATTCAACCTTAGTATTTTTAGGCGATTACATAGATCGTGGACCTCAATCATCCGAGGTTATTGATACGATTTTAGAATTAAAAAAATATTTCAAAGTTATTACCCTAATGGGAAACCATGAGCAGATGTTGCTGGATTTTTTAGAAGATGAGTCTGGTGAAGAAGCTGGTTTATTTATCTACAATGGTGGAGGAGCTACTTTAGAAAGCTACAAAAGTGTCAGTGACCGCTTTAAAATTCCACCAGAGCACCTAGCGTTTTATAAATCCCTACAACTCACCTATGAAACGGATGACTATTTTTTTGTACATGCAGGCCTTCCAGATCTACCCTTAGATGATATTAAAAGTCAGCTAGATGAGCATAAAACGACCCTACTGTGGATTAGAGAGCCTTTTTTTGAAAGCGAGTACAAGTGGAGTAAAACAATTATACATGGTCACACTCCCATGGAAGATATATTCGAAGATGATCAAAGAATAAACATCGATACTGCCTGTTTTTTTGATAACAAACTAACAGCATTACAGCTACCTCAAAAGCAATATTTCAGTGTTGCAAAGTTGAGTCAGAGAAAACATGTATATTTAAAAGATCTAAGATCTGCAACCAGAAGATCTATTCGCTTTGAAGGTAGTGTACCAGTTTACATAACCGTCAACAGCACTTTACTGCAATTTGAAACAAAAAACTATAGTGAATTTGGCATGCTAATTTTTGATATTATAAACCCAGGTAACAAAGTTCTATCAGAAAATGACATCATTTCAGGCCAAATTGGTGAAGATGGTCCTGGGTTTTCTAACTTTGAGGGAAGAGTTGTGCGTGTCCAAAATAGTAATGAAGTGTTTTTGTATGCCATTGAGTTTACAAAAACACCATATGAATTTGCAACAGAAGAAGTCCCCTAGTTAACTGTACCCCCTGGCAACTCAACCGAAAAAGTACTGCCCACACCAAGCACAGAGGAAACACCTATTTTTCCACCCATTGCAGTCACTAACTTTTCAGTAATGGTAAGACCAACTCCCGTACCTGCAAGATTTGAGCGCATCCCTTTAATTCGCACAAACGGTTTAAAAATATTCCCTAACTTATTTTCGTCTATTCCCACGCCAGTGTCTGTAATATTTATAAGTAACATATCAGCAGTTTTAGACTCACCCAGGCTAATTTTTACACTGCCACCACTGTGATTAAATTTGATAGCATTACCTACTAGGTTGCATATTATTTACTTTATACATACATAGTCTACCTTCAACACATAACGCCCGACTTCGATATCTGTTTCTACTGTAACTTTATGTTTCTTGGAACTAAGGTCTGTCATTGACAAACATTCCTTAATAATTCCATCTAGGGAGATCTCTTTTATCGTCATATTGATACTGCCAAATTCAATTTTGGCAAGATCTAACATCTCATCAATTAGACATAGCAGTAACTCACCACTTTTTAAAATATAGTCCACATATTGTTTTTGCATTACAAGCGGCAGTGAATCATCTTCATTTAAAAGTTGTCCAAACCCTAAAATTGAGTTGAGCGGAGTCCTCAATTCATGACTCATACGAGATAGAAAATCAGATTTAGCGTTACTTGCCGTTTCAGCATTATCTTTGGCCTGCTCTAGTGCCAAAACATAGCCCTTAAGTTTACCTTCAACTTTCTTTCTCTCAATAATTCCGGCCAATACGTTGGCAACTGCCGATAGAAAATCAACCTCGAATTCATTTTTTTCATGAGTGCTTTTTAGATATACATTTAAAATACCTGTGACCGTACCCTTATAGATTATAGGTACACTGTAGTGCTTGTGACTTTGGGAAAATGTATCTTGAATAGTGTGTAAACTATTATACTCTCCACTATAAAGAACTTTTTTATCCCGTGCTGCTTTACCACAAATGCATTGACCAAATGGGACCGATGCACACCTTTTTATCAAGTGATCAGGTAGGTGTTGGTTAGCCGCTAAAGTTAAGGAATTTGATTTTTCGTCAACTAAAAAAATCGCCCCTTGGTTTTTTATCGGCATAAACGAAACATTAAAAATTGCATCTAGGGCTTTGCTCAATAGCTCCTGTAGTGGTAGGTCCTCAAGAGACACTTGCAAAACTTGATGCAAAACCCTTTGTAAACCACACTCTTTTTTGCTTTTTGGATTAAGTTCCAACGAATTGCTACTTTTCATATGCGCCATCCCCACAATAGCAAACAGTATCTTTTATAGACAAATTTACACTAAAAAAGTTATTGGATCTTTATGGAAACTATAAGTTATTGACACAATTTAAAAAAATCAGCCGATTAACTCGTCGATAACTGTAAGTAGCGCCTCAGGATTTAGAGGTTTTTCAAGCAACCTATCTGCCGGAACAACGGGTATTGCCCTGTTTGTGCGAGTTTGACCGCTAATTGTAAATGGTAGACCAAATTTTTCTCTAATCGCAGAAAGTATTACGATGGGAATGTGTTTGATTCCTTGATGTTCTCTTACTTCATAACATACATCAAATCCAGCAGTATGGTTTTCAGGAAACGAAACATCCAAAAGCACAATGTCTGGCTCCTCTTCAGTGATGAACTCCACAGCATTTGCAACAGTGTTGCTGGAAGTTACTTTAAAACCATTGGCCTCGAGTGGAATCTGCATGGCCTCAACAATATCTGGATCATCATCGATAATCATTACTTTTTTCTTACTTGGTTTGAGTTGATCATACTCAACATCTTGCTCACCCATTTTCAAATTAACAGCACCTACATACCGACACTTGGGTCTAAATATTCTATTGTCCTGCCACTGTTCTCTGATGTGTGCACACCACCCGACAACTCTTGCAAGAGCGAATATTGGGGTAAAAAGTAGAGGATCAATTCCCAAAATACTTAAAAGTGTTCCAGAATAAAAATCTACGTTTGGATAAATTTGCTTATTCTTTAATTCCATTTTATGAGAAAAATAAGAGTCAACTTCATTTAAAATATCAAGCCTTTCTTTAACCCTCTTATCTTCAACATCTAATGTTTTGATAATATCTTGCAGTAATTTTGCTCGTGGATCTTTAACGCGGTATACTCTGTGACCCATACCCATCACTTTACCGCCATTATCAATCAAATCATCGAGAAAATTCTTAACATTATCTACACTTCCAATCTTTTCCACCATCTCCAGCACACGTTCATTGGCGCCGCCATGAAGAGGTCCAGTCAAAGAACCCAAAGCACCTGATAAAGATGAACTAACTGTTGCCATAGATGAAGCAATTACTCGTCCAGTAAAAGTACTGGCATTAAAGCCGTGTTCCATATGAAGAATTAGGGCATTGTCAAAGGCCTCTATATGCTCTTGAGAGGGGATTTTACCTAGTAACATGTATAAGAAGTTACCAGAAAAGCTCAACTTAAGGTTTGGAGCAATGATTTCTTGTCTATTTGAATATCTCCAATAGGCTGCAATAATTAAGGGAAACTGAGATATGTAAGCCAAAAAAATTTCATTGGCATCATCACCATCTTTGTTATCCCAAATTCCACCCAAAGCAGCAGTACAAGCTTGCATCACTTTCATCGGGTGAGTGTCAACTGCGAAGTCTTTTATTATATCTGATATTCGATTATTAAATTTTCGATATTTGAGTAGTTTGGCCTTAAAGCTATCAACTTTTTCTTTGCCGGCCATCCCTCCACACAACAAAAGCAGGGCCACTTCTTCGTAGTGAAGATTGGGATTGTTTATAATGCCACTAATTTCATGTCCTCGATAAAATAACTCTCCCTTTATTCCATCTACGTAGCAAATCTTGGATTCTGCCGCAATAACTCCTTCAAGTCCTCGGTAATAAGTATCAGTTGGTGCAGACATTATTAATCCCCTTTATTGAACGTTATTAATTAAACGAGAGGGCATCTTAATTAACATATTATAATTTGTAAACATCAAACTTGCGTTATAGGCGCTTTTTAAAATGTATACTGTACTCGCACCCCATGAATTGTGAACTTATCATCACCTGCATGCTCATCTGTAATGGCAGTAACGAAGTTGTATAGCACTTTTGCTCTCTTGTTGACATGCCAATTAAGACCGAAAGTAATATTCTTTTCCTTTCCATGAGCAATATTGGCATCAAAGTCATTTAAGTCCATCAAACTATAGCGCACCGCCACCTCAAGGGCACCCCATGAACGATTTGGTCTTGAAGCTCCGCCATACTTTGAAGTTCTTTTCTTATATTTTTTTGACTCCCCTGTAACAAAATAACTCGCTTGGGCAAAGTAGCCAGAAAGTTTGGGGTCTAAATCTGTTGCTCTTTGATCTACATTAATAATGAAGTATTCTCCTTGAAAGGATAGTTGTTTCCAGACAAACACCGCGTCAAATGATAATCCAGAAAAATTTGATACATTTTCAATGTCATCTCCAATTAACTCTTTAGCGTGAAGGTTAATTTCGGGAGGTGCTTCAAAATCAATTTTATCTAACTCAGCAACACCATAATTGGGAGGGTCAGTAAAAAACCCGGAAAAACCAAGGTGAAAGATCATATTATCGCTCATAATGGGTCTTACTGTTAAACGTCCGGCAACAGTTAGCTCTTCATTAAAGTTTGGTGCTTTTATGTTTTCATATGCTTTTTTATCGGGATCTTCCCCTTCAGGTCCATTTCCAACACTATCTCCAAAAAGACCTCCATGGAATGTCCACCATCTACCATCCCAAGCATTAACACTGAGTCCAACTTTTCTTCCGGGACAAAATTCACTGGCCATTGATAATTCCATAAATGTCGCTGACTTTGAGCTAGTAACACAATCGAGACCAAAGGGAACTTTATGATTACCAAATTTAATAATTGTCTTGCCAAGGCCAGCATATGATACCCAAGCATCTTTAATTGAAAGTTTATCTTTACCTTTAATATCAAATCCTAGCTCTGTTTCCCAATCATCACCATATTTTGACTCAAGAGCTATTAGAGCTTTTCTTGACTCTATTCCACCTTTGATATTTTCTTTGTTATCGCCAATTTTAACCATATCTAAATACAAACTCATCCCTAGCTTGTGTTCGTTGCCAGCAAAAAGTGGCGTTGACAATAAAAGTAATAACGTCGCAATAATTCTATTTGAACTCTTCTTCATAAGTACTCCTTGATAAGTATAGATGCTATCTCCAAAAAGCAGGTGTAATCCCTAAAAATGCAAACCAAGTAAATCCTGCTGCAATTAAAAGACAGCTAACAATAAAGGTCATCGTCAATCCGTATTTTGCACAGTCTATTGCAGAAAATTGTCCTGTACCAAACAGCAGTACATTGGGTTTTCCCGAAATGGGAAGCCCTATAACCCAACTAATCGTAAATGCTGCTGGTAGGGCCAGTGATAGAGGACTAAATCCTAATGTTTGGGCCATGGTAACTATAAATGGTATAAAAATTAATGTTCTCATCGTTTTAGATGTAAAAAAGAGGTGGCTAAACATATTTACAAAAATAACGATGGAGTATACTACCCAAAAATTTACTCCAGGTGCGAGGCCTACTGCCTCAAACAAAGATCCAACCGCCCACTGTGCCGCCCTTGTGTCATTTAAACCAAAACCACATGCATAAGCCCCTGCACTAAATAGTAAAAGATGCCATGGTATATTTGTTTTGCCCCAATCAATAATCCCAACCTTCGGCAAAAGCATTAACACTGCTCCGATTAAAGCTGTCATAGAAGCAGATATTTCAAATCCAATAGTGGGCATATGTATCCGGTCTGTGGCCCAAAGAAAAATTACAATTACAAAAAATCCCAATGCCTTCTTTTCCACGAGGGTCATGGGACCAAGCTTTGCTCGCTCTTGTTCTAAGCGCTCCATACCACCTTTTAGTTGGGGGATTTTTTCTTCTGGGGCCAACTTAAATAAAAGCGGTCCCAAATACCAGTCAATGATAAGAGCAACGCCCGCAACCGGGAAAGCTGCAATTAGCCAGTCTGAATAATAGACGGGCTCCCCTACCATACTAGTGATCATGACCACCGCTAAGATATGAGCATTGGCACCTGTAAGATATGCTGAAGTCCAACCATTTACTCCATGGATGTTCTGTAGAAATAAAATTTTTGCAAACTTATTGGGATTTTCTCGTGTCGAGCCATATATCGCAGAGGCCATCAACATAAGTGGCAGAAGCATCGCCACTCTAGCAACAGGCGATGGCACCATAGCGGCCAAAACCATATGCATAAATAAAAAGGATGCCAAAACTCCCAGATCTGTATGGCCAAACTTGCTAATCATAAAAATTGCTACTCTTTTAGCGATTCCGGAATGCAAAAGACCAGCACTAAGGATAAAAGAGGTCATATTCAGCCAGATGACATCATAACCCAACACACCCATTACATGCTTTTCACTCCAACCATTTAAAACGACTAAAAGAATCATTACCACTAGAGACGTTAAATAAGTGGGAATTGGTTCTGTTACCCAGTAAACTAAGGCCAAGGCAAATAAGGCCAAAACAGTTTGCCCCGACATAGTTAATCCATCGGGCTTGGGCATATAGTAGATTGCCAAAAACACCACAATACCTAAAACAAACCCCACATATTTCATCCACTTTTCGGCATCAGTTACTTTTTTAGGTGGCAGATCTGCTAAACTAAAGTTAGAGATATCGAGAGGATCTGAAACTGTCTGTGTACCACTCATAATTTTACCTCGATATACTTTTTACTTTTTTTGGTTTTGTGTTTTACATATTTTGTACCTAAATCCTTATTTAGTCTGACTTTACACTTAATTTTCTCTTTGCCTTTTTTAAGTGAAACTTTATAGGTAAAACTATCTTTTTTAAACTTATTAACTAAAAATCCTTTCGACGTTTTAATACAAGCTTGTTTTGCCACGTCAGAAAGTTCAGACAGTTTCTTTTTTGCTTTGGAACCATCTGGTAGAGTTTGCTTTTTGTAACCTGTCGCTTTAGAAGGTTTAAGTTTTACATAGTCAACAGTTATGCCTTCATCAATGTTTATTTTAACTTTACACTTAACAGAACTCTTGGCCTTTTTCATTTTTACTTTAAAAATAACACTATCTTGTTTGCTCTTTGTCGCCTTAAAACCAGGAGCACTTTTTTCACAAACAGCTACTGCTACTTTTGCTTCCTTAGTCGACAAAAGGGCACCAAAGACAGTTGATGCTCCAAAACAACAAAAAACCATAAAAATAATCAATCTCTTTTTCATATAAAACTCCAGGTTTTATTTTAAGATATCTCGATAGAAAATTAGCCAGCCAAGGCAAAGGAGCAGTCCTACAATAAAAATTAAATATCCCCGCTTTGCAGGCTTCATATAAAAAGTAACTCCGGCATACTTACCAGTAGATAAGCTAAAGGCCTGGGTGTCATCTTTGGCCTCATTTTGTGCGTAACCTACATCTATCCCACCTTTGACTAGAACAAATCTATCTAGGTCTACTTTTCTTAACTTTTTTGGAGCAACGCCGACAACCCTGCTGATGGCGTACCCATCTGGTACTCTCACTTGTAATCTGTAGTTATTAATTTTATGAACACTTGTATTGGTAAATTTATATTTCACCCGAACATTTTCAAATTGTCCTACAGTAGGATTTGGAAATCCATCCAGGTCCAATCCGACTCTCCAATCGAGGTAGCGAAAAACATCATATTCATACGTAAATCGATTTTTTCCCTTAACTTGTATTGAAAAATACCAAGTGCCATTTATTTTAACTGGCCAAATAGGAACAGTACCTTTGACATTTTTTGCTTCTCTAAAATTTAGAGGAAGAAGGATTTCTTCGTTGCTGGCCCCCTTTAGTAAAACTTCAACCGACACATGAGCATGTCCCAGTTTATTTATCTTTAATTTTTCTAAATAACTTAAGATGGTGATATCAGTTTTGGAAGCACGCATTGCTGCTGAGCTGCAAAAACCCGCAGAATGAGCATAAATCATAAGTGTTTTGGGTTCGGGGTTGGGATCCACCCACTTTTTCATGGCCTTTAGTTTGTTAAAGAGATTATTGGCACTACGCAAGGTCTCCTTATTATACTGTCCCGATTCGTCTTTGATCTTCCAAGTAATTTCTGCAATTATTGGGTCTGATTTATTTGGCAAAAACCACAAAGTAAGCTCCAACTTTCTCAGTGATAATTTTTTGAATTTTTTTGTTTTTTTAACACCTTTTTTATACCTTGTATCAACTCGTATCTCACCCAACACATAATTAAATTCATGAGCTGTATAATTACCTACCTTTACTAAGCGGTGAGAGGGAGAAAGGCCAGACCTTCTAAGTGAGGGAAAAATTTTTAATGCCTCATGCTCCAGGCTTATATCCTTGGCAACTTTTAACTTATTTGAATGTGAGTAAATACTATCAACACCAACCAAATCTTCTTCGAATTTTTGGATCCCTTTTTTTTGCGCATCATCAACACTTCGATCTCCAGACTCCTCAATGTCTTTACTTCTGTACTTTATACTGGCCCAACGCTCTCCTACCTCAACGGCATTTCTATCACGAAGCGAAAAGCCATTGTTTTTTAAAATACAGCTGCCAGCAGTATCATAAAAACTAACAAGCCTCGTTTTTTTCTCATCGCGTTTTTTTCCAATATAAGATTTGACAAGCTGCCCCGGACTTAAAATACCTTCAATCACTTCCCGATATTCATCAATGGATTTGAGCCCATTTTTAAAGAGTGAAGGTTTTAATGAAACTTTATATTCTTTAGAGTTTAAGGGAATTGTGCTTATGTATATTTCATCATAAGGATTTGTTATAAAGGCCCAGGAAGCACTTGACAGTAACGTTACGAATGTAACGACTGCTAATAAGGGGTAGCGACTTAACATTTATACTCTCCTTCAAAAGAGAATCAATTGGCCTCTTGATTAAAATCAACCTAACTATCACAACAAATATGCATTAGGCATTATTTTTTTTAAAAAAAAATATGACGCAGGCAGTCGGGCAAAAGGCCACTAATGCCGGTGCATTGCGTCCCGCGTCGTGTTTGACTCCCTGTAAAATTTTCAGCCTATAGTGCCATTATGCCTCTAAAAGCGTAGTAAAATAACGGCACATCGTTTGCACACCTTCATGTGGGGAGTACGTTCCAAATGGTCTTAACAAGAGGAATGAGATGAATAAAGTTTTTACAATTACCTTAATAACTATTTTTTCGGCAATCATTTTAAATCTCAACAATATCCAAAACGCAAAAGCAACCACTACAACCGTAAAAGAAGAAGAGGAAAAAAGGTTTTCACTTCTATTAATTAGTACCCTAGGTTCTAGCCTACACAAGGTCACAGACGTGGATCACAGTCTCAGTAATGACTTTGAGCTTTCATATAAATACAAATTACCCATCGATGCCAAGCTTGGCTTATATATGGCCGTGTCAAAAAACCTCATGGGAGAAAAAAAATTAACGCTTAATGACGCTTCATTAAGTATTGCAAAGGTTTTTACAAAATTTGCCGACTTCATAACCTTTAGTGGCTTGGCTGCAGCGATTATACCTCTTAGCGAAAACTCTAGGGATAACAAAAAAATGCTAAGCAAGATAACTATCGCGCCCACCTTTACTTTTGATATGACAAAGTTTATTACTCCAGGTCTTTCTATCACTTACAGGCCTTATGGGAAAGTCGCATTTTATAGATATGAAGTAGCATTGTCTGGGGCGTCGAATGACCAATTCACCTTTGGCAATCGACTCATAATTAGCTACAGTTTTTTAAAAAAATTCTCGATTTCACTTGATAATATTTACTCTCGGTCTTGGACTTTTTCAGGAGACTCAAAAGATGGTTTCTCATTTGATCAGTCAATATCCTACGATGTTACTGACGCATTTGGCATGGCACTTGGTCACTATAACTCTGGATCAGCGCTGGCCTCTGATGGAGTAGAATCCGCAGTAAAATTTATTAATCCAAGAACATCTACAGTTTATTTATCACTTAGTTATGCTTTGTGATGTTTATTATATTAAGGGGAGATACGAGCATGAATTATTTAGCACCAAAGAACATGAACTTTAAAATGTTTCTAAACTTAGTTGTTTTGGGAGCATTGCTACTTGTGGGATGTGCCAAAGAAATTCCTGAAAAGGTTTCTGAAGATATCCAAAACAATGTTCATGACATGTCCACTTTTGACCAAAAAATTATTTTGGAATCAGTTGGAGATGGAGTGTCAATGTTAAAAGAAGCTGAAGGCAGTGATATTATTGCACTGAATGAAAATGAATTCCGCGCAGTGAAATTCATTTCTGGTCCTAAAGCTTTAGCACCCTACTTCAAAGATCTAAAGCTTGAGTCAAGAAGAGCTGGGGAGCGCTTCGAAGTTACTATGAAGTTAACCAAGGAGTATCTTGTAGCATCAGTAAATGTTGCAAGCCACAATTTTTCAAGTCACATGAAGGCCATGAATAATGAGCAAACTACCCAAGTCCCCATCTTTCAATACAAAGTTGAAAGTTATGGGATCTTAGAAAATGATAAAAATGACATGGGAGAAAAAACCAGAACTATCCTTTATAAGACAAAAGATAAGTTTGAAGCAACTCACGTAAAAATTACTGCTTTAGCAGCAGGTAGATCCCTGGGTGGACTTCCTGGAATGGACGATGAATTTAACAAGACAGTTTTTAGTAAAGCTAAAATCAACAATAAACTTTGGACAGCAGCTTCTTTTAAGAAAGTATTCTCTAACTCCTTAGTATTAAACAACACCCTAGAAGACCAAGATTTAATCAGAACCAAAATCTTTGGAGATAAAATATATGTTTTAAAACCTGTTGCCCTAGAAACACTTACCTACTTAGAAAATATCGCCTCACAAAAATCACATTCTGATCCAAGGTTTTTTGCCTGTAGCGATCATGAAAGAAGATTAGTGGGACTTTCAGAAACTGAAGGTTGTATTTTTAAGCCAGAATATTCTTTACCTGTAACCCATGTAGGAATTAAGTCACAAAACGATCATGGACAGCAATTAGCAGCAATCGAATTAGATGAAAATGCCGATAGAAAAACTAGTCAGTTGCTTAAAATTAATACCACATCACTTGTTAAAAAAGATAAAATTAGCGAAGATATTTTCTTTATAGATGATGTACTAAATGATCCAAAACATGATTACAACTACTATTCAGAGTATGTATTTGATAAAGCAAAATTAAATAACGAACTTTGGTCAATAGCTAAGTTAAAAACAATTTTCCCCAATAACTATTATCTAATGCTATCTTTTAAAGATGACGATTATGCCCGAATTAAAGTGTATGGTGATAAACTTTACTTTTTAAAGGCGGTAAAAAGTAGTGAGCTTACTCCAATTGAAAGTATGGCCTTAAACTACCAACCAGCAGATCCTAGGATTTTTCCTTGTAGTGAACAAGAGGCATTAGAACTTGAGCTTTTAAGCAATGGCAACTGTGTATTTAGACCAGAATTTGCCTTGGATGTTAGACACGTTCAGTTGAAAATGAATGTTGATGAAGATGACGAAAAAATTTCTTTCAAGCTTGCTGAAGATGCTTACAAAAAGGCCAGTACATTTTTGCAGATAAATGTTAAGTCTATGATTCATGAATATCAAATTGGACAAAACCTTCTATTTGTTGATCGTGCTTTTACTGATCCAAATATTGATTACAAGTTTTACTCTGAATACATCTTTGCCAAAGGCAGAGTTCACAATCAACTTTGGAAGATGGCAAAATTTAAAGAATTATTTACTAACCACTATGCATTAAGAGATCTGGCTGACTCTGAATTTCTTTACACTAAGCTTATTGGTAACCAAATGGTGGTATTTCGTGCAGTTAAAAAAGCTGATCTCAGTGACTTAGAGCTTGCAGCACTTACCAAAGTACCAAAAGATCCAAGAATTTTTAATTGCTCAGCTTCTATGAAAGAAAAAATGCAAATGGATCTAGATGAAGATTGTGTTTTTAGACCAGAGTATAACCTAGGGGTTAAATTTGTAGGCCTTAAAATGACAATTATTGATAGTGTTGAACAGATCTATACCGATATGGATACTGCTGTTGATAGCAGAGATAGTAAACTGCTTAAAATAAGCGTTCACTCTGAGCTTAAAACTTACAGAATTGGTCAGCACATCAAGTTTGTAGATGAAGAGCTAACAGCACTAAATAATGATTATGACTTTGAAGCCGAATACCTCTACGTACCATCTACATTGGGTGCTCCTAGATTTTTAAGCTCTGCTTATCAATTCTTTCAAGGTCAGGAAAAAATCGTAAAGATTAGGCCATCAAAGGATGGAATTGATGTTTATGCTCTTGATGAAGATGAACGGTTTCAAGATAACAATATTAATATTCAACCTATCTTAACAATCCCTGGAAGATATGTAGATTATAAGTGTAAAGAGGATCGAAACCAAGAGTGTGTTAATGGCGATCAAGAAGATAGAGAAATATCATGGTCGCAAAAAAGATACTTTATTCCTCAAGTTGAAAGGCTTCAAATTCATGAACTCAATGAAATTGAATTTTATAATATCTCAGGTCCAGGTATATCTCATCGCAACACTAAAGTGGTTGGATACACTATTAAAAAGGGTATGATTAATATCCAAATTGAAAAGACCTACAGTGTGAGTCTAGATGGCTTTATACATGGCTACACCGAAGGTCAGTTTAACGACCTTGAAGAGGGTAGTTTTAAAATGCAATACTCTTACTCTCTTGTAAGGTTAAATGATGTTATATCACCCAATTACGAGACTGTAGATTACCCTGTGACAGAACATGATGATTTTGGTTTTTTCAAAAATCAAAAAGAAAAACTAGGTATCAACTATGATCCCAGCAGAACTGATGTAAAATTCTTTCTTAATCGCTGGAACCCCAAAAATGGTAAGATTGTATACTACTTAAGTGACACCTTTAACAAAGCAAAAAATAAGTTACTTAAAGAAGCTACTTACAGGGTATTCAACGAAATCAATGATTCGCTCGCAAGGGCCAACACTAATCTAAGACTTGAACTAAAAGAACCCGCTGGCAAAAACCCTGGTGACCTAACAAACAACATGATTGTTTTACTCGATGATCCATCCCATAGTGGTTTATTGGGCTATGGCCCATCTGTTACAAATCCCAGAACCGGTGAAATCGTACAAGCGCATGTCAACATGTACTCCGGTAGCTTGATCAGTATGACCCGAAGAGTTTGGGAAAATATGGTTGACTTAAGTGTTGACAAGAAAAAGGAAGCCGACAGGCAAGCTATAATCGCAGCGGCCATAGAAGCAGAGGCAGAAGCAGCACAAGCAGCAGAAGCTGCCGCAGCAGCTGCCCTAGAAGCCGAAGAAGCTGCCGCAACAGCCGCCACCGCAGAGGCAGAAGCTTCTGCCGCACAAGAGGCAAATGCAGCAGCTATCGCCGCAGAAGCACAAGCATCTGAAGCTGCAAATGCAGCAGAAGCCGCCAATGCCACAGCCGCAGCACAAGCAGCACAAGCAGCAGCTACCGCCGCTGCAAATGAAGAAGCTGCACTTGCTGCCGCCCAAGCCAATGCAGCCTCTATCGCAGCTGCACAACAGGCAGAAGACGCAGCCGCAGCAGCCGCAGAAGCCGCAGCCGCAGCCGCAGAAGCCGATGCTGCCGCAGCCGCAGAAGCACAGGCAGCAGCAGCTGCAAGTACCGCGGCAGCCGCCGCAGCAGAGGAAGCCGCCGCCGCAAATGCAGCCGCCATCGCAGCTGCACAACAGGCAGCAGATGCAGCAGAAGCAGCGGCACAACAGGCTGCAGCTATCGCAGCAGAAGCACAGGCTGCAGCAGAGGCAGAAGCAGCAGCTACAGCACAGGCACAAGCAACAGCAGAGGCGCAAGCAGCAGCAGTTGCACAAGCGCAGGCAGCGGCAGAAGCAAGCGCCGCGGCAACAGCCGCAGCAGAGGCAGCTGCAGCTACCGCAGCTGCAGCAGATGCAAACGCAGTAGTTATACCAACCACAGCAGAAGCCGCATCATATACAGGAGCCGCTGGCAATGCTGCTCACCTTGCAAACCTTACTATTGGAGAGAGACCTTCATTAGAAGAGCTTGATAATGTTGAGCAAAGGTTTGAAGAGGCAGTTCACAAAACAAACGAGCAATTACATACATACATAAGTCCTGACCATAACCATAGTCATGACGAGCTCGATGAGGATTTAATTTCAAAACATGACAAGGAATTGTTGCAATATGCAAAACATAACATTTTAACTACAGAAGCATTTAGTATTACCAATAACTTCGGTAAGGCCTACATTCCTGGAACTAGAGACATACCTGGAGTGTTAAATAGTGATGGAACATTTAAGCGTTGGGCCACTTTAACCGATGAGCAGCAAAAAGCAGCAATCGATTTAATAACTCCATATACTTACTCTGCAACACTAACCCATGAGCTAGGTCACAACTTAGGTCTAAGACATAACTTCACAGGCTCTACAGATAAGAAAAACTTCTACTCTGAAGCAGAAGCTCATGCACTTGGTCTTCACGCAGCTCCGGCCTATAGTTCGATAATGGATTACTCTTTTTCAGAGCTTAATGAGTTAACTGTTCTTGGTAAATATGATATTGCCGCTCTTCGCTTTGCTTACGCCAGGGAAGTTGAAGCCATAAGTGGAGGATACAAAAAAATAGATACGACTCTAACTGACTTAGAACAAGACAGTAATTTTAAAATGAAGCCATATGACTTTTGTACTGATGGAAATGCTGGTCTAAGTGCTAAATGTAATCCTTTTGATGAAGGGACAACATTGGTAGAAATCACACAGTATGCCATCAAACAATATGAAAATGCCTATAAATACCGAAACTTCAGAAATGGTCGAAATGAATTCAGTGCCATGCATATCGGTTCTTACGCTAGTCGGATTTATAGAAATTTCAAATCTCTAAGAATGATTTTTGAAGACTTTGAGACCTTTGCTTCTATGTTTGGTCAAGAGTTGATGGAGCAAGGTTGTGGGCCTGCAGATATGGCCCAATACCCAGATCTTTGTACCATGATCAATGATAGAAGAGATTCGGCCAAACTTGCTGGTCAATTTTTTATAGATGTTCTTAAAATGCCAGATCACATCTGTGCCGTAGCTGAAATCCCTGCGCCAGATGCAGGACCTACGCCACCATCGATTAAAGAATTTAGACCACTACAGACAATCTACAATGATGTTAAGTATGAAATAGATTATGTACCCACGAGCTGTTTTGATCCTGCAGTAAAAGCAGAACTTGCAAAAATAGATCCTAGAAAACCGGATGCTCCAGGCCTGTATGTTTTGGGTGAAACAGGTAAATTCTTACGAGGCTTTAAAGATACAAACCCAAGATTTAAGTATATTCAAGATCGAGCAGTACTAGGCACCTGGGTTGATAAATTACTTGCTATGCGAACACTAACCACACGCCAATCAAGTAATAGTACTGAAGCTATTATGGGTAGCTTTGCTGAAATCACAGAAGTCAAACAACAGTTATTTAATTACATCAGCCACGTTACTATGGGCAGTAAATTGTCTAACCCCATCCCCTTTACTAAAAAAGATGGCAGTCAGTTTCTTGCAAACTATTCAATTACTGTTGATGAACAAATACCTGTTCAGTACGTCGGATGGATTAAAAAATATTTTGGACTTTCTTACAATGGATCCACGCCACTGGTTAAGGCAGTTTTATACATGGCAAATAAGTACGCCAAAACCGATGATAGTACGTATGAGAATGTATCAAGAGAATTTGTAAATTTCATGGGTGTCTTAAAAAGAGACATCGCCGATGGGATAGCTAACGAAGATATTTCCAAGCACAACATTGGAGAATACGTCTATGGCTCTATTGATGAAAACAGTGTCGCCTATGAAATGATAAATTCTGTTCATTATTTAAATCTTTTAAAGACTATGGATAAAGAACTACTAAAGAAAATCCTTAAAGATAGATCTTTGCCTGAAGATTTCACAGACGAACAAAGAATTGCTGCCACTGTCGATGTTGGTTTATTAAAACAGCTTCTATCGCTTAACGCTGCTGGCAACCTGTTTACTGAAGCTGATTTAATCGGAATGCTGGGAGAAGAAATAGGTAAAAAGACATTTGTAGCTCAACAGCTTGGCATTGAAGGTCTGGCCGAATTAATTTCTGTCGTAGAAAACTTAGGTCAAGTTCCTGATGATGCACCGATTGAAGTAAAAATTGTTTATGACATGAAATTGGAGATCTTAAAGAATTTCCTGGACGAAAAACTTGAGGTTTTAGTTAAGCGATATGAGCAGGTTCTCCCCATTTTACCTGCAATCTAGTAGCTTGTATGCCGTAACATCCTACTTAGGTTCTCTCATAGTTTAACTTTAAAAAAGGGCCCTTCAAACATAGGGCCTTTTTTTATATCATGGTGTGTACAAACATTCTTCAACGTTTATATGATGTATTTGAAACTTTTGATTTAAATTGTTTTTATAATAAGTTGATCCCTTAAGCGCAGTTGTTGCCACAGATATCTCGCATGCATGGGCACTGGGGGCTATTCTCCAGATATGGATATCATGAACATGAGTACCATCTTGCTCTAGGGATTTTTTTACCTCATCATGATCAATAGTTTTGGCATGACCATCTAATAATTCCCATCCCGTTTCCTTACATAAATTATAGGCCCACTTTAATATCAAGACCGAGCCAACTAATCCCATAGCAGGGTCTAGCCATACAGCATCGTAAAACTTACCAAAAATTAAGGCCACAATTGCAAGAACAGATGTAAGAGCATCGGCAATTACATGGATATAAGCACTTTTTAAATTGGAGTCATGTGAGTGCAGATCGTGATGTTCATGCTTACCTGATAATATAAATGCACTTAGGATATTAACTAAAAGACCAATAGTAGCTACCATTATAGCTTCATTGAATTGAATGGCTTGAGGAGAGCGCAACCTCAATATTGATTCAAAGGCCATAATTAACGAGACCAAGGCCAAAACAATTGCACTGGTGTAGCCACCAAGGGGAATAAATTTTCCCGCCCCAAAGGTAAAATGTTTATTCATCTTATGAGATTTTGCTAACTTGTAGGCCACTAAGCTAATGGTTAGGGCCCCTGCATGGGTTGCCATATGCCATCCATCAGCAAGAAGGGCCATTGAACCCGTCATGTATCCTGTCACAATTTCCACTACCATCATGATCGAGGTGAGTGCAACAACATAAAACGTATTTTTTTCATTTCTGGCAATTGTGGCATCTTCTTGAAGATAGTTATGCTGATGTTGTAAACATTGTTGCTGTGGTTGGTTCATGGCGATAGTTCCTTTATTTCCAATAGGTTTTTAGCAGTTTTACTAAAGATAATGCTGCCTTATCTTGAGAAGAAGTTGGCTTTTGAGTATTTTTAACAATATGCTCTTTAACATGCCCCTCTAGCAACTCACCCATTAGGCCATTCATTCCACCGCGACAAGCAGATAATGTCTGCAGAACTAAAAAACAATCATCTCCTGCTTCTAAACTTCTCTCTACAGCTTCTAATTGACCTTTAATTCGCCGTAGTCGTGCAACAATCTTCTTTTTATTCTCAAATACATGTGACATCAGCTTCACTCCTAAATTAATAATCCGAAGTATACTATACTGGGGTATAGTATACTTCAAATACTTTGTTTTTAAATAAAAGTTTTTTTTATTCTAAAAAGGACACTCTACCAGTTGCCTTGACCTAACGTCAAACACTTGAAATAACTTGTTATCTGGATCATAATAAGTACAGTCCCGCTTTCTAAATAATCCTTGAAATATGCCATCGGCTAATAGTTTGATCTTACTTTTAACCTGTGTAATTTCGTTCCAGTTTAAAGAGATTGGGGTTTTTAAGTGAATTCTGTAGGATCCCTCGAAGGTTTTATAAAACTTATCCAAAATTTCTGCTTTTGGTCTATCCGACTCATCTCGATTTAAAAACCAAAGGCCATCAAACTCATCTTTAAATTGCTGGTACAAATTGACATACTTTATCCCCCGATAAAGAACAAGGTTATCAAACTGCTTTTGTTCAGCAGTACGTGATAAATTGTACGATCCAGATAACAAGTGAGGGTCACTTACTTCACAGCTATTATCGAGTGGCTTAAAGTCAACAAGGATAAATTTGTGATGGTTGAGATACCAATGCCTTGGTGATGGCTGGTGACTATAAAACTTTACGCGAACTGGAGGTATTTTACTCTCATGCCCAGGTATTAACTTCCAATCTTTAACAAATTGTGGGGTCATCTCTTTATTATTTGGTCTTGACTTAAACTCTTGATTATCAACCGCTAATTTCACTTCCACACCTCGCAACACAGCTTTTATAAGTGCATCTGAGATTGCCCTGATATTAAAGTGATTTAGGGATAGATGAACAGAGCATTTAGCGTTATCAATTGACCTAATTAACTCATCTCTTATCAGCCAGGTTTGGTTTCTTACTAAACCCCCTCTTCTTTTCATCTTGATGTATTGTCCCTTCTTAAACCTGCTAGACTCAGGTTTATTAGGTTGTACTGTCCAGTTCATAGAACTTGAAAATAATGAAATGCTGTCGTCTGGAGCTGGTATGTAACGAGGTAAATTGAGGACTTGACCATCTACTATTTTAGTATAGGAGCCAAGAGGTAATGCGTTCTGTTCACCATGAGTTACAATGTCCTTGCTACTATTCCACATAATTGCAAATTCATGTTTAAAATCCTCTACAATGTCATTTAGTGGATCTTCTGGGCAGTTAGGATCTGCAATATCACAAAGACGTTTGTGAAAAATAAAGCTTTCGCTATAGCGACTTTTTGCTCCTCTGGACATATTGGCGCTGGAGTTTATCAGGTACTCATCATCAACTAAGACAAACTTTTCGTGCATATTTTGAAATGCAATTTTAAATTCTGCCCCTTTTGCCTCTAGTTTTTTAACCTTACTTAAAATGTAGCTCTTTTTGGCAAGAGGTCTATGAAGTACCACTCTTACTTTAACATTATTTGCAAGTGCCGCCGAAATGGCCTTATCCAGGTTAGAGTCACTCCAGCTATAAATTGTGATATGTGCATATTCTCGGGCATTAGAGATAAGTCCATACATTTTTGAGAATGCAATTTCTCCTTGATGTGGAGAAAAATATGCCTTCGGATACACCTCATCGGCAAATGCTAAGGTCAAAAAACTCTTAAGGAGCAGCAGAAGTACTAAAACATATTTTGTCATGACGTGTCCTCTTCTTATAAATATTGATATTGCTGTTAACAAAACGCATACTATTTATAGAGTATTTTTAAAATTTATCAACAACACAATCGCTTATTAGTAAATATTACCAACTCTGTCGCTTCTATATAGCTGATATCTTTAAACATTGACCTGGTAAATCATTCCCTACTTAATAACCTTAAAAAAGCAAGTATGATTTTAATTGATGGTATCTATAAATTGTTAGGGGAGAATGTATGTTCTTTAAAGCTTTAAACATTTTTTTGATCTTTACACTTATAGTGGTCAACATATCCTGTTCCCATATAGATAAGACTGATCGCTCTCCTTCTTCTTCTGAGGAAGAAGTAAATGCACTGCCCATGCAGGTTCGGCGGTATCGGCAACAGTGCTTACAAATTAATAAGTATATGCTGGAAAAAGATTTTGAGATCAAGTGCGCATATAATTATTCTCACTATAATTCAAAGGCATATAAAGATTTCTATTCAAAAACAGATGCCATTGATGCAAAACAGGTGAAAATTGCCAGTTTCAACCTTCTTCACCCCGGAATGCGCAAAACCAAGTTTAAAGATTTTCAAATCGTTGCCAAAATTATCAACAAATGGGACCTCGTTGCCGCACTTGAGCTGCTGCCCGTTATTGGCAAAGATTTGGCCCACAATAATGCCCTGGTGTCCTTTATCAGCAGAGGAGACACTTTAATCAACAAACAAGAGGGCAAAATTGATAAGCTGAAGGCAAAAAGACAAACTAGTAGTGTAAAAAGACAGTTAAGTGCTGCCCAGGAAAAATTAGCTATATTAAAAAGTGATTTAAAAGAGGCACCTGACCTTTACCGCTTGCCTGGTTACTTACATATTTTACAGAAGTTGCGAAAACTTGATAAAAGCTGGGCACTTCTTCTTTCACCCAGGGCCGAAGCCGCAAAAGAGACTGACGTCAAAGAATTTGTCGGATATTTTTATCGGGCAAAAATTGTAAGACCTTTTATTAACCAGTATTGCCGAGCAAATAAAACTTACTTTCAAGGATCACCGTTTGCTTGTCTGCCCAATTTTTCTAGAGCATTTCTGGGAAAAGATGCCAGAGATGTTTTTTCGCGCAGACCTTTTATGGCCAACTTTGAAAGTGGCAAGTTTGATTTTACCCTTCTTGCTACCCATGTAGTATTTAACTCTCCACTTGATCCAGAACTTAGATCAAATTTGTTAAATAAATCATTTGCGGCAACAAGCTACAGCAGGCTGGGTATCGGTATTAATAAAAGTAATTATGCAAGGTTTGCCGAGACAAAAGTGATCCTCGAATTTATCGATCGCCTAAGACAGGAGTATGGTGAAAAGGATGTAATTTTAGCAGGTGATTTTAATTTGGAGATTAAAAATAGATTTTGGAGTTCTCTTTTAAAAGATTTCCCCGACAAAGAGATTTTAGTTGATGAGCCTACGACGGTGTCTCTACAACGTTTTGGGCAAAAAGCACAACAGACCTTTGGTTTTGTTTCTAATTACGATCACTTTTTAGTGGACCGCAAAAGCTTAAGAGAATGCCGAAATTTTAATGACGAGTTTTTTGCACATAGATTTAATTGGTATACAGACGACATTGCTCAAGATGTAATTGATAAATATTTCATTATCAAAGATGTTGGTCAAA
The DNA here is from genome assembly GCA_016784965.1 of Bacteriovoracaceae bacterium. Lineage (GTDB taxonomy): Bacteria > Bdellovibrionota > Bacteriovoracia > Bacteriovoracales > Bacteriovoracaceae > JADHTQ01. The sequence goes on along the minus strand of JADHTQ010000010.1, from coordinate 30,402 downwards.
CTGGGCGTGTGGCAGTAGCGCGCAAAATGAAAGCCGCTGCAAAAGAGTATCGCGCCAAATATATTGAACAAAAAACAGTAAAACGAAATGTACTTGTCCTAGACAATGCGGGATTAGATGCTGAACTCAAGGAGCTAGAACAAAGGGTTTTTCGGTCTCAAGAAGATAAAATGACCTACTTTAAAGTGTTTAAAGAGGTCCTAAGCGATCATGTTCCGATATATATGAATTGCCGTACTAATATAAAAGATGATGATCGCAGAATCTAAATAAACGAGAGGGCCAATTTAGGCCCTCTCAATTTTAAAAGTGTATTTTATAAAATCAGTTGTAAATTAAAAACAACTTACATCATTGGCATTCCGCCCATTCCACCCATTCCATGTCCTGCTGGCATTGCTGATCCGTCATCCTTTTTAGGAATATCTGCAACCATTGTTTCAGTTGTAAGCATAAGACCTGCAACTGACGCAGCATTTTGAAGAGCAGATCTAACAACTTTAGTTGGGTCGATGATACCCGCAGCTACTAGATCTTCATATTGATCAGTAAGTGCATTGAATCCAAAGTGCTCATCAGATTTACTTCTTACTTCATTTACAACAACAGATCCTTCAAAGCCTGCATTTACTGCAATTTGCCGTAGAGGCTCTTCAAGAGCACGCCTAACGATCTTAATACCAAAATCTTGGGCATGATTTTTGCCTTCTAATTTATCAAGAGTGCTTAAGGCACAACGCACCAACGCTGAACCGCCACCAACAACGATCCCTTCTTCTACCGCTGCACGAGTTGCATTAAGTGCATCTTGTACTCTATCTTTCTTTTCTTTCATTTCAGTTTCAGTTGGAGCACCTACATTAATAACAGCAACACCACCTGATAGCTTGGCAAGTCTTTCTTGAAGCTTTTCTCTGTCATAATCAGAAGTTGTTTCCTGAGCACGAGCTTTAATGCTGTTAACTCTTGCCTCAAGGTCATGAGCATCACCTGCACCGTCTACAATTGTTGTATTTTCTTTATCAACAGCTACTTTTCTTGCACTACCAAGATCAGTAAGTTCAGCTGATTCTAAAGTTCTTCCCACTTCTTCAGAGATTACAGTCGCCTTAGTTAAAATTGCAAGGTCGTTTAGCATCTCTTTTCTTCTGTCGCCAAATCCTGGTGCTTTAATAGCACAAACATTCAACGTTCCTCTCAGTTTGTTAACTACTAGAGTTGTTAGAGCTTCTCCGTCAACGTCTTCTGCAATGATCAAAAGAGGCTTGCTGGTTTGAACCGATTTTTCCAGAATTGGAAGAAGTTCTTTCATATTGCTGATTTTTTTATCTGTAATAAGAATATTTGGGTCATCAAAAGATGTTTCCATTTTCTCAGCATTTGTTACAAAGTATGGTGAAAGATATCCGCGATCAAATTGCATACCCTCAACTACATCTAGTGTAGTTTCGGCAGTTTTTGATTCTTCAATGGTAATAACGCCGTCATTACCAACTTTTCCCATAGCTTCAGAAATTAGCTGTCCAATTTCTTTGTCATTGTTTCCAGAAATTGTACCTACCTGAGCTATTTCATCTTTAGTTTCAACTGTCTTGGACATTTTTGACAGTTTAGCTACAACTTGATCAACAGCTTGATCAATTCCTCTTTTTAGGTCCATTGGGTTGTGTCCGGCCGTCACAAACTTTACACCTTCGCGGTAGATTGATTGAGCTAAAACAGTAGCAGTAGTTGTTCCGTCACCTGCGTCATCATTGGTTTTTTGGGCAACTTCTTTAACCATTTGTGCGCCCATATTTTCGAAATTATTTTCAATTTCAATTTCTTTTGCAACAGTCACACCGTCTTTGGTAATTTGTGGAGCACCAAAACTTTTTTGAATTATTACATTTCTACCCTTTGGGCCCAATGTTACTTTAACAGCGTTTGCTAAAGCATTGACACCATGAAGAATTGAACTCCTCGCCTCCTCACTATATCTCATGTCTTTTGCCATCTTATTCCTCCTAATTTAAATATTAATTATTTTTTAAAATTACTGTAAAACTCCAAGGATATCGTCTTCTTTCATGATTAGGAATTCAACCCCATCAAGCTTGACTTCAGTCCCTGCATATTTGCCGAAAAGGATTTTGTCGCCTTCACGAACATCTAGTGCGATGGTGCTTCCATCATCTCTTTTGCGACCTGAGCCTACTGCAACTACCTCACCTTGGGCCGGTCTTTCTTTGTGACTATCTGGAATAATGATTCCACCTGTAGTCTTTGTCTCTTCATCAACTCTCTTCACAAGAACTCTATCTTGTAATGGTCTAACTTGCATACGATCCTCCTATTAGGTTGTGCTCACAAAAAGTGGTTTAGCTATAAATTAAAAATAACAGCCATAACAACATAGTGTTGATACCTTCAATGTCAAGGGTGCTAAGGTGAAAAATGTTCTACTTTAGGCAAAACCAGTTGACTCCTATGCCCATATCCACCTTCAAGGGGATACAAAGAGAGACTACATTTTCCATTCTAGTTCGGACTAACTCTTTGATAATACTTATTTCTTTTTCAGGTACCTCCAAAATTAGCTCATCGTGAACTTGAAGAAGTATTCTAGAGAGTAACTTTTTATCAATAATATCTTTATCTATTTGTGTCATAGCAATTTTTAAGATATCTGCTGCCGTACCCTGAATAGGGCTATTAATGGCCATGCGTTCTGCTAATGCCTTAATATTGCGATTGCTCGACCTAATATTTGGTAAAAAGCGTTTTCTACCATGTAGAGTCTCACTATGACCACGCTCTGCACATAGCTCTTTTAATGAGTCTATGTAAGCCTTAACAGCATGAAACTTCATAAAGTATTTGGTAATATAATCTTTTGCTTCCCCTTGCTTAATACGCAGCGTTTTTGCCAACCCAAATGATGACTGGCCATACATCAAACCAAAATTTACCGCTTTTGCCATAGAGCGCTCATCACTTGTAACTTGGTCCAGAGGAATACCTAAAACTTCTGAAGCTGTTTGAGAGTGAATATCTTCATCATTATTAAACGAGTCGACCATTGTTTTATCTTGTGAAAAATGGGCCAAAAGCCGCAGCTCAATTTGCGAATAGTCAGCAGAGAGCAAAAGCCACCCAGGATTGGCAATAAATCCTTTGCGGATTCTTCTGCCATTTTGAGACCTGACTGGAATATTTTGTAAATTAGGTTCAAGTGAGGATAGTCGTCCTGTTGCTGCAGTATGTAGACTAAAGCTAGTATGAATGCGGCCTGAGACCGAATTTACTAACTTGGGAAGCGTTAGCACATAAGTAGACAGCAGCTTATCTAGCTCGCGGTACTTTAAAATAAGTGCTGGGATCGGACCAACTTCTCTTGATACCAATTCTTCTAAAACCTCTGAGTCCGTCGAGTAGCCTGTTTTTGTTTTTTTGATGGTGGGAAAATTGAGCTTATTAAAAAAAAGATCACTTAGCTGTTTGGGAGACTTGAGATTAACGGGCATGTTTATCTCATTTACATTGGGCAGCGCCTGAAGTATCCCTTCAATCTCTTCTTCAATTAACTTTAATTCTGCTGCAAATTCATCTTCTAAACTTTTTAGGTAATTATGATTAATCATAATTCCAACTTTTTCCATTCTGGCCAAAACTGGAATTAGGGGAAGATCAACTTCATTATAAATTTTTTCAAGGCCAAGCTTAGTTAACTGTGTTGCAAGTATCTCTTTTAAAAGAAAAAGTATTGCTGATCGATCACCGGCAAAAGTACTTGCCTCACCTATACTAAGACTCGTAATTGGAGTTGTTGATTTTGGAAGTTCCATTAGGTTGTATTCAAAATACTTATTTGCCAGATAAGGTAGAGCATGGGACCCATCTGAATCTACAACATAATGGGCCAGTGTAACATCAAACACTTTCATGTTAAATGGGATCTCATTGATCAAAGTATAGAGATACTCCTTGTTTGAATCAGCTAAGACCACCTCTTTGTCACCACTTTCAAGTGCTGTAAATAGTTCTAATAAATTTTTTTCAGCTAGATTGCCATCAGTACTTAACAGATCTCCCTGATGGAGAAATGGCAGATAGAAAGTGTTTGTTCCATCAAAGCTTAGAGAAATCGAAATTATTTTGCGCTTGTATATAACTCTACTGTCATACTCAAAGTGCAAAGCAATCAATTGACTCTGTTCTACTGAGTTTAAGAGACTTTTAAACTCCTCCTGTGAGCTAACCACTTTATGGCTTAACATCAAAGCAGCAGAGTTTGGTTCTTCCTCTTGTTGAGTGCATTGATGGTCTATATAGGAAATCTCTTTAATCTTTTTAACAGTTGACCTAAATCCTAACGTGGTTAGAAACTCGATTAATTCTGACGATGGGGAAAATGAATATGCGACATCATCAACATTCACGCCCAAATCGAGGTCTATAATAATTTCAACTAACTTTTTAGAGAGAATGGCATCTTCGGTAAAGTTTAAGAAGGCATTTTTTAATCTCTTGGAAGTATAGGTTTCTTTTAGCTCGATACATTTTTGTAAAGTGCCATGCTCCCCTAACAGTTTAGACGCTCCCTTCGCTCCAATGCCCTTCATCCCCGGAATGTTATCGGAAGAGTCACCTAAAATTGATAGATAGTCTACAATCTGCTCTGGCCACACCCCCATCTTCTCAAAAACTTCTTGTCGACCATATAATTTATCTTTCATGGTATCAAGCATCTTAACTTTATCATCAACAAACTGCATGAGGTCTTTGTCACCAGAGGCTATTAATATCTCCTCAAAGTCGTCTGTAAATTGTTTGACGACACTGCCGATAACATCATCTGCTTCATATCCTGGCATAGTGACGCTGGGAAAGCGCATCTTGGTCAACATGTTATCAATAAGATCGAATTGAGGAATCAAATCCTCCGGCATTGCTTGTCTGTTTGCTTTATACCCATCATATATTTGCTTTCTAAAGTTGACTTTATCACGACTGTCTTTTGCCATTAAAATATGAGTCGGCCTATATGAGCTGAGTAACTTAAGTAGCATGGATAATACACCATGAACTGCATTGACAGGTGCCCCTTCAGGGGAGTGAAGTGGTCTGATCGCATAGAATGCACGAAAGATAAATCCACTTAGATCGACAACTATAAGGCGTTTGTGCAACATGCACCTCCAATATAAATTATTTTGTCACATTTTTTGCGGAAAAATTTTGTGTAGTTCGAGTAAACCAACTAGTTGATGGCTTGGTGGTAATCACATTCCCTTTGCCGTCATTGGCCATAACTGAGGTGTCTGCCATAACGTCACCAAGGCGATACCCAGAATCCAGAGAAAATAGTAAATATACTTCCATCAAAATCAGTGGTGCCCCTATTAAGGCAGCAAAAATCCAGCCCCATATGGGAAAGATAGCAAATGCAAGTGGGATAATAATTGGCATGTTTCTTATTGCAGACTGTTTAATTGAACAAGGAGTTCCATCTTCTAAAGATATTACTGCCATGCCAACAAACTTTTTTCCAATGGACTGGCCTTTTTGAAGAGAGTCACAAACTACCATATATAATATGCCCAAAATAATTCCGAGCGGATATAGCAATATTCCCAAAGTACCGACAATCAACAGATCGACTGCCTTTGCAATCAAGCGCGTTATTTTCGCTGTGCGAATTGGCGATCTCAAAAAGTATTTTCTATGCTTCATTACGCGCCTCCGGCGCTAGCATCAACAAGCTCATGGTTAGTGTCCACAGGATAATTACATAGAATTAATTCTATAGCAACGTTATAAGTCGAGTAAGGTGGAATATTTTTCACCGAAGACGCTGGGCACCATTATGTGAAATTATATAAAAACGCTTGCGAGTGCTGTCTTAAAAAAATATAATCTAGCGATCATTTCATATATGATTTACATACCCTCAAAGTAAGGAGAAAAAAATGGGTACATTGACAGAGATTACCAAAGCGAATTTTGATACAGAAGTGAAAAAATCTGATAAGCCTGTGCTGGTCGATTTCTGGGCTGAGTGGTGTGGTCCTTGTCGTTCCTTAACCCCTATTCTAGAAGAAATAGCTGGTGAGTTGGGAGACAAAGTTTCCATAGTGAAAGTTAATGTTGATGAAAATAACGATTTAGCACAACAGTTTGGCATCCGTGGAATTCCAACTATGATATTTTTCAAAGGTGGCGAAGCTACAAAAACTTTAGTTGGAGCACAACCAAAAGCGGAAATTGTAAATACGCTCGAAGGGCTTTTATAGGTTCCCCCTGACAATTTATAGATATATGACTGACCACATTTTAAAATCATTTACTGACGCAAAGAATGTATTGGATAACTTCATGGGCAACCAAAGCAATATTGAAGTTATTGGCGAAGTAGTCTCTTGTTTTACAGAAGTTTTAAAGCAAGATGGCTCCATTTTTAGTTGCGGCAATGGTGGTTCAATGGCGGATGCCATGCATTTTGCTGAGGAGCTAACTGGCAGATTCAAGCAAGATCGTCGCCCTTTGTCTGCAATTAGTATCAGTGATCCATGTCATATCAGCTGTACTGCAAATGATTACGGGTACGAGTACATTTTTTCTCGTTACATCGAAGGAGTTGCAAAAACAGGGGATGCGCTGCTTTTGATCTCGACCAGCGGAAATTCACCCAATGTAATTGCTGCAGCAAAGGCAGCCAAAACAAAACAGATGAAAGTTGTAGGGCTTCTTGGCAACGATGGTGGAAAATTAAAAAATCTAGTTGATTATCCTCTAATCGTTCCATGGCCCACTTCAGACCGAATACAAGAAGTTCATATTAAACTAATCCACATTATTATTGAGTGCATTGAGAAAAATCTATTTCAGGGGTAGGAAAGAAGTTCCTATGTAATAAAAATCATATCTTATACCCATTTTCCACTACAATTATTATTATAGGTTTATAGTTTATTTATCTAACAAGGAATTAATCCATGGAAGGAACACAAGTAGTCTCAGTCGTCAATTCACTCGCTGCCTTTTTACAAGAAGGTGGAGTATTTATGTGGATTATACTTTTAATCTGGGCCCTCGGAGTTGCTATTTCGCTAGAGCGTTTCATTAAATTATCTTTTCGCTTTGATATTGATGGCCCATCATTTATGAATGAACTGCAGCGGTACATCCTATCAAATGACATTCAGGGTGCAATTAGAACTTGCTCGGGTACTTTGGCCTCACTGCCAAGAGTTCTAAAAAGTGGTCTAAAACGCTCCACTTCATCTCCCGATCAAATACAAAATGCTATTGATGCTACTGCACTTGAAGTAATACCAAAACTAGAGGCAAGGCTTAATTATTTACAGTTATTTGCCACCATATCCACTTTGTTTGGACTGCTTGGAACAATTCAAGGGCTGATCCAATCATTTGCAGCAGTTTCATCGGCCGATCCTGCCCAAAAAGCACAACTTCTAAGCTTAGGGATTTCAAAAGCGATGAATACAACCTATTTGGGTCTACTATCAGCAATTACCATTATGGTGCTACACACCTACTTATCCGGCAAGGCAGAAAAGATCGTCAACGAGATAGATGAGTTTTCAGTCAAATTAATGGATTTAATTGGTACTAGAAAAAACAAGGATGGTTAGAACATGTACCGGGTACCAAGCAGAAAGAAAAAGAAACATAAAATATCGGCCCCCAATCTGATACCCATTTTAGATGCTGTATTTATTTTCATTTTCTTTCTTTTGATGTCAGCAAACTTTACTAAAATATTTGAAATCTCAAGTGATATACCTATCGTTTCAAATCAGCCACCACCTAAGAGCAAAAAACCACCACTGGCATTGACGCTAAAGCTAACTGCCAACGATATAAAAGTCTACACTGGAGTTCCAAGCACCTATGTTAAGCGGTTTGGTCGCATGATAAATGGACAATATGACCTTTTGTCTCTGCACGACTACCTTATTAAACTTAAAAAAAGACACGTCAGAGAAAAAAGTATTATTGTTGAACCCATCGTAGATATTAAATATGAAGAGCTAGTAAAGGTTATGGATAGCGTTCGCACTCTAAGTAATACTGACGAAGCGATTTATCAAAAAGACAAAGATGGTCTCGATGTTCGAATAAAAGACCTTTTTAGCAAGATTGTCTTTGGAAACATTGGAAGTTAGGAAAAATTATGCGTTTACAACGTTCAATTAGACACCGAGGTCGAAGAAGAAACAAGGGGGCAATGGAGCTTGATATCACCTCCCTGCTAGACATTTTGGTAATAATGTTAGTTTTTCTTCTAAAAAGTTATAACTCATCTGGGATTTTTATCAATATACCTCAAGGGGTTACCCTTCCCATTTCGGCTTCATCATCGATCAATACTTCGGGTATCATCGTTCAGGTGTCACCTTCAAAGATTTGGGTTGAAGATAAAGTAATCCTAGATACTAAAAACTTACCTCCAAAAGTTTATGATCATGGCAGAAGAAGGATAATTTCTCTATACAACGAATTAGTTAAAAGAAAAGAGGTCATCAAGCAGGTTCAAAAGTCTTCTCCAGAGGCACAAAAGTTCACCGGAAGAATTAATTTTGTTATAGATAAATCTCTCAAATATAGCTATATCAAAAAACTGATGTATACCTGCGCCGCCGCGGGTTTTCAACAGTACAAGTTTATTGTCATGGGTGAAGATACTTAAAAATTGGTTACTTTATGGCAAAATAGGCAGCTTTTTCAATAGCTATCGTAATATCTACGTTTTCCAAAAAGACATCTGAAGGTACATGAATCCTTTGTGGAGCAAAATTAACTACCCCATTAACACCAGCTTCAACTAGAATATCAGCAACGTCTTGGGCAATCTTACCTGGTACAGCAATAATCCCAACTCTGATATTTTCTTCTTTGGCGATATCACCAAGATCGGTGATGTGATGGCAGGGGCAACCATAAATTTCGGTTCCAATCAATTGTTCATCTACATCAAAGGCGGCAATCACTTTTAATTTTGGCTTTCTAGTGGAAAAATAAGAAATAATGGCACGTCCAAGGTTACCAACACCAACCAAAGCTACATTCTGACCATCTTTGGTGTCTACGATAGAACCAATCTCATCCAAGATCATCCGAATATTATAGCCGCGTTGGGGAGTTCCTGAGTGCTTTAGCATCATAAGATCTCTGCGAACTTGGGCAGATGAAGCCCGAGCAATTGATGCTAATTCATGAGAAAATATAAACTCACCGCCAGTATTTTGTATTCTTCTTAATATCTGGCGATATAAAAGTAATCTCTCTACAACTTTGGGTGGTATTTTTGTACTCATAGCGCAAATTTATATCACAGTGTATTCTAATTCACAATGCAATATTTCATTTAATGATATACTTTATATTGCTACAATGTACGTAATTAGTATTACTTATAAAGTGAGGTCTGCCATGATTAAGGGAAAACAATATAAAACAGGTATCACAATAGACAAAATCACCACCTGTGATTTTGACAAACTTAACCCTGTTTACAATGAAGATATCTTAAAGATGGCCAGAGACGGCAAAAGTGATGAGAGGCTGATTCAATTTATTGCCAAAAAAATGGGAATACACAGGCGCTACCATAGCCCACCAAACGTACATTCTACACATTTGGCCCAGGAGGCCCTGGAGAAATTAATCAAAGAAAACCCCTCTATTTTAGAAGAAGCAGAATTTGTCATTTTAGCAGGAATCTCAAATCCCATGCCATCGGTGTGCACTAGTGCACTTTTATCAGGGGACTTAGGTTTTAAAAATGCCAGCTGTTGGGATATAAAGTCTGGATGTTCAACAGGGGTTTTGGGTCTTATGCAGGCCCTAGACTGGTTTAATCTCGGGGCAAAAACTGGGGTTTTAGTATGTACTGAAACACTGACCAAGTTTGCAAATCCACATGCCCTGCAAATGTCAGCTGCAACTGGTGATGGAGCATGTGCCATGATCCTTCGGGCCTCTAATGACTGGCAGGTAAGAGGAATTGTCCACGGAACAGATCCCAAATACTTCAGAAGCATCTTGGTCAAAGGAACCTATCCTGTGGATATTAACAATTATAATCCAGATGACTATGTTTTTTCATTTGATGATAAAAGTGATGCTTTGGAGAAAATGGCATTTTATTGGCAAAACTCACTTAAAGAACTTCTGGAGCTCTCCGGTGTTTCAGGAGACCAAATAAACCACTATATTGCTCACCAGGTGGATGGAACCAAAAATAAACTATTTGCCAAAAGTCAAAATATCCCGGATGAAGCCATTGCTTTAAACTTTAAAGATTATGGAAATATGGGCTGCCCGACAGTCTTTATCAATTACTGGCAGTGGATAAATCGCCCAGATCATAAGTATGCAGTTGGAGATAACCTTGTTATACACGCAGTGGGCGGAGGATTATCGTGGGCCGGAATATGTCTCACAAAAATTTCTTAATGGCCTATAGTTTGTGCACCTGCACGTCTTGGATCTGAAGAGCCATATAAAAAGCCATCCTTATACATAATACTTTGAGTGCTACCCATAGCATTTTTAACTTCCACTTTATGACCGAAAGTTTTTAAGATTTCTATGGTATCAACTCCAAGTCCCTTCTCAACCCTAAGCTCATCTGGAAACCATTGGTGATGAATCCTAAAAGCATTTGTTGCTTCTGCAATATTCATATCATGATCAATGACATTTAATAACAGCTGAAGGGTAGTCGTAATAATTCTGCTTCCACCAGGACTTCCCGTAACTAAAAAGGCCTTTTTATCTTTAATCACGATGGTAGGCGACATGGAACTTAACATCCGCTTTTTGGCTTCAATCGCATTGAGCTTACCACCAATCAATCCGTAAGCGTTGGCCACTCCAGGCTTTGCAGAAAAGTCATCCATTTGATTATTTAGTAAAATGCCAGTTCCAGGAACCATTTTTTTGGCCCCATATGAAAAGTTGAGAGTATAGGTGTTAGAAACTGCGTTGCCAAACTTATCAACAACTGAAAAATGAGTGGTTTCATTGCTCTCATAGGGAAGAGGATTGGCCGGAGAAATTTTTTGACTGGGAGTTGATTTTTTCAAGTTAATCAATTTCAAAAGTTGTTTGCCATACTTTTTGGAAGTAAGGCCACTTACTGGGACTGGTACAAAATCCACATCCCCTAAGTATTTCGATCTATCAGCATAGGCACGTTTCATTACCTCGGCCATCAAATGGATAGTCTTGGCAGAGTTGTGCCCCCAAAATCCCTTGGGATAATTTTCTAACATATTAAGCATCTGAATAATGTGTATACCACCAGAGCTAGGTGGAGACATGCTATAGATCTCAAAACCACGGTAGTTTCCGTGAATTGGCATTCTGATTTTAGGAGAATACTGCTCTAAATCGGCCAGAGTAATAATTCCCCCATTTTTTTTCATACTCTTTACAATTAACCTCGCTATCCATCCCTGATAAAACTCACGTGCACCGTTTATTGCCAGACCTTGCAAGGTCCTGCCAAGTTGTCTCTGATATAACCGATCTCCTGCTTTATAAAAGCTGCCATCAGGTTTATAAAAAACTTTAAAAGAAGCCTCATCTTTTGACATCTCTTTGAAAGCACTTTTTAGAGAGCCTGCTAAATCATTGTCGACAATAAAACCTTGTTTTGCATAGCTTATGGCCGGTGCAAGGGCCCGTTTTAATGAAATGCTCCCGTATCTTTTTAAGGCAAGTGCCATACCTGCCACGGTTCCTGGAACCCCTACTGCCAAAAATGAAGAGCGCGAAAGTTGCTTATCAACCTCGCCTTCATCATTTAAAAACATATCTTTATCAGCTTTAAGTGGTGCTTTCTCTCGATAATCGATGGCAAGTACTTCATCTTTTTTGGCCAAATAGACGAGCATAAAACCGCCACCGCCGAGATTGCCGGCCCTGGGCAAAGTTACTGCTAAAGTAAATGCCATAGTAACTGCAGCATCGATGGCATTTCCCCCATTTTTTAGTACTTTCAGCCCTTCAAGACTCGCTAAGCTCTGCTGAGAAGAGACCATTCCATTTTTAGATACGACCGGATGAAACACCGATTTAGAGCTAAAAATTGGAGTGTCAGATCCATAGGTCACAGTATTTAAAAATAGTAAAAACCAAAAAATGAAAATGAATGGTAGTGAGTTGATTAGATTTTTCATAGTTTTATATGATAATGGCGGTTTACTCTTTTTCAAGATAATAGTTCCAAGCTTACATTAAGCCCGAGTCCTTGCCTCAAGTATTTTAATTCTCGCCCGATAAGCTTATTAGTGTAGTTTTTGTATCTGGAGGTACTACCGTGTCAGTCTATACAGTTGGGGCCATATCTAAAGTCAATAAGTCTATCTTGAGTGAAATTAAAAACTTAAGGGCCGAAGTGGCCCAGAAAGCAGATGAAATTTCCAAGATCAATAAACAAATCGTAAAAAATACTGACAAAGTTGTGCCTAAGGAAAAACAAAGAGATTGGAAAATTGTGGATAATCCTTCAGAGGGTGAAAGATTTCCTCTGGCCAAAAAATCTGATGTATCAAGACTTCTCAATATCATCTCATAGCAAGTTACCACTATTACGGATAATTTTCATGGTTGCGACCTTACAAATTGGAAGTTATACTTCCATTATGTAAAGGAGTTTATTATGATTCCACGTAATCTTGAGTCTGAGCTCAAGCAGATGTTTAAGGAATATCCAATAGTTACAATCACGGGGCCTAGACAGTCTGGCAAGACTACACTGGCAAGACACAGCTTTCCTAAACTTGCCTATGTTAACTTGGAAAAGCCGGATGTTAGGTTAATGGCACAAAGTGATCCAAACAGCTTTTTAGAGAAATACAAAAATGGAGCAATTTTTGATGAGATTCAAAGAGTACCAACACTCCTATCGTATATACAAGTTTTAGTTGATGAGCAAAACAAGGAAGGACAGTTTATTCTAACTGGAAGCAACCAACTAACAATGATTGAAAATGTTGCTCAATCTCTTGCTGGTCGAACCGCCATTTTAAAGCTGCTGCCATTTTCTATTAACGAACTATCTAAGGTGTCTATTGAATATAAAGATACAAATAACTATCTTTACAAAGGAGGCTTTCCACGTATTTATGATAAAAAGCAAAATCCTACCAAAGCTTACAGAAATTACCTAGAGACATACATTGAAAAAGATTTAAGACAGGTGCTAAACATTAAGGATTTGGATCTATTTCAACGTTTTATGAAAATGGTAGCAGCAAGAGTTGGACAACTTCTCAATGCAACATCTATCGGTAATGAGCTTGGAGTTTCAAACCACACCGTAAAGCATTGGCTGTCTGTTTTAGAGACAACATTTATCATTTTTAAAATCACACCTTATTTTAACAACTTTAATAAACGAATTGTAAAATCACCTAAAATATATTTCGTCGACCCAGGTCTTGCCACTTACCTACTTGGCATTAATGACTTAAACCAACTTTCTAGAGATCCACTTCGTGGGCAATTGTTTGAAAACTTAGTCGTTCTTGAATTCATAAAGCATCAATTTAATAAAGGCCTAGATCATAACCTTTATTTTTTCCGAGACAATACAGGAAATGAAGTTGACCTTATATTTACAAATTCAAGTTATTTATTTCCGGTTGAAATAAAGTCTTCATCTACATACTCTCCACAATTTTGTAAAACAATTAAGTTACTTCAAAAGTGGGGAGGAGAACGAGTAAAAGAAGGAACTATTGTCTATTCGGGAGATGAAGAAATATCTTCGCTAGATAATTGCTCTGTTATAAATTTTAGAAATATTCATAAATTTTTTCATCAAAGATTATTTCCTTCACCCTAGACCTGTCTAATATTTTACATATAACAACTATTTATACATTTAAGTTAAAAAGTAATCAAAACATCTTGGTCCAATATATTGAAATTAAATGTGCCAAAATGCTCTCTTGCATATTAAATCCATAGCTCAAAAATTGCGTTAAATGCCTTGATTAGATTTTTTTATATTCATCTTATGAATTTTATTTCATTTGGAGAGGCCAATGGTTAAAACTCTAATGCACAAATTAATGTATATGCTGGGAAAAGGTTACAGGTTCCTAAATGGAAAAGGTTCGGAAAAGGTTCCAGGTTCCTAAAGGGGACGCTATGCGTCCCTTTTAGGAACCTGGAACCTTTTAGAACCTTTTAGGAGAAATTATTGTTGTTGGTTGATCATGACTGATGCAGTGGTGTGCCAGTTATATATTTGTTTGAGGCGATCAAATGTTTGATCTGTCCTGAATTGATCTTCTCTGCTTGGTGTGCATATTCTAGAAAATACAGCTTGGGCATCTAGCTCTTCATCGGAATGTTCTTTGACATATGCTATGGATTCATCTAGATATTTTTTAAGTAGAGTCCAATCTATTGGTGTGCTACTCCATTTTTCTTTGTGTAAAATATCGCGTATAGCTTCACTGTAGGGGTATAGACGTCTTGAGTAGAGGCCGTCATCAAATGACTCTTCAATGGATCGAATGGTTACTTTGTCTTTTAAGAATGATTTGGAGAGACTCATATCCATTCTAATTTCTGCTTCTACTGCCAGTTGTTCAGAAATAAAACGCTTGTCTGTTTCAAAAACCTTATAGTTTGCAAGTCTTTTAGCTGAAGATAAATCCTCACCTAAGTTTTGATATTTTAACACCCACTGTTTCCAATACTTAAAGTGTTCATATTCGTGTGCAAGTGAGGAGTAAAGGTTTGTGTTTGTTTTATCAATTGTAATTATGGGTCTTCCATCTTCAGTCACTCTAAAGCTTGATATACCATTTTTAAACAAGCTTGACGTTGATGGTGTTTCAATGACTGCAGTTCTAATCTCACCTTTAAATCCTTTTAACTCCGTAAGAATCTCTGCTGCAAATTTATTATTTACGACCTCAAGTGTTGCTACTTCATAAAGTTTATATGGGTTGCCACTGGCGATGCCTTCTCTTAGAAGTTCACGGTTGGGCAGTGGTGTTGAGGTAGCTACCGTATCAAAGTTGGCAGCAATGAATGAGCGGCTTGTTCTATCTAAAAAAGGTGTTTTTTTTTTAACTTTAAAGTTTGACTCATCAACTGATCTAGGCCCTCAACACTGTAGTCTTGTGTCCTCAATGCTTTTCTCAAACGTAAAACTTCTAGGCGTAGGGTTTGCCTTGAGAGTTGTCCACTTTGGTATCCTGTGATGGCACTTTCAAATGCATCAAGTGTCTTTTGATCTACAAGGCCTACCATGTTTTTTGCAAGATCAAAGTAGTAGCCAAAAGTTGTGTCTAAAATCTCTATTTCATTATTTGCCTGAGTCAGCTCATCGAAAAAGTTTACTTGTTTGGCAAAGGCCTGTACATTTTCTCTTTGAATGCGCGAAAATGTCACATAATCTACGCTCTTATATTTTGCCAATGTACTTTTAACTCTTGCATCTAGACCATCAACCGCAAAATCTCCTTTTTGCAACTTTGATCTAAAGTCTAAAATTTGCTGATGATATTCCTGACGAGTTAATTGACCATCTTGGAAGTTTCTACTGACTGTCATGAAGTAGGAAAGGTCTCTTCCAAATAGGTCCATCACACTTCTGTTTAAATTTACTAGCGTTTCAACTGTTTCTTTTAACACTTTCACATTATTACCAGGAGCAGTCATATCTGTAAGAAAGTTTAATTGCTCAACAAATTCTGAAACTTCATTCTGCCTTGACATACCAACATACGAGTGTTTCTTTGCATTTGGAATCATCGATTTGCGACCTAAGTTTTTATTGCTTGGCAACTCCTCAAGAACAAGTCCCAACCCATATCCACCACCTTGTGAGGTGTTAGTAGAAGCACTGCCTTCACCTGCAGTTCTGATTAAAAGTGAGTTCGTCCCAGCATCTACCGTCCCATCAGCAAACTGTACAGGAAATACTCTCCAATCTAAGGCACCGGTGCCCATTACAACCTCACCAGACTGACTAACTTCTGGTCTTGTAATTACAGATACATCTGCAAACTCTTGTATGATATAACGATCAGGATTAAGTTGTACCATCTTAACAACTTCTTGTTGTTTTTGGGGAGTTAAATTTACCATGAGATAAATTCCGTCTCCTCCTGACATATCAGGTGCTTTAACTACGTAACCTTTTAAATTATCACTTTTATAAAATGCCTCGTATTCATCTCTTTTAAGTGTCCGTGGAGGTCCAGCAACCGCCCTTCCATCTTTTACATACTTTGGTGCAATATGCTCTGCCATTGCTTGAAAAAGTCTCTTATCATCTAAAACGCGTCCACCGACATTACTAACAAAAAGTTTCTTGTCTAATACCGCATCGATCAATTCACCGGGAGTGCTGCTGGGTCTTTGTGGATCAACTCCCATCTTTTCAAAAGTTTCTTCCAACAATGGTCGCCCCTGTGCATCTAGCTCTACTCCAATAATTTCTTCTTGGGCATCATATTTAAATCGATAAATTACTCCAGGACGTAAATCTACCCCTAGGCGTCTTCCTACTTCCACATTATCCTCATAGTATGGGCTAATAAGTGGAACACCTCGCTTATTTGACTGCAGCAAAAAAGATGTCTCCATCCTATTATAGACACCTGTAACAACTGGGTTATCTTTATTTTTACCAATATTTAAGCGAATGTTGCCTGCAACATCTGTATATAAATCTTGAACCCTTACTAGAGGCATTCCTGAAAACTGAGCGATAGAGGCAACATCGGGGTGTGCACCATTGAAAATTCCCGGAGAGATAACAACTGAGATGCCATCAGATCTTCCAGTCCAAGCTTTTGCATTATCATCAATTGCCGCTTTTAATAATTTAAATGTTTTGTCTGCAGGTATCTGCCCTTCAATTTTGCTAAACAATTCTGGTGCTTGTTGACGGAACACATCCATCAATTGGATCTGGTTTGAGAGCCCACTGGGAGTAGAGTCATTTACTTCATAAAAAACAGGCTTCATTTTATCGAGGTTACCAACAGCAGCGTCAAACCCTGCAACGGGGAGGAAGGGATAATCTTTCATCCTTGGATCGCGAAGTTTTTTCTCTAGATAAATAGTTTCATTTATGACTCTTAAAAAGAGGTCTTGTACATCCTTTGGAAGACCAGCAATCCCAAGGTTTTGGGCCGTAGGTGCATTACTTGAGTAAATTCTTTGTAATAAATCCCTCATTGCTTGCATCATTGGAGCGGTAGAGCCAATTAATTCATCGTAATATTGTTTTGTAATCGGTGCCACACCATTAAATGAAACAGTGAAGATTTTATCGTATTTACCGGTCGTTTTATCTTTAACTTTAAAAGTCATCTCGCGAAGGCCATGCTCTTTGGCCATCTTTTGAAAGAGTGTTTGATTTTGTTGTGGGCTTCTTGTTAAAAGACCTGCAACAAAATCTTTAATGTATGCTTTTGCCGAACCATCATTGTTTAAAAGGTAATTGGCAGAACTTAATTCTACTTCTCTGCCATCTGGTGCCTTTAATCTTAGCTTATACGGGGAGGTGACAAGTTCTTTGTAACTAACTCTCTGGGTGCTCGTTGATCCCGAAACTATACTACTAGCACCTCTGGCACATATCACAGAAGCATGAGTTAAATTTGTAGTAATGAATAAATTGACAACAAATAAAATGATTACGACTAATCTTGACTTCATAAAAAACCCCAGCAAAAACCTGTTTAATCCTTAAGATATTTTTAAAATTGTGGGGTGGTTCTAGCTAATCGATTACGGATGAACAAGTAAAAAAATTGTGCATGTAAAATTTATATTAAGGTAGTTAACAAAACATTTACAACAGCGCTGAAGCCGCATGTACACAGCCCACCTGCTTGCTCAAAGAAGCTTGTGCAGTTTTTTTAAATTGTAAATCAGGTGGTGAAACTTTTTTGTATATATTAACATATTCTTCATATCTGTTAACGTTATTATGCAGCAAGTAGGAATCATTATCCAAAGTTCCAATTATTCTAAAATCATTTGTTGCAAGTTTTCCAAATGGCGATTCGTTATCTCCTAGTCTTGCAACCATCTGAAACTTACGTCCATTGGGCATCTGTTTTTCTAGTGAAACAACTTGCTCTTGTATTAGTATTTTGGAGTTCATTGCTGGATTTTTAGCTCCAGATGTATCTGCGGCCAATAGCTCTATTCCATCCTCTCTAATTAGTACTGGTACTTCACCAATAGGTGTATGTCCAACGACAATTCTTGCTATATACTTTTTAAGTGAACGGATTATTGCTTCGGGCAGTTGTTTATAATTACCCTTGTTATCAAAAAAGCGAGCAAATGTGACTGATTCATTATTTGAATAATCAGAAGAATTAGGTGTTACATACTTCAAAAGATGAGTCGCGCTAGCCCCTCGCTGCCATTTGTGAACTTCACTTTTAAACCACCCATTTAGCTCTTTTATCCATTGATTTAAATCAATAATTGTCTCGCTACGTCCTGGAATATGCCCATAATTTTGTTTTGTTATCGCTCCATGAGTATAAAGTGTGTTATCGACAACCGCTGCCAGCTGGCCATATGATAAAAACTTTCTAAAATTGCCACCTTCAGATAGCTCGTCAATATAGCTTAAAACTACCAATTCATCTTCGATAAGAAGCTCTGCTGGATTTAGTTTTTTAAGCTCCATCTTACGGAGTTCAAATGCCTTTGGTGCTCCCATGGTTTGAGCCAGAAGCCATTTTAATCTGTTCACTTTAGTGTTAAATTGTGGCAAGTGTCTTTCAAACTGGCTCTGTGTAATAGTGCGACCTCTTCTTTTCATCATCTGTCGAACATATCCATACATGGCTTTGGGTACTTCGGCCATTTTCTCATCAGAGAGCTCATCAAGAATTCTCATTTTAGTGATATCGTGATTACCTAGAATAATGGTCACATCATCGGGGTATTTCTCCTTTAGTTGCACCAGTGTTTCTACAACTTTGAGACTACCTTTTCCTCGATCAACTGCGTCTCCTAAAAAAACAAACTTCCTTCCGGGTTTTAATGTTATTTCGCCTTTGGCATCCATTTCAAAGATATCTCCATTTCGAAGAAAGTCTTCAAATCTCTCCCAATTCCCTTCAAGATCACCCAGTACTCCAACAATAGAAGATTGCTTTTTTAGTGATACTGTCTCAGCTGCAAAAATACCGCAAGACCCTAAACAAACAATTAAAATAACAATGAATGCATTATTCATTTACAAACCCAAATAAAGATAAAAAATGACCTATACACTAGCTACTTTATTCCTACAACTCCTATGTAATTATTACTTAGCCCTATTTATTTTCAATCTTTTCATCTACATTTTTGCTATCTCTGCCTTTAGTTAAATTATTTACAAACTTATGAAAGGCATTTGTTATGACAGCACGTATTTTACTATTTACAATTTGTTTTGCGATTCAAATTAATTCATTCGCTACACAACCAGATTTTGATTCAGCTTGCTTTGCCCCTCTTAACCGCTTTGTTACTGCATCAATGGACAATTTGTGGCTAGTAACAGAATTCCCTCCAAAGGTCACTCGAGACAGAAATAATGCTCTGTTAAAAGATATGATTGCAAATACTCCATTCATGTCCCATCCAAACAACTTGGAGGGAATCTCTAAAGAAACAGCGCAATTAATCTATGATAATGTGGCCCAAAACCCTGTCGCAGGGCTTGGTGCTTTAAAAAAGTATGACCCAAATTGTGAAAATGGCTTCTGTTTTGGGCGTGCAGTAGCAGTAAACATGGAGGCAGCGCAGCGCGGCGTTGATCAAAATAGAGTTTTGAAACTTTGGGTTATCGGCGACCTAAAGCCCCACCAAAGAGCTGATTTAAAGCTCTGGGACTACGTGGAAAGAAATGAGCAAGGTGAGTGGGGATTTCATGTAACCACTATCATTAAGTCAGATAAAAAAGGATGGTGGGCCATCGACCCTGTTTTTGACAAACCTCTTACCGAAAGACAGTGGTACAATAGCATGTTAGAGATGACACCTGATCGCAATGCCATTTTAATTGTTACCAATGCAGACCGCTTTAGCCTTGATAGAAGTAGCATCGAACATGCCATCGGACTCAGTGACAATAACTATTATAACGGTTATTTCATGGACCTGTTTAAGTACTACTGGACAAAAAGCAAGCACCCATAAATTTAAGTTTTATCCACTTGAAAAGTCAATTTAATTGAGGCATTCTAATTCAGAGATAAAGATGCCAAAGAGTAAAGTTCATATAAAGATAAATTTCACCCTACTGATTCCACTGGCCATTTTTGGATATTTTTTTTACCCCAATGTTTCAACAATCATTATAGGCTGCACCTGTTATGCTGTTGCAACAAGATGGTTTAATCCCGATGCAGACATTATAAATCAAAGCAAAATCCTCTCCTTCAAAGGCATTTTAACCCTTCCACTGCGTATTTGTTATGCACCTTTTTTTAAACACCGAGGAGTTTCTCATACTCTGTTTGGTACTGTAACCAGAATGATAGCTGTAATCATTTTTTTTTACATAGTACTATTTTTGTACTTTATGAGTTGGAAATTTATCACTTCAGGATTTTTTAGTAACTTGGATTTTATGCAAGTCAGTGTACAGACGACAGAGACTTCTAAGTACTTTTTAGAAAGCTTTGCAAGTTTTGTTACAACTCACAAAGCTTGGTCAATAAGTGCCCTTATCGGTGTTTTTATTGCTGATCTACTACATATTCTGTCCGATAGAATACTTTAACGTCTACCTACAGTAATTATGGCGGCGAAAATAGTCGCGACAAACTACCTGAGAACTACTGCAATCATTGAAATAGCGATATTCTGAATCACAATATCTACCTTCAGCTGTGCGTACATAAACTTCAAATGATCCAGTAAGAACTACCTTTTTGCGCTTTAATAAAGTGTATTCAATAATGTTTTTTCCACCCTCTAACAGAGGTCTTTGAAATAAAGACCAAACACCAAGATTAAATCTTTTTTTACTTCTTCCGATATCTTTTTTAAATTTTGACTTTTTATCGCGGGTTGATCCATCTTCATGAATGGCATTTAAGATTACTTTATCCGCATCTACTCCTGGCTCCATTTCAAAGTATGCATAAACTGCTGGGCTCCACAAAACCTCTCTACAGCGATGACCTTCTGAGTTCCCTTGACACCTAACTGTAACATAGCCATCTAATTGAGTTCTTGTAAAAGTATTTCCAGTTGAAAATCCAGGCTCTTTTGCCATAAGGCCTAAACTTAAAAACATTATTGTTATCGATATTAACAATTTCATAAGAACTCCCTTTGCTTTAAAAAGTTTGTAAGTAAAATGTAGACTAAAAGTTTAACAAAGTGTATCAAAGCAGTATATAAAAGTTTTATTAAAATATTTAACATTTGGGAGAAAACCGATGAGAAAAGTCGACAAGGTTATACCTGTTGGTCACATTCCCTCTGGCCTATTTGTGGTCTGTGCCAAAAACACAAAGTCTGGCAGCATTGATGGATACTTAGCAAGCTGGCTACAGCAGATCTCTTTTAAACCTCTTTTGATTGCAGTAGCTATAAAACCGTCCAGGTCTGGCTACCAAGATATTATCTCAGGTGAAACATTTTCGGTGAATATTGTTGGAGAGAATGAGTCCGATTTTTTACAACATTTTGTACGCGGGTATAGCGAAGATGATAACCCCTTTATAAAGTTAAATCATAAAGTATCTGATGATGGTGGAATAATTTTAGAAAACGTCAAGTCTGTATTGGACTGTAAATATGTATCAAAAACAATCCCAGGAGATCACGAGATTATCATCGCTGAAGTAATTGCCAGTTATATTGTAAATGATGATACAAGGCCCCGAGTACATGTTCGTGAAACCGGAGATGATTATTAAACTTGGGTACTACCTCAATTCCTTGCGAAGAATTTTACCCACATTTGATTTGGGAAGATCTGGCCGAAACTCAATAATTCTAGGCCTTTTATAAGCCGCAAGATTTTTTTTACAATACTCTTTGAGTTCCTCTTGAGTTAAACTCTCATCTTTTTTAACTACAAATAACTTAACCGCTTCTCCGCTGTTTTTATCTGGTACCCCGACTACTGCTGATTCAAAAACTTTTTCATGCTTGCAGACAACATCTTCGACTTCATTTGGATAAACATTAAAACCAGAGACAATCACCATATCTTTTTTGCGGTCAACTAATTTGACATATCCATCATCGTTGATGATTGCAATATCTCCAGTTTTAAAAAAGCCATCTTCAGTCATAACTTTTTTGGTCTCATCAGGCCGTTTCCAATATCCTTTCATAACCTGAGGGCCCTGGACACATAACTCTCCAGCCTCACCTATTGGCACCTCTTTACCTTCATCGTTTCTTATTGATAGGATAGTAGACGAAATGGGCAGTCCAATTGAACCGTTATATTCTTTCAAGTCCAAAGGGTTTAAGCATACGGCCGGAGACGTTTCTGATAGTCCATAGGCTTCAATTAATGGTATACCCGTCACTTGCTTCCATTTTTGTGCAACATCTTGTTGTACTGCCATTCCGCCGCCTAGGGCCAGCCGAAAAGCACTAAAGTCAACTTGGGCAAAATCTGGGTCAGCAACTAACTTATTAAACAAAGTATTAACACCAGTGAGTGCAGTAAATTTCCATTTTTTCAGTTCTCCAACAAATCCCTTAATGTTTCTTGGGTCAGTTATCAGCACCACCAAACCACCAATTGATGTGTATGTAAATAAATTAGCAGTCAAAGAGAAAATGTGGTACAGCGGCAGTGGAGTTATAATGATCTCTTCTCTTTCTACAATACTTGGCTTAATCCATTCCTTTGCCTGTAAGATATTTGAAATAATGTTTCCGTGAGTGAGCTCTGCTCCTTTTGCAACACCTGTAGTTCCACCAGTATACTGTAAAAAAGCAGTATCTTCTCGCTTTATCACAGGGGTCTTAAACTCTTCTTCTCTACCTAGCCCTAAGACATTTTTAAAAGTGACCGCTTCAGGTAAGCTATATTTGGGAACAAGTTTTTTTATATACCTTAGTAAGAAGTTAACAATCATAGACTTAGGAAAGCTCAGCAGGTCACCTACATCGGTTATAATAACGTTTTTCACACCCGTATTTTTAATAATCTTTTCTAGAACATTCGCTGAATTTGACAAGATCACAATACTCTCAGCACCTGAATCGTTAAGCTGATGCTCTAGCTCTCGTGCTGAGTACATGGGATTTACGTTCACCACAGTCATACCGGCAGATATAATACCAAATAGTGCTACTGGGTACTGTAAAACATTGGGAAGCATAATTGCAACTCGAGCATTTTGCTTTAACCCTAAATTATTTTGTAAATATGAGGCGAATTTTTTAGAGAGAATTTCCAACTCGCCATAGGTAATTGTCTTACCAAGGTTATGAAATGCAGGCAGCTCTTTATATTTTTCACAATTTTGCTTAAATATTTCTGCTATTGAGTTATAAATTGTTGGATCAATCTCTTTATGCAAATCTTCCCGATAGCTTTTGTACCAAATCTTTTCCATGATGTACTCGCTAATGAATTTAAAATTGTTAATAAAGTAATATTACTTATTTATACCACAATCTTTAACACATTCAATCTTTCTAATAACACCGGCGTCATTTGCCGTGATGTAAATATTGAGATTATCATCAATGGAAATTGCACGAATTTCTGCCACTTTTTGACCCAATATTCTATTTGTATCAGTTGACCTTCCAAAGTTTTCTCGAAAATGTCTACCATCTTCATTATGTGGAGGAGATTTGCGATATCCTTCTAAAAATAAATACATCTTATTATCAATATCAACATACCAGATATCTGAGCCTCTATGGGTTGCTAAAAAATATCCGCCAAGGGGATGAAACCAGATTCCTCTTACTTCATCAAGGCCAATGCTTAGTGCATTATCGCCGCTTTTTCCATTACTTCTTTTACCACTTCCAGCAACTTCTTTGCCCGCAACATTGATAGGTGGTGTTGATGGATTAATTTTATACACTTTACTAAAGCGTCTTTTTTTAACATTACTTGGATCAATTTCCCCTCTATCAGTGGCATAGATCACACCGGTTTTAGGATTTACAGCAATATTTCCTAACTCTTTAAATCCTTCAGCATAAGAAATTATTTTGTCATCGCTTCTGGTCCACCTTTTTAACTTATCCATAGAACTATAATAAATGGTCTCTCCATCTTCACTGGCCCAGAGTCCTCGTCCATGTCTTAATGAGGGATCTGTAAATAGAACTTTAAAATCTAAAACATCATCTTTGGCGACACGAATAATGCTACCATTTCCCAAGTTTAGTATATAAACGTGATCTTTACTCAACCATATGCCATTTGGTAAACTTAATCGTGGACCAATAATCTCAGTTTCTGCAAAATCATTAGCACCTGCAAAGGTGGAAATAATTCCATTACTATTTACAACATGTACGGCATTTGAACACTTATCTGCGATATAGAGGTTACCTTCATCGTCAGATATTGTATGATGTGGTCTTGAAAGCTCCGCCTCCACAGCAGGCTTACCACCATACTCTAGTTTCCAACTGTTCCCACCTGGCTTATCACAGTCTACTTTAACATTGCCAGCACCTGCAACAGTCGTAATGTTTCCATACATTGATAATAATTTTTCAAAAGTTTTGGTACTTCCGGCCTCAAATGGCCTTCGTCCCCTTGGAAGTGTATTGTATTTTTTAAATTTCCCACAACTTACAAACACTAATAAAGTAATCGAAAAAAGCATAAGCTTCATAGCAGATTTGAACATATATCTCCCCTCATTTTATGGTTCATTATAATCTGCACGGCCGCTATGCACAATAATGACTTTGTGTGACATAAGATTCTATGTGAAAAAAATAGCAATGGCAATAATAAAAAAGAGGAGAGGCTTAGATTAAAAGTCTATGCTTTTATCAATGCCTCCAAATATGGTATCAATTTTACTCATATAGAGTGCACCCATTCCTGGCTCATCCATATCTATACCTTCTGTTTTTAACAATTGAAATAGTGTATTGACAGCGTTTTCACTGTCAGCAATGCCTACAATGGTTTTAGATACTTCCTGCTCACGCACTATAGCTTTGGACGCAGACCACAAAAATGGTATTTTTTTATAACTTTTTGAATAATAGTTTTCAGATTGAATCTCAGTTAAACACCTTATCCCGGATTCAAACAAAATTGAAGAGAGTACTTGGCTTTCAATCTTTTTATTTAAAATTAGCACTATTTGATGGCGGTCTAGCTGTTTTGTTTTAGATGCAATCTCTTGAATATTATGCTGAGATATTGTCAGTAGCACATCTGGTGGAATTTTGGCCTTCAAAAGTTCTTTTTTGAAATTATCTTTGTTTAACAATCTATAAATATCAGCAAATAGGCCCAAGTAAGAAGGCTCTTCTTTTGTAGAGCCAACACAAAATACAATTTTTACAGTTTCATTTTTTCGATTACCACAATATGGAAAGCACTCGGTAAAAATGCATATTCCCACAAACTGGCGCTTTACTGTACTAGATCTAGCATGTGGAATCGCAACAAATTCCTCAATAATATTTGAACACTTACTTTCACGATTTAGTAGTGCCTCATAAAAAATTTCCTTATCTTCTAAGTGACCTTCAGCAAGGGCCTTCTCTGCAAAAAATGCCAACATCTCTTTTTGCGTTTTGACTGGAGGATTGATGTACACTAGATTTTTATTAAGAAATAATTGCAGCATGGGAAGTACTCCTATTTGTTAAGCTCTAGGCATTATTGCAGACTTGATTTCCATCCTGTTTATCTTTGTCAGCAAAGTAAAAACCCCACCTAATTAGTAGTGGTGTTAAAATTGTACTCGATAGAATTAATATAATAACACTAGCTTTATCTAAAGCAGTTAATAAATTTTTTCCATTCGCCGATGCCAAAGAAACTATTACCAAGGCAACCTCACCGCGGGGAACCATCCCTGCACCAATAATCAAAGAGCGGCTCCAGTTTAGGCCAGACATCTTCGCTACTAATCCACAACCAAAGACCTTAGTGACAATTCCAACTAAGGTAAATAGCGTGAAGAATAAAAGGAAGGAATAGCTAAACGTAACACTAGAAATATCAATATGCATGCCAATTGCAATGAAAAAGATTGGGATAAAAAAAGTATTACCAATCACCTCAGAATCATGCATGACTGTTTCGCGATATCTGGTTCTGCCGATAAATACTCCACAAAGATATGCACCGGTAATGGAAGCAAGGCCCGCATGGTGAGCTGTCCAAGCATAGATCAACACAAGCCCCAAAGATACTGCTGTCACAATATTGGGGATTTTTCCATTTGCCGCCAGTTGTATAAAATGAGGAACAATAAATATTCCAATCACAAAGGCCGCTACAAAATAGCCACTGATGTTGAGCACAGTTAATCCAAACGAGCGATTGCCAATACCAACTAGACCCAGGAGTACAGAAAGTAAAATGATTGCAATAATATCATCTATAATGGCAGAGGTTATAACCATCTTAGCCTCAACAAAGGCCAATCTGCCAAGATCAGAAAAAGTTAAAACTGAAACACTTACAGAAGTTGCAGTAAGGATAGAGCCCATCAAAAGAGATCTATCTACTTGACCAGTGAAAGAATAGGCCAAACCAAAACCCGCCACAAATGGAATTATAACACCTGCACAGGCAATAAAAAGTGAATGTTTGCCCATGCTTTTTAGTTGGCCGATATCTGTTTCAAGTCCAACTAAAAATAATAAAATAATGACACCAATTTCACTGAATGATTCAATTTGTAAAATTGTATCGTGTGTTTTTGCAAGATCAAGGCCTGCATGGCCTGCAGTTAATCCTAGCATTATGAGGCCTATAACTGGGGGCATGCGCAACTTTTTACAACCAACCACCACAAATTTGGCAGCAATAATAAAGAATGCTAAAATGAGTGTAGCAGTACTTTCCACAGTTTTATAGTCTCCGATTAACCATTATAACCTATTAATAATTCTATGGCTTTTAAAAATACTGTCGTACAAAATTGTTTTTTTAATTCTAATCTTTTTCCGTTGAAGCAAAAAGAATCAGCTCTATTTCTTCCATCATTTAAGGCCCAGCCTATGGAGACAGATCCTACAGGTTGACCATAAGATCCAGGTCCACCTGGGCCTGCCAGACCAGTTACAGACAGTGCAATATCTACATCCAGACATTTTTTAACTCCCAAGGCCATAGCTTTTGCCACTTCAACACTTACAACTCCATATTTTTCTATTAAAGGATAGGAAACACCCAGAAGATCATGCTTTAGTGCATTTGAATAACAAACGATGCTCCCATTAAATACTTGCGAGCTTCCGGCAATATCAGTAATCATTGAGGAAATTAGTCCACCAGTGGCAGATTCTGCAAACCCTATTGTTAAATTATTTTGACTGCAAAGATCTATCACATATTCTGGCAGTGGAATATGTGCAGAGTAGGCAATGTCAACTAACTGCCCAGAGTAGTTACTTTGGTCTAAATACATTGATCTATCGTAAACGACTTATACGACAATGGCCACCATCCGTAAGCTCAATTACACCTCTGTAAATTTTTTCATTTTTGCCCTGAGGTGTAAAATCTGGGAGATATTCTTGACCGTAATTAATAGCTATCATTGCCTGATCTAATGGATACAGCTCTCTTTGGGCAGCAAAAATACTCATCGATGGTGCCATAACTGAATCTGCTGATCCTCCAGTATGCTTTAGGCCTAACAAATGTCCCAGCTCATGAAGAATAACAGAGGGTAGATCGTAGTGAAACCTAGTATCTGGATCTGCCGAAAAGCTGAAATACTCAAAATTTACAATAATGTCTGCATGAATTATTTCAAGATACTCAAAAGGGGTGCCATCATTTTTTTTAACATAAAAAAATTGGGTAATTGCCAATGCTCTGTGGCTTACATTTGTAAACCAATCGTACGCCTTATAAACTCCAAATTCTTTATCTTTTAGAAAGTAATCTTCCAGTTTTTCATACAACTTGTTTTCAACTTCATCTGTGGGAAATTTAAAAACCTTATACGTTGGAAGTGCTGCATCCCACTTGAGCGCCATATCTTTTATCAACTCTTGCTCCTCATAGGTAAAATCCTCAGATATAGCTAAACTGAGATTCCTAATTCTAGAATCTCCCCATCGAAGGTTAAGATTGGCAAGGTCGTGCGGGTCGATATTACCCAAGTTTAATTTTGCGGTGTCTTGATTTTTACAACCAAAAAGTAGCGCTATGATATAGAATACAACGATCGTCATCCTCATAACGATCTATATCGGCTAAACGATTGCAGTACTTGAGCAAATAACTAAGCTTTCTTGTTGGCCTTATTGTAATCAGCAATGAAGTTTGCAAGCCCAACATCTGTAAGAGGGTGCTTAAACAATGATTTCAATACCTTAAACGGTATCGTGGCTACATCTGCGCCTACCATGAGTGAGTCTCTAACATGAGTGCTATGTCTGATGGAAGCGGCCAGTATCTTTGTAGTGTAACCGTAATTATCAAAAACTGTCCGGATTTCATCAATTATTGCCATACCGTCATGACCGACATCATCTAGCCTTCCAACAAATGGTGACACATAGGTCGCCCCATTTTTGGCCGCTAAGAATGCTTGGTTTGGAGAAAATACAAGTGTTACGTTGGTTTTAATATTGTTATCGCTAAACCATTTGCAGGCCTTGATTCCATCTTCAGTCATTGGAACTTTGATAACCACATTATCGTGAATCTTTGCTAGCTCTTTACCCTCTTTAATCATGCCCTCCCAATCAGTAGCAATAACTTCCGCTGAAATGGGGCCATCAACGATTGAAGCAATTTCTTTAATCACTTCATCTTGTCCTCTACCACTTTTGGCAATTAGGCTGGGATTGGTGGTAACTCCATCAATAACACCCATCATTGATGCCTCACGTACTTCATCGACAATGCCTGTATCTAAAAAGATTTCCATAACAATCCTCCTTTTGGTGCTATAATCAATATATGAACAATATTAAAAATTATTTTCTTGCCAGGAGCATAAGGGGACACAATCCCAAACGTCAACTATCTTCTGCTATATTTGTCCTATTCATCTTAATACTGCAACCCACCATAACTCACAGCGCCACTGCAAAAAAGAAAAAAAGGATCTTTGCAGCTACTGATTCTTTCTACGATCCAAATATAGACTACTCAAGGTTTATAGGCCGCGTGACTGATCGAGATATCACTTCTCATGTCTTAAAAGTAAACTCTACAAATACCAACGTAAAATTTTTCAGAACAGGCGATCCCTTTACATTCAAAGTAGGCTCAATGCTTGATCGCGACTCTTGTGAAGGTTATGTTAGAAGTTCTGAACGGGGCTATTTTGTCATCTTTGTAAAGGATTTTTCACCTTGCTTTGGCATTACTCGCAGAGATTATTTTCGAAGAGGTGCTATGCTTTATTTCCACTCTGAAACTCTTGCCAGACGAACCAAAGAGAGCAGTATTCACCGAGCAGTACTTTTACAAAGAAGAGAAGATTTTTTTCGACAGCTCAACCAAACAAATCATTTCTTGATAACTTACGACCAACAAAAGGTCAGAATTGCACTTGATTATGATAAAAAAATATTAGAGCTGGAGAGGGCCAAAAAGCGCGCCGTAGATTCATTCCTTGCCAAAAAAAATGAGCAAATTGCTCTCCAAAAAGAATTAAAATTTCGCTTAGATGCTATCGATCGTGATTTGGAAAATTATAGAGTAGATAAAGTCGAGACTATTGCCGACCGGTGGCATGTAGACAACGATCTAGGTATTCCCGTTAAAAACAGGCCTCCAAGAAAAAATTAATTGTACACTAACCAGCGAAATTAGACTTAATACTGCTGCCCCAACAAATGGAATTCTGTAATCGATTAACCATAAACTTCCACCAATCACCGGCACTATTACTGCGGCTATATGATTAATCGTAAATCCTACGGCCATGGAGGGAGCAATGTCTTTTGGATCGCCAATCTTTTGGAAATACGTTTTAATTGCCACAGAAAAATTAAAAAAGATGTGGTCAAGGATATACACAAGTATTAAAACCCACTTCTGCTTAGTAACAGCATAAGCAATAAAAATAAATATTAGAGCAAAATACGTAAGCGATCCATAAACCCCATCTTTTCAAAAAGATAATCTTAGATAGGCTTTATACATGATGAGCATTGAACCGCGGAGGGGTCATGTATAAACATCCAGCGCAAGAAGAAAATAGTAAAATATTTTGGCAAGAGGCT
>JADHTQ010000053.1 GCA_016784965.1 Bacteriovoracaceae bacterium | reverse complement strand
TTACTTCAGCAGGTGTTTGCTCAGCAGTTACTTCAGCAGGTGTTTGCTCAGCAGTTACTTCAGCAGGTGGTTGTTCAGCAGTTACTTCAGCAGGTGGTTGTTCAGCAGTTACTTCAGCAGGTGTTTGTTCAGCAGTTACTTCAGCAGGTGTTTGCTCAGCAGTTACTTCAGCAGGTGTTTGCTCAGCAGTTACTTCAGCAGGTGTTTGCTCAGCAGTTACTTCAGCAGGTGGTTGTTCAGCAGTTACTTCAGCAGGTGGTTGTTCAGCAGTTACTTCAGCAGGTGTTCCGCCCGAGTTATCCGTTGGATTTGCAGAGGAATATAAAGGTGTTAAACCTACTATAATGGTGCAAATTAAAATTTTGTTTAATTTTAGAAGATTTTTCATACTTGTTCCCCCGTCATTGTGTTTTCTTTTAATCTTTTATATATGTATTTACATACAAGAGTTGTGCCAAAACCCTTTATAAAATATTAGTATGTTAGATATTTAAAGTACTATATGTACTGCTCAAATGTAGAAAATTTAACAATGTGTACAAAAATAGGTCAGTTTACCGGGTATGTTTAAGACGCATATAGTCCCAAAAGTCTGCTGGCACCTCTTGCGTGTCGAGACAAATTGTAATACTATGTTTTTGTTGACTTATTAGTAGAAAAAGAGAGCAAGGTGAATTAAGTAGCATGAATTTTATCGCTCAATATAAAAAATCCCTCAAAGATATACGCATAGAGGAGAGGGTTGATCTGTATTTATTCCGTCCAGTGGCCTTTTTAGTGGTTAAAAGTATACATCGTTTACCAATTAGTCCAAACCAGATTACTTTGCTTGGTTTGGTTGTTGGGGTTATAAGTGCCTATTTTTTTGCATTTGGTACCACGGCTGGCTTTGTGTTTGGGGGCGTTTTATTTGCAATTTATGGTGTTATTGATGATTGCGATGGGATGCTTGCCCGCATGAATGGTACTGGTAGTGACCTTGGTAAAGTGATTGATGGGGTGGTTGATTACTTGGTTAATATTTGTGTTTATGTCTCTTTAATAGTCGGACTACAAAGATCAGATATCGTCATGCCTATTGGCCCCATATATTTTGTAGTATTGTCCGGAATTAGTACTATAATACATGGTATTGTCTATGATTATTATCTCAGTGCTTACTTAAAAGGAACATCGGGGAGCAAAAGTGACCTTGCAGTAGATATTGAGAAATTTAACAAGAAGTACTTGGCCTATCAAAGGCGCGGGGGATTGGTTGTAAAGAAAATATTGGTGAGAGTCTATTTGGGCTATTTAAATATTCAAGCTTTAAATGACGAGAAAGAAAATTTTTATAAGTATGAAGAGTTTAGGGAAAAAAATGTGCTGATTTTAAAGCTTTGGGGATTTATTGGTCCTTCAACACACATCTTTTTCTTGGCCATGGCATTTATACTTGGCAAGCCTATGATCTTTTTCATATACGTATTTGTTTTTGCGAATTCTTGGATGTTGTTTGTGTGGGCATTACAAAAGTTCACTAATTATCGATTTGCACAAGTTCATCAATTAATTAACAGTGGAAATGAAAAGAGATGTTAGCACTGCTTGTGGGGCTGGTTGTTGGTTTTTTGATGGTCATTCCTGTTGGACCTGTGAATGTGGCAGTCATCAACACTACATTAAAAAAAGACTATAAGCTGGGGCTCACCGTAGGGCTTGGTGGCACGGTTATGGATATGGTTTATTTTTTGATCATTTCACAGGGCCTTTCGTTTATATCTTTTAATCCTACATTCTTGCAAACCATCAAGGTATGTGGAGTATTTTTTTTATTAATTATCGGCATCTATGAGCTTAGGCTGTGGGAATCTAAAATTGGATTTGCCTCAACGGGAAAAGAAAAAAAATATGGCAAAAAAGGATATTTTTTGTTGGGGGTTTTTCTTTACTCATCAAATCCAACCTTGTTTGCGGGGTTGTCGACAATCTGTGCAACTATAAAATCCTACAACGTTTATCCAGATGTGACTATGAACCATATATTTTTGACAATTGGGGTGGGTATTGGCTCTGGGTTTTGGTATTGGATGTTGGTCATGATTGTCAGAAAGTATACAAAGAAGTTTACCGGTAAACTGCTTCTGAGAGTTAATCGCATTTGTGGGGGACTCATCTTGAGTATTGCTTTTTACATGGCCTTTGTTGTGATGCAAGAGTTTAAATTGTATGACAAATTTCTCTCAAATATTCTTTGAGGTGTACTAAAAACTGCTCAATATCTTCGGGGTATATTTCACCTATATTGGCAATTCTAAAAGTAGCTTTATCAGTCAATTTGCCAGGATATATTGTAATGCCTTTAGAGAGAAGGTAGTCATGTAGTTTATCAAAGTTAAATAGGGGATTATGGGGATTTACGATGGTTGTCAATAACTTTGATTGGTGGGCTTCATCCACTAACGTTTCTAGTTTAAGTTGAGCAAGCCCCTCTTTAAGCGTTTGCCAACATTTACTATACCTTTTGTAACGCATATGTACCCCTTCTTTTTCTAGCTCACTTAGGGCCTGCTTTAAGCAATAGAAACTTTGGACTGGTGGGGTAAAGCGCATTTGAGAGTTTTCTTTAAAATATTTATATTGTTGGTAGAGATTTAAGTAAAGGTTGTTTGGAGGAATGTTGAGGAGACCTTCAACTTTTACAGACTTGGCGATTACAAAACTTATTCCAGGCATTGCCTGCAAGTTTTTATTACTGGTGGACACAATGTATTGCAGGTTCATTTTTTCCATATCGATGGGAACAGCAGCATAGGAGCTAATTGTGTCGACTGCTAATTCTATTTTATGTTTAGCGCAAATTTCACCAACGGCTTGGATATCATTGAGAATTCCGGTGGTGGTTTCGTGATGGACCATAAATAAATGAGAAAATGTTTTAGCTGAATTTGAGATAAACTCTTCCAGCTCACTCATATTGATGGGTTGGTACTGCGATGATTTAAACTCTTCCACATCGTATTTGTAAATGGACGCCATTTCTTTCATTCTAGCGCCATAGGCACCGTTATTGATAACCAAGACTGCTTTGTTTTGTGTTGGATCTACCACAGAGCTTATGAGGGCCTCAACTGCAGCAGTGCCTGATCCGCCAAAAAGTACACAAGAGTATCTCTCTGGCTCGGAGGTGGCCAACGCTATAAGTTTTGTGGAAATATCTTGCATAAGATTGCCAAATGACTTTTCTCTAGGGCAGATATCTGGCACCACTTGAGCGGCCTTTACTGAATCAGTTGTTGTTGCTGGACCTGGGTTTAAAAGAATATTTCTGGTAAGTTTGGCCGGTTGTTCTCTATCAACAATTCTTGGATATACTATTTTTTTTGCTCGCTCGAGGTGGGCCGCATTGTCAATTTCACACCACAAAAGACCTGTGGCAATTTTTGCAAAAAGAGGTGTAGTGGTGGCCACAGCATTTAGACCATCTTCATAATGTTGAGTAGGAGTGGGGGTTTCTCTGAGCTGTTTGACACAAAAATTACAAATTTCCTGATAGGTATCTAAACTTATTTTAGAGATACCAACTAACTCGCCTGCAATGCTGTGCAGTTCACTGGGGTCTTTGGACATTTTGATAAAGCGCAGGTGATCATCTGTTCCGACATATACTTCATCACCAGAGTTTGTCCTAGAGCTGCATAGGATGAGATCAGTCCTTGCGTCGTCAAGCAATGTTTTAATCGCCCATTGTTCGTATAGAAGGTCAGATTCTAGTAGTAAAAAGTCATTTTTAATCTTATTTCGAAGGTTCCACAAAGTGTAGAGGCTACCAGTTTCTGTATAGTGATAATTGTTCACCAATTGAATTTGAGGGTAGTTAGTGGCAAATTTTACAAAAAATTCTTCCTTAAATCCGGTACCTATTATGATTTCTTGTACGCCGTATTTGAGCAGAATATCAACAGACCTTTTAATCAAGGGAATGTTAGAAAGCTCTAAAAATGCTTTAGGTTTATCATCGTTTAATTCCTTTAACCTTGAACCGAGACCTGCTGCTAATATTACTGCCGTTTTCATTGTTATTTCCTTTATAAAATTTTAAGGAAAATGCCAAGGGTTGTCTAGTTTAAAGTTTCATGAAATAATGGATAGAATTTTGTTTGACGATAAACAGCTTGTTTTGGAGAAGTGCTATGGAAAATATTAATATTACCTATAAAGAAAAAATATATGAAATAACTCCTCTTTGTACAGTTTCAGAGTTTATAAAAGAAAATAATATACCGGTTGAAGATCCAGTAGGAGTAGTGATCAATGGTTATTTAACTAGACTGGGTAACAAGCTACGCATTGATAGTATGATAGATATTGTAGAGTTGGCTTCTCCTCAAGGTAAAAAAATTTATGATAGTAGTGTGCAGTTTCTTTTTTTAGTTGCTTTTACAAAACTTTTTCCAGACCTTAGCGTCTTTATCCAACATTCAATTCACAAAGGTATTTATGCGGAAGTTCATCGGGGTATGTTGACAAATGACGACGTAGCAAAACTTGAGACCAATATGAGAAAGATGGTCAGTGAGGACCTTCCCATAGAGCGCATTACAAAAGACTGGGATATTGCTCTTAGTGAGATGAAGGAGCAAGAACGCCAAGATATGGTGAATTTATATCGCTACTATACACCATCCTCTTTTAAACTTTATGAATTAGATGGAGTATCAGAGGCACTGTATTTGCCCTTAGTTCCATCAACCAAAGATTTGAGCTACTTTAAGTTGGAAAAATATCAAGATGGAGTAGTAATTGTAATTCCAGATTTTACTTTTTCCAAAGAGATACCAGAGTTTGTTGATAGACCTAAATTATTTAAAACTTATCAAGAATATCACTACTGGAGTCGAATTTTAAAAGTGAGAACTGTGGGGCAACTTAATCGCTATATTATGCATGGAGGTATAGGGGATTTAATCAAGGTTGCCGAAGCTTTTCATGAAAAAAGAGTCGCAGAAATTGCTGACCAGATCACTGAAAGAGAAAGAAGGGCCAAGTTAGTTTTAATTGCAGGGCCTACCTCATCTGGTAAAACTACTTTTGCCAAACGTTTAGGTGTGCAATTAATGGTCAATGGGTACCGCCCAGTTAGTATTTCTATGGATAATTATTTTGTAGACCGAGATAAAACTCCGCGAGACGAAGAAGGCAATTATGATTTTGAGACCATCGACGCCATCGATGTTTCTTTATTTGTTCAACATATCTCTTCACTACTTAAAGGTGAGGAGATAGAAATTCCCCGTTTTGACTTTCAAACTGGAACCAAGCGATCATCTGGCAAGAAGATGCGTTTAGAGTCCGATGAAATTGTAATTATTGAGGGCATCCATGGTATTAACCCCAAGCTGACAGAGTCCATCAGCAATCGCGATAAGTTTAAAATATACATTGCACCACTTACTCAACTCAACCTTCATCGTCACGATAGAATTCCATCTTCTGATACCAGGTTGATTAGAAGGTTGGTACGAGACAGCTTTTTTAGAGGTTATTCTGCTGCAGAAACCCTGCATCGCTGGAGATCCGTTAGAAATGGCGAGAAAAAAAATATATTTCCTCTGCAAGAGGAAGCAGACACGATTTATAACTCGGCACTTTTTTATGAGTTGTCAGTTTTAAAATTATACGCAGAAAGAGAATTATTACATGTAGAACGTAGTGATCAAATGTATGTTGAGGCCCAGAGGCTTTTAAAATTTTTATCCTATTTTTTGCCACTAGATGCTAGTGATATCCCTAGTAATTCAATTCTCAAAGAGTTTATTGGAGGCAGTTCTTTTAATTATTAGGTGCTTGGTCGTCAGTACGCCTCATCTGTTGCCTTCTTTCCATTCCCTGCCTTCTTTCTACTGCTCTTCGCATTTCGTCGGCAACATATACATCATGGCTTTCATTCATTGCCTCTGTAATATCGTGAATAAGCTCATCACTATCGTGAGTGCCAGCGTCTGGATCGTAGTATACTTTTCTATCAAATTCCCCTTCACTTTTGGCAACAATCAAAGACACAATGGCATCTCCTGAGATATTTACAGCAGTTCTAGACATGTCCAGGAGTCTATCCACTCCAATAATTAGAGCGATTCCCTCTACGGGAAGACCCACTTGAGTTAAAACCATGGAGAGGGTGATAAGACCAACTCCCGGTACACCAGCGGTTCCAATTGACGCTAAAGTGGCGGTTAAAATTACCATTAAAAAGTCACCAACTGTTAGATCGATATTATATACTTGAGAAATAAATACAACTGCTACTCCCTGCATGATGGCCGTTCCATCCATATTGATTGTTGCTCCAAAGGGGATAGAAAAGGAAGCAATACTTTTAGATACACCTAGTTTTTCTGAAACTGTTCTCATGGTAACAGGAATGGTCGCGTTGCTACTGGAGGTCGAAAAAGCTACAAGCAGGGTAGAGTAAAATTTCTTAAAAAAGATAATAACATTTAATCGGGCCACAAGTCCTAGAGCACCTGTATAAACCAAAAGTAGGTGAACTATCAGGACTGTTAGAACTGTCACCATATACTTAATTAAAGGAAGTAAAACAGAAACACCTTGGGTGGCAAAAACTTTAGCAATTAAACAAAATACACCCGCAGGGGCCATGAGCATGATTAAGGTGACCATTTTCATGACAATTTCATTAGATTCTTGAAAAAAGTTTAAGATACTTGCGCCTTTGTTACCAATGGATGCGATGGAAACTCCCATCAATAATGCAAAGAAGATGATTTGGAGCATGTTCCCTTTCACCATGGCATCAAATGCATTTTTTGGAATTATGTTAATTAAAACATCAGCAAAGTTGGGTGCATTTTTGGCCTCAAAGCTTGCAGTTTGGATATTTATATTAAGTCCTTGCCCGGGATCAATTAAATTGGCAATAAGAAGCGCCAAACCAATGGCAAGGGCGGTTGTGAGCAGATAAAAAAACAAAGTTTTGCTTCCGACTCGGCCTAATTTTTTTAGATCACCAATGCCTGCAACACC
This sequence comes from Bacteriovoracaceae bacterium, assembly GCA_016784965.1. Taxonomy (GTDB): domain Bacteria; phylum Bdellovibrionota; class Bacteriovoracia; order Bacteriovoracales; family Bacteriovoracaceae; genus JADHTQ01. The sequence goes on along the minus strand of JADHTQ010000053.1, from coordinate 24,021 downwards.
AACCACTAGGGAGACAAAGACCAGCGGAACTACGAGCATTTTAATGGAGCTTATAAAAATTTTACCAATCACGTGAAACAAACCGTTTATGATGTATTTATTTAAAAATAGGCCAACCCCTTCACTTACATGGCCCATAGTTAGATTAATAATCATTCCTACGAGTAACCCTGCAATTAGAGAGATGAGAATCATAGTAGTTAAACTTAATTTACTTTTTGAATTTGTGCTCATATTTTTCCTCTTTTAAATACGGTTAAATTTCACTTAAGTTAGTTTATCTAATATGTTAAATGACATTGAGATTTTTTAGTATCAATTTCTGCAAAAAAACAAAAACGCTCAGGAATGCTTAGAATGAATATATGCTACGAATTTCGTAATCACTTAAGACCAGCTGGGTTTGGGCCAAATCACGGGTAATACCCAACATAAAACCACCGCCACCTGCACCACATAGCTTGAAGGAAAATAGGTTTTCTTCTAGGCCTTGTAACCAGATATCGCGATAGAGCGTGGGAATCATGGGGGTGAAGTTGTTGTACTGAAACTTAGATAGCTTTTTGAAATTTTCAAACAATCCATCAGTATTGCCTTCTAAAAACGAAGTGATGCAACCGTTGGTAATCGGTAATAGCTCATCTTTGCAAAGAGCACTAAACTCAGTAGTATTACATTTTTCTAGAAATAAGTTAACAAGAGGCTCTGTTCTTCTGGATCTTGCTGTGTTGAGCAGAAACATTCCACCTTTACCATCTGTATAGCTGGGTATGTTAGCGGTTTTTAAAATACCTTGGCCAAAAAGTAAAATAGGAGTGTTGAGGTAGCTAATTAGAGGGTCAACCCCAGAGCTTGAACCGTGAAAATGTGATTCCAATTGACTAAAGATCTCTTTTAAGCGAGCGATGCCGTCTTTTGTTAGGTCAAATGATTGTTCCTTACCATAACGATCAAAAACTGAGGCGCACAGGGCCCCGGAGCTTCCCACGCCAAATCCTTGAGGAATGGTAGATTCGAAGTAAAGCCCTTGGCCGATGTCAAATTCAAAAGATGCCAAATCAAATTCATTTATTAGGCTGCCTTTTGTTTGTAAACTTTTGATGTATTGCCAAAATGCTCTCAATTCGCCATCTACCCTGACTTTTTTTGAATCTTGAAAATTAAGTCTGCCTTCAAAAAGAGGATAATTGATGGCCAATCCCATGGAGTCTTTAATTACACTGTATTCTCCAAAAAGGAGAATTTTGGACGGAAAATATCTGCAGTTGATCATATAAAAAGCGCCTCCGGCGCACGTTCTCAAGTTGAATTAAATTGGTTTGTTTTACAACATGTAACTAATGTAGTTGCATATTTACTTCATTTGCATCAAATTGTGAAGGATAGATTTTATGCTTCGGTGTTATAACTATGTTAGAGAAGGGAATGAAGACATCCAGGCCTTTATTAAAGAAGTATTTTTGGGTTTTCTTCTTAGATTCTTTGCTGGTAGCAAGCACAAAATCACCACCCCAAGCACCAAGGGATTTAATTTCTCCCCAATAGTCTGGAAATAAATTTTCTTTAACTTTTTTGAAGCCCAAATTTTCTGAAACAAGATTTTCATGAGCATTAATTAACTGTTCAAACTCTTCTAAAGTTTTACAAGTAGGCATTTGATTAGAGATTTTTGAAATGGCCTCTATTACTTGTGGAGAATGTGGGGCATTTTCTCTAAAGAAATTTATAGCATTTTGTGTGCTTTGTTTTTTTCCTAGATAGATAAAATATATATTTTTTTTAAACGGTGGGTTAAATTGAACCATTTTCCACTTGGGGATATCATTTTCCCGGTCATAAAATATTGGTCCGTCAGAGCAAGCTGCAGCGATATCGTAACCAGATCCACCAAAAGTGGTAGAAAGAAGTGTAAATGGATTTACATTGGCCCACTTTGCAATGTTGTATATTAAAGTTGAACTACTACCAAATCCCCACTTTAGCGGGAATTCAATTTTAGATTTGGCCAATACTTCCACTTCATCTCGCAGAAAGTGTGGGTTTAGTTTTCGCACTTCACGAAAAATTTTTTGCAATACAAGAGTTTCTTGTGTTGGTTTGGTATCAATTAGCTCAAATTGCCATAATTCAAAAACGGCCTTGGCCCATAGGTTGCCTTTAATGTCGTAAGATTCCCATGTCAACTTGGGATTATAAGATTTGGTGTATTCCACATACAGCGATTGTCCTACATTGGTAGGCAATACTAAAGCTTTGGCACCATCTAGTACGAAATACTCTCCACTTAAGAGCAACTTGCCATGGGAGTAGAAATGTTGATCATAATTGACGTTTTTGTGCTTAAAGGTTTCAAATTTTGAGGAAAAAAACTCTTGAAATGAAAAATTAAACATATAAACTATCCTCTCCTTATAGAGTCTCTAAGTATTCTCTTACAGATGTGTATGAGATGACTTTATCTTGAAAATATTCCTGTACTTTAGCTCTTTCTAGCTCGTTTGCATTTAAATGGTTTAATATGTTGATTAAATGCATCTTCATATGGCCTTTTTGAATACCACTGGTTACCAGAGATCGCAAGGCGGCAAAGTTTTGCATAAGACCTAAGGCCGCAATAATCTCCATAAGTCTAGTGCTGTTAGGTTTGCCCAACATCTCCAAAGACATCTCTGCCATTGGGTGAATAGAGGTGAGTCCTCCAACTGTGCCAATGGCCAGGGGTATTTCTAAACTAAACCTAAGCTTTCTTCCCCTTATCTGTGCAAGACTTAATCCTTTGTATTTTCCATCTCTTGCCGCATATGCATGGCCACATGCTTCTACTGCTCGAAAATCATTTCCGGTGGCCAATACAACGGCATCAATACCGTTAAAGATGCCCTTATTGTGTGTTACTGCTCTGCCGACATCAATTTGGGCAATTTTTGTGGCCATAACTAGTTTTTGGGCAAATACTTCTGGCGCAAGGCCTAACTTTGCCTCATCTAATTTATCTATATCACATTCCACAGAACTTCTTACTAAGCAATTTGGGGCATAGTTGGAAAGAATCGACATAATGATTGTAATGTCTTTTGATGGACCTTGAAGTGTGGAACTAAGTTTTATTTTTAAGCTAAACTCATGGGCCAATTTTTCCAGGACAGAATTTATAAAATTTGCTCCCATAGCGTCACAAGTATCAAAAGTGACAACGATTTGGTAATAATCTTGTTCGTCATGAGTGCGATCCACCAAGTTTATTTGTTTTACTCCTCCCCCTCTTTTTTCCATGTTTTGAATTATGGGGTGGATGGATGCTAGGAGTTGTTCTTTGATACTTTCAAAAAAATTAAAAAGTATTTGTGAGCTGCCTTGCCAAAGAAAATGAATTTGCCCAATTTTAGCAGTTGAGATAACTTTACTGCGTACTCCCCCTCTGGCTAGCCAATATTTTGTACTTTTGGCGGCTGCAGAGACCACTGAACTCTCTTCGGTTACCATAGGAACGCAGTATAGCCTATCGTTTACTAAGAGGTTAGGGACTACACCATATGGGGAATAAAAGTTGGTAATTGTATTTTCGCTAAATTGATCGAGAATCTTTTGGACGCCCTCATCCCGATGCCAATAGGACTTTAAAAGCTTAACCGTGTCATCTTTGGAGGAGCCGTTTATATATCTATTGGAGACTAGTGCGATCCTTTCGTTTTTGGAAAGTTTTGAGAATCCGTTGATAGGCCCAAATGTGTTTACACTTTCGATATTTTGTTGAAAGGTCATATTAGCATTACGCCCAGAGTTACTTATAATCTTCTGTTAAACTTGTAACGCCGATACCATATCAAACGGGTTACTGCAACTTTTTTACCCCATGAAACACTTGAGAGAATCCAGATTGCTCGTGGCTTCCATATTCTATGCCAGCAAAATTTGACTCTAAAGTGGTCATTAATTTCCAACTGCCAAAGATCAGCCCTGTTTTTTCATATAGTTTGACAGTGACATGGCCAGTCAGAGTTTCATAGTCATGGAAAATTTCGCCTTCTGGCGTCATAAACTGTAGGTCCATGAATTGCTCTTTGGGTGCAAAGGCACTGATTTCAATTTTATTTCGACTATTTTTTCCTACAACTTCCCATTTACCGAAACTAACATTGACTTTTACGTTATTAAACTTAAATGGTGAGAACTCATAAACTTTGCCGAGGTGCCTAAGGCCCACCGAAACACCTTCATAAGGAGACGGTGCACCAATCACTTTGGGTTTGCCCCCACCAATGGCAAGTGCAGTTTCTGGGTGGCCTTCGAAATGGTTGGAGACGATCCAAGTCCACCAACTAGGAAATGAGGTGCCCCAATTTCGATCTTGATAGCATGGAGCATCTTGGAATTTATAAGTAATCCCATCACTTTCTATCACTCCAGAGCATTGTGCATCGGCTTGTGCTGGATACCACTCAATATTGGTGACCATTCTGCCCGTCAACCCACCTTCAGCGTTAAAGGTCCATTTGTTTTTAAAAGTAATGTCCCACACAGCGGTTATACCATCACCTTCACTAATTTTGCCGGTGATGTGCTTGTCGGTTGCAATGTTGCCTGCCACACTTACATAAGTACTTTCATAACTACTGTTAAATTCTGAAATGGGGTAATGGGCCTCCATAATTTTATTTTGCCCAAAGTCCCCCATCCCGACATATGATCTTGTTCCCTTCATTGTTGTCGTGTGGTCCCAAGGGTTAACGACTCCATATACGAAATAAAATGATTTTTTTGTTTCTGGAAGTACTACTTTGTAATACCACCACTCAAACCACGGTTCTTTATCTATCCGACTATTGCCTGCTGAAACATTTTTTCTATTCCATCTGTATGAATTGAATGGATCGAAATCGCTTTCTGTCATGGCCCAAAGGCGACTGCTGATTATTAATAAATTGACTAATATTAGTAATGCTGTTGTGTGTTTCAAAATTTCCCTCCTCAACAATGCTTCACAATCGCTATTGCTTTTGGTTATAATCGTTTTTTAAAAAAGGGTATCATCCAACGTGAGCATTAACTTACCCCAACGTTAAAGGGAGCAATAAGTGGACAAGTTAACATTTAACCGCTTAAAATACGAAAAATCAAATTATCTTTTAGAGCATAAAGACAATCCGATTCATTGGTGGGCATTTGGTCCAGATGCCATACAGCGGGCAAAAGATGAGGGTAAACCCATCTTTTTATCCATTGGTTATTCTACGTGTCATGTGTGTAGTACAATGAATAGGGAGTCCTTTGCCTCACAGGAAATTGCCAATATATTAAATGAACTTTTTATTTGCATCAAAGTAGATGGGGAAGAGCATCCCGATATTGATTCTTACTATCAAGCAGCTAGTCATTATTTTATCAAGACTGGGGGATGGCCCATTTCGGCCTTTTTATTGCCAAATATGCAACCATATTTTGTAGGGACCTATTATCCACCCTTCACAGAGGAAGGGCAAGCAAGCTTCAAGGAGCTATTGTTAGAGCTCAGTCGCGCCTTTTTTGAAGACTTTGACCAGGTTCAAAGTAACGCTAACACTGTAGCCAAGGCCATAGATGAGGGGTTGTATCCCAAGGATAAAGTTGAGTATCAAGGCCACTTTCCGCCACCCATGGCCATTTTGGATGCCATTAAAGAATTTAGAGATGTTGAAAATGGAGGATATGGAGCTGCTCCAAAAATTCCAAACTTTCCATTTCACGAGTGGGCGGTTGAACATATCTTAGAGGGTATGATAGAGGAGGGGCCTCTGCGCGAGCATGTTATTTTCTCTTTGGAGAGGATGCTACTTGGTCCCCTTCATGATCATGCAAGAGGAGGTATCCATAACTATTGTGTTGACTCCAAATGGATGATCCCAAACTTTGAAAAGCTTCTATGTAACCAGGCTGACTTTATTAGGGTATTGGCCAAGTTTGGGCTTATATATCCATCACCTCTGGTTTTTGATGCACTCATAAATACACTCGACTTTTTAGAAGTAGAAATGCGAGGAGAAGATGGGTACTTTTTTACAGGCCAAGATGCCGAATCTGAAGAGGTAGAGGGGCTTTATTATACCTTTACCAAGCAGGAATTTGAAAGTGCTGTAAAGAAGGCCTCTCCTGAAGGCCAAAAGTATGCAAAAGAGATGAAAAAGTTTAAAACTTGGTTTTGCATAACTGATGAGGGTAACTATTTAAGTAACCTCAATGTAATTTCTTTGGATCATAAACATTTAAAAGAGATCTTTACCGCTGAAGGTTGGGAACAAATCAGAAGAATACGAGCGGCCATTGTAGAAGAGCGCAAAGGGCGCATGCCTCCAAAGACTGACAATAAAGGGGTAGCCAGTTGGAACTTTATGATGCTTTCTGCTTTATGTGAAGTGATTCAGTATTGTAAAATAGATATAATTAAACAGATGGCAAGGACTCTTATTGATAACTCTCAAAACAGTATTTATAAAACTTTTATAACCGATTACGATTCAGACCACTTTTCAATCAGACATTCGACTACTAAGCCAAACCATGTAGATTATTTTGAAGATTATGTTACCTTTGCAAATTGTCAGCTTAGGCTCTATGAAGTAACTGGAGAGGAGGTCTTAAAAGAGAAGTTTAAAATTGCTATGCAATACATTGCTAAAGAGTTTGTAGAAGATGGTAAGCTCTATACTAGGTCCTTATCAAATACTGATTTCGAACTGTACCCCAATCAGGAAGTAGATTATTTTGATGCCCGGTTTAGGTCTGTTGCCTCCACATATATTGAGTTGTTGAGAAGGGGAGAGATTCTTTTTCAAGATTCAGATTTTAGTGATGTATTGGTGCTTTTAAGAGAGCATTTAACCCATAAAGCTCTAAAAAGCCCCCACGACTCTGGAGAGGCCTTAAGGGCACTCAGCTATCCTGATGAAATTTACAGGGTGCTTAAGATTCCAAAGAGTTGGTGCGCAGTTGATAAATTTACAAACTTTATGACTTATTTTCTTCCTAGGTTTGTCTTTGATTATCATACAGAAGAAAATGACAACTGGCAGATTTGTAATATGAAAGCTTGTGAACTACAAGGTGATAGTCTTGAGAGCTTTTTGGAGATCATAAAGACCAGTTAGTTATGGGGGCGAAGGTGTTTGTTTAGTTACTTGATCAACTCAGGGTGATGATAAATGATCATAAAGGCCATCGCTTTTGGAAGATAGTTCTTATTTTCTTTTTTTAGAACTTTCGATTTGGTAATTAGCTCAAAAGCATCACTTGATCCAAGCTTGATAATGGCGCGTCTCAATCTGCTCTCGCCAGAATTGTAAGCGAGCAAAGATAGGTGCCAATCCTCAAATTCTTTTTGCAGCTTTAGATAATACCTCATGGCAGCTCCTGTGAGCTTTTTTGGATCAAACCTTTCATCAACCTCATCATCGACCCTTAAACCAAATGCCCTGGCGGTGCCCGGGGTAAAGGACCAAATGCCAGCAGCAGTCATGTTATCAAAATTTTGATAACCGCTTTCAAGCATAGGGACTGCCATAAGTTCCATGGGAAAATTAAATTTTTCAATTTGATCTTTAATCATCTTTTCATACTTGATTTTTCTTTTAAGAGATGCCCGGACATAATGGCGACCCCTAGGTGTTCCTACTGCTAGGTTTAACCACTTTAAAACGTCTTGGTTCATAACAATTGGGATACCAGAGGAAGCTTGTGTACGACTTGCTAAGTTTTGCCCCATTTCCATACTAATTCTTTTATCAAATCTAACATTTTGGGCCGCATATGAGATGCTTCCAATCAAGCTAAAGACAATAAAAAATAGGGGCAGAGTTTTTTTCAGTGATAAATTTGTTTCGTTAAGTAACGTCATATTAATTCTCCGTTTTAAAAAGCTGGAGGAGGTGGACATACAAGCGGTACCAACCAGTTTGTTTTGTACTCCGATGCTAAGTTGCGCCACATTTAAAAGAGTGTGGCAGTAATCGCTTGTGCTGTACCATCGGTGGCCAACGATAGATTCATCACAAGCAAGTTCTTGATATTTGTATGCATTTGCAATTAATAGGTGAACAAATGGATTTATAAAAAATATACCTCTTAGAAGTTCAAAAAAATACAACCAGATGGTGTCACCATGTCTGTGGTGAGCAAGCTCATGCAGCATGGACATTTTATAATTTGATGGTGAAGACAGCAAGCTTGAGGGAATAAACAGCAGCGCTGTGCGACCGTAATATGTGGAAAAGGGGATTTTCAAGTTGTCATTTAAATAAATTTCAACTCGGTTATGTTTTTTTATCAGATAAGAGCTACCGATTATCTTTTTGATAAGTTTTCGATCTCTAAAAAATTTAAGTAACATAAATCCAAACCCAAAGATGGACAAAGAGATCAAAAATAGTTTCAAGACTTGTAGATTATCAAAATCAGTCTTTAATTCGTTCTTTAGAATAGGAATTTGCAATTTCACATAGGGTTTGCCTAATGCATTTTTACTAAAGTCATCGGGACCTTGACCTGACCAAACTTGAACAGTTTTGGCAAAGATGGGACTTTGTGGTACTAGGCTTACAATAAAGGGCATAAGACAAACACAAAGAGCGACTACTCTATAGAGCTTAGAGATTGTCAAAAATCGAAAGTGCTTATTTGGTCTTGTAGTTATCACATCTATAATTGCAAGCAAAGAGGCTGCAAACACAATAAGCAAATTGGCCTGAGCAAAATATTGAAATAAACTCATTGCTCTAACCTTTGATTTAGTAGATGTTGAATTTCCTTTAACTCAGTTTCAGATAAATTCTTATTGTCAATCAAACGTTTTACTAAAGTAGACGGTGTTTTATCAAAAACATTTAAAACGAGGTGATCTATACCAATTGATTCATAATCCAACTTTTTTAAAAGTGGTGAATAAAAATGTGACCTTCCTTCTTTTCGACTTTGAAGCACACTCTTTTTTTCCAATACTCTCATGATGGTTGAAACGGTATTGTAAGCAAAGCTATGAGTTTGATCGAGGGTGTCCACAACTTCATGCACCGTACACTCACCCATGGGCCAAATGGCATTCATGATGATTAGCTCAGTTTCAGTTAGTAGCTTACTGTCTTCTTTTTTTCTTCGTGCCATAAAATTCTCCATTATTGATAATTCAATGAAACTATTATTTTAGTTTCACGTCAACTATTTTTTTAGTTTTAATGTGTTTTTCTTTTAAAAACAGAATGTTACCTTGTTGAGTGTAATCTTTACAGGAGCCTTATTTTTACGTGACGCGCTGCGTGGTTCGCTGTACTATGTTACAGCAAACAATTTATTGAACATTGGAGATTATTTTGAAAATTTTTTTATAACAATGATTGTATACAGTTTTTGTAGCGTTGTACTGGCAAATGACTGTCACAAAACTTTACCAAATGACAATTTTCAAATACGGCAAATTAATTTGGGTAAAACGCAAAAATTTAAGTCACTAGATCGGACCTTTTATGTTCAAGTTGATAAAGAGGAAGGTGAATTCATAGTTAACCATTATTATTACAACCAAGATCAGAGACGGTTCATGATTGGTGAAAGCGTTGAACTGGATCAAGATCTTAGATTTGTTATGGCCGAATGGACAATTAGACTAACTTTGGAAGGTTGTTTGGAAATAGAGGATGAGACTTAGTTTAAAAAATTATAATAAGGAACAATCCATTTTTAATTTGAACTAAAGATTGAACGTACAGAGACTTCTTGTGGTGGAGGTGAAATTTAGAAATGTCTGATATGAAAAGAGTCGTTATTGTCGGTTCTAGCTCAAGTGGAAAAACAACTCTTGCTAAATCTTTATCTAAGAAACTAAACATCGAACATAAGGAGCTAGATTCTTTTTATTGGGAACCGAACTGGACAGAAGCAGCAATTGATGATTTTCGACAACGCGTAGATACTTTTACCCAGAATAAAAATTGGATTACTGATGGTAATTATCGCAGCGTAAGGGACATCGTTTGGGGAAGGGCCACTTACGTAATATGGCTGGACTATCCATTTCATATTATCATTAGACAATTTTTTAGAAGATCAATTATTCGCTCTATTAGTCGTCAAGAGTTATGGAATGGGAATAAGGAAACACTTTGGAATAGTATTTTAAGACCTCAATCCCTATTAATGTGGATTTTAAAAACCTACAAACATAACAAAAAAAGATATTCTGATCTTATGCAGTCAGAAGAATTTCCACACTTAAAATATCTTCACTTTAAGCACCCAGAAGAAACAAAAAAATTCTTGAATACAACTTAAATGTTTAACTGAGGCAGATGGTTGCGGCGAAATATTTGAACTTAAATCAGTTTGAATTTTTTTTCGATGTTATTACATCTTCAATTAAGCCGCTAAAAGATCATTGGTATCAATTGAAATTTTTGACAATTTACTAGGGGCAACTTTTTCTAAGTTAGTATATGCCACTCTCAATAGTCTTGGCTTAAGTTCGTTAACAATAAAAAGTCTAATATCTTTCTCACAGGCCCAGTTCATATTAGTTGGTTTATCATCAAACCTTTCCCATTTAATGACAGCTGAATGTGCAACGTCACCGAATCTTTTTCCAAATGATTTTAAGTTTAATTCAAAATGATTACGAATAAATTTAATTTCATTGCCTGTTAACTTAGTAGGCTTCAAAGAAAGTGCAATTAGAACTGCCTTTTCATATTTTTCAAAATTTAGATCCAAGACCCATTGCCCTCTAACCTTCTTCAAAGGAGCATTATAAATTTGTACGGCAAACCCAAAACCATTATCAGAATATATTTTTTGATTTTTTTTATCATTCATATCAAATCTCCTACTTATTTATGTCAATAACAGTAATAATAAGCATTCCATATTCGTCAAAGCTAACAATTACCCTTAAATTTCGATTATCTATAGTTGTTCCTTTAACAGAGTAATTCCAACTTTCATAAGCTGGATCATATTTATCTTTCTTTTTCTCATGAAATCCTGATCTCAATACTTGTTTAACCTCTTGTCTTGTAACCTCACGCTGCTGCAATCTTGCATTTGCATGGCCAGTATAAATGTAATCACCAGAATCTAATGATTTGTTAATAGCTGCAATTAGTTTTTTTATTTTTAGTATCTTTACCATTACTGCCAATGTAACTCAGTTACATTGGCAAGTCAAGAAGATAATGATGACACCTTATGTTTTCAATGAGTTATCGAGGAATAATTGTACTTCTACCAGTTTGATTTCAAACTTTCCACGGTGTTTATTTAAGCATTGCGATCACCTTCCTGGCATAATAAAACTATACTGCAGACCTGCCTCTGTGTTTTCCATAAAAAATGGAATGCTTGGTGTCGTTTCCGTGCCGGTCCGTTGCGCCATTTTATGCAACCCTAGGGCCTTTACTCCAGCTCTTTGATTGCATCCTTTGCATAGTTTTCGAAGATTTTCTTTTGAGCTTTCCCCTCCAAGTGCAATTGGCCTTAAATGGTCATACTCTAGTGACACTCTACTGTTACACCTCTTACCTGTAATGGGCGATACTCCTTCACATCTATTTTTTGCTCTTTTATCTATGGCCTCTCTAACATCTCTTGGGATATGCCTTTGACTGGTAGATGCTTTAGTAGGTTTTCGCTTTGCTTTAGAGTGTTCAACCTGTTCAAGGTGTTTATCTATCAAGGATTCTATCACCTCAAGTTCACTGCAATCCTCAAAATCAAGTCCTACCTTTTCAAGCTTTTTTATAAGGTACTCAGGAAGTGTTAGTGTTAACTTCCTAGGCAATGGATTGTTTGACAGTGAATTTAAAATATCTTTAACCTCTCTGGCAGATCTCCCACATACTTTATTAACCACTTCAAACCTGTTAGTAATTTTATTGTTTTTAAAAAAAGAATAAAGAGAAGCAGCAGTGGTTAGATTTAGCGCCTCATCTTTAATCTTCTCTTTTATGATTGGTGCAAACTTCAGTGCGTGAATAGTTTTTACCCGTATGGCAGCTTCAGCATCAGAGTATTTTAGTATTCTTGTACAAAACTTAAATAAAGAAGAGGTTCCATAATCTACAAAAACTTTACGTCTATCTATCTCCTCTAAATAATTTAAGACTTCAACAACGATAAGTTTTTCCTGTTTGACTTTTATTTTAATTTTGGAAACTAATTCATTATCAGTAAGTTTACAGATCATTTTCCACCCCCTTATTTCCATAAAAACTTATCATAACTATTGCAGAAAAGTCAATGCGAAAAGCGCCTAGTCGGCGCATTAGTGGACCTTTTGCCGATTTTGATTTAGTCGAAATAGTCATAGTTATAAGATTAAAGCTTTTAGTTTTTTTAGATTTTGACAGCTTGGATAATGAGATAGAGGTCTCAAGATTTTTTAATGTCGCTCTATGCTGTGGCAACAACGCTGCAGGTGACCAATGTGAAAGTACTGCCATCAAAAAAGTATTTCCGTTTAATTAAATATTGGACAATCTTCAAAAAACTACTCCCATAACGTCTCTACTTAACCATCGAGAATAGAACATCACACCACAAGTTCGAGTTACGTTTTTTTAAGCCATATCGTAAATCAAAATATATAATGTTATTGTTACAATTTAGGAGCCATGAATTATGTTATTTTATAAGAATTTCATCACACTTTCGATCATTATCTTATTTACAACAACGTGTACTACTTTTGATTCGAAGATTTCAAAGAACTTACAAAAAGGAAGTCTTCTGTCTGACTTTAAAGTGGAAAAGCTGTACTTACATGATGATGGCAAAGTTGATGCAATCAAATTACTTCATAAGGATTTGCATTTTAAAACCTATGTCGTCTTTAATCCTACCATATATCAAGCTGCAATTTGGTTTAAAACCCCTACCAAGACAAATAAAAGTGAACCCCATACTTTGGAGCATCTGATCCTTGGAAAGGGTAAAAAGGGGAAGTATCGAGCTCTTTTAGAGGGGATGGAGCTTTCAGATAGCACTGCACTAACTTATAATGAACTTACATGGTACAACTTCAATACTAATGCAGGTTTTGATTCTTTTATGAAAATAATGTATGCGAATTTAGATGCACTTTTGATGCCTGATTTTAGTGATGAAGAGGTTAGGCGTGAATTGTTTCATTATGGCGTGGAAGAGGAAAGTTCTAATTCTTTAAACCTCAAATTGATAGAAAAGGGTACAGTTTATACCGAAATGGTAAAATCTCAGCATTATTATGATTTTTATCGGTCTTTGAAAACAAAAATATTTGGTGTTAAACATCACTCTTCAATGGCCTCAGGTGGGACGCCACAAGGAATACGCTCCTCGACAGTTGACGATATTAGTGAATTTCATTTTAATAATTATCGCTTAAATGACAATTTAGGAATTATTGCTGTAATTCCCACACAGCAGATGATGGCCTCTTTTTTAGATAAGTTTTCAAAGGATATAAGAAGTTTAAGTGTTAAGCTTGATAAAAAACAAAAAGAGACATATGTTCGGCAAAAAGAAAATATTGTTGTTAGTGCTTATAAAGAACCAATTATAAGGCCTTTTCCGAGCAAAAACCCTCATGAATTGATCTCTGTTTCTGTTGCTTGGCCTACTGTTGCCAATCTATCTCAAAATGATGAGTTGCTTTTGGCCTTATTTATAGATGCATTTGGCAATGGGATTAGTTCATTATTGTACCCAGACCTAATTGATACAAAAAGTAAAAAAATAGCAGTCAATGCTTCAAGCATTTGGGCGGGCATCAACGATGATAATGAAAAACACCAATTTCCAGAAATATATATCAGTGGTGCCCAGAAACCTAAAGTAATCCAGGATTTATTAACCAAGATACAAGGCATTGTGGCAAGTAGAATAGATGATGTTTTTTCTTGGAAAGCAGGTTCGAAGAAATTAAAATTATTTAATCAAAGGGTGAGATCTCTAATATCATCATGGATTAAAAAGGAGAAGGAATTTATTTCTAATCCTCCTCTGTTTGGTAAACGAAGGACACCTACTACTTGGGTAAGGCATTTTAATTTTTTAGACAAAAATCCTAATTTTAAAATGTCCATTTCTACCATTTCCATGCTCAAAAAAATATTGTCTCAAATAAATGACTTTAAAAATATTTGGCCTTCCATTATAAAAAAAGCAAAGCTTAAAGGAGAAGTTCCATACATCGCGGCAAATTACCCAAGTGAAAAGCTGTATAAGCAATTGGAAAAACAAAAAGCACAAAGGATCTCCTTAAAATTATCTGCATTAAAGAGCAAGTATCAAGTTAGCTCAACACAAGAGGCACTTTCAAGGTTTAAGGTTGAGTATGATAATAATACGGACATTTTAGACACACGTGATAAGCAAATTGCCAGACCTCCCTTTACACCTAACCCTCCATTAACCAGAGATGACTTTATCCAATATGAACTCAAAAAGGTAAATGGTTCAATCCCTATGACTGTCAGTTATTTTACTATGCCTACAGTAGAGATGGGCCTGGCCTTTGATTTAAAAAAACTACCATCCGAATACTTTATATATTTGCCTATTTTACCAAAGCTTTTTACACAGTTAGGGTTAATTGAAGGGAGTAAGGTCACTCATTATAGCACCTTTAACAATCTTTTAAGCCTGGATCTTGGCGGCGGTCTGAAATTTTATTATGATAAAAACTATCATAGCAATCGCTATGAGTTAGTAGCAGCACTTACTCTAAGTGAGCCAGAAGATTTAAAAAAAGGACTCAGCTATTTATACAAGGCAATTCACCACAATTTTCTCCACATAGACAATGTCTCTCGTTTAAAAGATTTAACTGAGCAATCTATTAGCAATTTATCAAATGTTTTGAGAACCGCTGAGGAGTATTGGTTTACCACTATGGCAAAAAACTTTATTCAACAGGACAATAAACTTAACCTGTATCTTGGATCAATCTTTACTCAACTACATACTGCATACAGATTGAAGTGGCAACTAGAGATTCCTGCTACTAGCTTAGAATTAGATAATGTAAATAAGTGTCTACAAAAGATTACAGATCAAGCTGGAAGTAATTCACATAAATCATTTCAGAAATTTTTAAAAACAAATGCTTGGCAAGGACGCTGCCAAAAAGTTGCAGATTACTTTAGTATCAGAGTAAAAGAGCTTCCCCCTGAAATTGAAACTGGTATAAAGTATTTGGCCAAAACCCTATTGTCTGATCTGCAAGTGTTGCCAGAAAGTGTGATTTCTAGAATGCGTAAGATGATAAACATAATATTTAGCAAAGAGGGCACAACTGGATATTTAGTGGCAAACAAATTTGATGCCAGTGATGTTTTAAACAACTCAGATCAATTTAAATCACTCTTTACAAAGTCCTCTAAGCTAAAAGTTGACAATAAAACCACTCAAAGATGGCCTATTTTAAACAAGGTCATACACCGCAATACTGCACATACTATCAAGTATCCAATTTATGTTGGGCTTGAAAACAACAGCAGTACGACAGGAAATATTTTTATCTCTGCCAATGCAGCAGACTTAAATACCTCAGATAAAAAAAAGCTAGTTAGTTTTTTGGCCTCAAAGCTATATACATGGACAGGCCCTCATGGTGCTTATATGCAAACATGGTCAGCAGGGTTGGCCTACGGTAATGGCCTATCAACAAGTTATCAAAATGGTAAGCAGATGTATTATGCAACTCGCTCTCCTAGTTTATTGGCCACAACAAAATTTGTTGCAAACCTGACCAAAAAATATAAGAAATTAGATAATCCCTATTACTTAGACTATATTTATTCGACCCTTTTTACTGATATCAGAGTCTCAGAAACTCCTAAAACCAGAGGAGTAGGGATTTATCGCGATATAAAAGATGGTATAACTCCACAAAAAGTTAAAAAGTTTAAATTAAGGCTTTTAAAACTCAGACAAGTTGAAGGTGATTCATTATATCACAAAGTTTTGAATCAATTTCCACAAACCAATGCCAGAGTCACTCTTTTGCCTCAAAATATTTTAATGCAGAAACAAAGTGAATCTGTGGTCTTTATGGTAGCACCTATTCAGCAACTTGATGATATCGATAAATATATCAAACAACGAGAGCTGTTTAGAATATATCCAAGTGATTTTTGGATTGATTAGTGGCCGGAATTTATTCCATAAATGTACGACATATATGGAGTATGCTCCAGCAGGTTGGCAGATGCAGCTCTATATATGTTTTGCTGGATAGTTATAAGTATTTTTACTTTGGGAGAGAAAGTTCTCTAGTCCTTGAGTAAACTGCTCCTCACTATTTTTTACATATTCTTGCTGAAAGGACAGGACATTTAGATGTTTTTTAGGCTTGTTATAATACTGGCCAAGCAGCTTAATGATGAACTCATCACAAGTATTTTTTTGAATCAACAGAGGCGTTTTTTGCCGTCGCATTTTGGAAGACTTTGATTTTATATACTGGGTAAATTTTTTCTTATGTGCGGGATATCTAAAAATAAGCCCAGATTTAATTGTTAACGAGTTAGTTGGATATATGAGAAATTGCTCTGGAACTATGTGAGCGATAACTATAAAGTCTGGTAGTTGTGCCTTACTATCAATAGCTGTACCTAAATGATTTTTTTTAAGCAATGTCATTATTTTAGAAGCGGTGGTCTTATCGAGCATATTAAATAAGGGGTGAAAGTGGATCAAGGTTTCAAAAAAGTGCCCAAAGAGCCTAAAGGTAGCGATTTCCCAAGGTAAACTTTCAATGTTGGCCTTAATAAGTTCGATTCCCATTGCAGAGTTATCACAGGGGAGGGAAAACAAAATTGTTCCATTTTTGCCTTTGAGAGTGACTAAAAAAGGTGTTTCTATGTCGTCAATATACTTAAAGACATCCTTCCATCTCTTTTTATCATTTTTTCTAAAGTGGATTCGATCGAGCTCATATTTATTTTTTGGATAATAGAGATGATTGATTTTGGTTATTTTTTTCTGAATGAAAATTTGCAAATATTTTATAAAGAGCTTTGCTGTGGCGTGGGCATCATCTAAGGCCCGGTGGGCCTTTTTGTGGGGGATGTTAAAAATTCGACACATGTACCTTAAGTTCGAGTTCATTAAATTGGGAATGAGGTATTTAGTCATTAAATTGGTACAGATGTTTTTATTTTTTAGCGGCGGTTTCCCCAGTCTTTTTAATACTGAGTTAAAAAATGGGATATCAAAAGAGGTATTATGAGCTACTAAAATTGAGTCACCCATAAATTCTAAGATGTCATCAATTATTTCTTCAATTTTGGGAGCACCACTTAAATGTTTTGGACGAATAGATGTGAGTTTTTGAATAAAATCTGGAATTTTAATTTCCGGATTAATCATATAATCTTTTTTTTCAACAATTTTTAAATTGCTAATTTTTACCAGACCGATTTCGATAATTTTATCTGAGTCGTGGTTGCCACCTGTTGTTTCAAGGTCAAAAACACAAAATGAGAGTTCTTTTAAAAGGTCTTTACTACTTTCTTTGACCTGTTTTGTATTCATATATTTTGCCGCTTAAGATGTTCTGGGCCAAACGAATAAGGGAAAATATCCTCAATACTAATGATTTGTTCATTACCTTTTTCATCGCCAATAATTACTTGTAAGTTTTGATCACAAAATTCTCGCACAACTTGGCGACACATACCGCAAGGGGGCCAACCTTGCTTTGAATAGACATATAGCTTAGTTATTTGCCTATGTCCGCTAGAAACAGCATTTAAAATGGCAACACGTTCTGCACATATGGTGGCTCCGAAGCTGCTGTTTTCTACATTACAACCACTAAAAAACTGGCCTGACTCAGTCATGACAGCACTACCAATCTGGGCCTTGGAATAGGGGGCGTACGCGTTAGTGCTGGCCTTTTGTGCCAAGGTTCTCAATTGTGAAATGCTCTGGTCATCAGTCATAAGTTATATTCCGATCATTTATTTATTTGATGTATTTTATAAATGGTAAGCTTTAATAGTTCAACAAAGTCACTCATAATTTTAAGGGCCTGTTGCTTGATATCTTCATGTTTTAATGCAGTATTGGAGATTCCTGCTGCCATGTTGGTAATACAAGATACGCCCATGACATTTAGTCCTAAGTGATTAGCAGCAATTGATTCTGGTACAGTACTCATACCAACCATGTCTGCACCCAATGTTTTAAGCATTCTTACTTCAGCAGGTGTCTCATAAGTGGGACCCAAAACTCCTGCATATACACCTTCATGAAGATTGAGGTTAATCTCCTTGGCAGATTCATGTAAAAGTGCTCCTAGTTTGGGACTGTATGCATGAGTCATATCGGGGAAGCGAGGACCTAATTCATTAATATTGGGGCCAATAAGAGGATTCTTTCCCATAAAATTTATGTGATCTTTAATTTGTACGAGGGTTCCAGGTGAGAAGTTTTCATTAATTCCACCTGCTGCATTTGTTAAAATCAGTGTTTCAATACCTAAAGTGGCAAGAACTCTTACTGGAAAGACTACTTCTTCCATGGGAAGGCCCTCGTAGGCATGGAGCCTGCCCTGTAGCACAGCTACTTCAACACCCATAGTATTTCCCAGAATCAGCCTTCCTTCATGACCTTCAACTGTGGTATTTCGAAAAAAGGGAATATCTGAATATGGAATTATGCAGGCATTATCAATGCAATCGATGAAAGCACCAAGACCAGATCCAAGTACAATTCCTACTTGTGGGGTAACATTTCTAATAGATTGAACATACTTTGCAGAAGTACCTAATCGCTCATACATTACTGTTTACTCCATTTGGTTCTCACCTCGAAAACTAGAGGTGTTATAGTTTTTGGTTTAGTCGAAGATATTTTAATTATATTATTTATGAAATCCTGGTTTATGGTTTGTACCAAATCTAATTGCTTTTTGTGGTGATGAATGGTTAGTAGGGCCTCCCCTTTTTTAACTTTCTGTCCTACTTTTTTATGGAATGTAAGGCCTACTGAAAAATCGATCAAGTCTTTTGGGTGCCGTCTGCCACCGCCGAGGTTCACGCAATGCATTCCAATTTTATATGTATCCATGGAAGTGATGTATCCACTCTTACTTGCCGGGACTTGGGTAGAAATAGGAGCAATTTTAAATTTACTAAAATCACTCAAATAGGAGATATCTCCCCCCTGTCTTTTGATGAGCTTTTTAAACTCTTCAAATGCAGACCCATTTTTAATGGTTGCCAAGGCCTTTTTGATGCCTTCTTTATGACTTTTGGCAAGGCCTGCAAGATAAACCATTCCTCCTGCCAATTGAACTGAGAGGTCAGTTAAATCTTTTGGCCCTCTGCCTTGCAAGGTTTCAATACTTTCAATAATTTCTAATGAGTTGCCAACAGTGTTGCCTAGGGGCTGAGACATGTCGGTAATGAGGGTCATAATATTTTTATTAAACCGCAGGGCAGTATCTTCCATGCTCTTTGCAAGCTTGCGCGCCTGGGTTTTGTTTTTCATAAAGGCACCATTGCCGGCCTTGACATCCATGACAATGCCACTGGTTCCCTCTGCCAGTTTTTTACTCATAATGGAGGCAGTGATGAGCTCATATGACTCAACCGTAGCAGTCACGTCTCGAAGAGCATAAATTCGCTTATCTATTGGGGCCAGCTCTCCTGTTTGGCCGATTAGAACCAGTCCATACTTGGGTAGATATTCAGAAAACTCATCTAGGCTTAAGGAGGTATTAAAGCCTGGAATCGCTTCAATTTTATCCACCGTTCCACCGCTGTGGCCAAGGCCTCTGCCTGCAATCATGGGAACTTTAACTCCGCATGCTGCAGCAATGGGTGCAAGTATAAAGGAAGTTTTATCACCAACACCACCTGTTGAGTGTTTGTCGATAACTGCCTGTTCTTTGAAGTCTAAAACTTTCCCAGAGTAGAGCATAATATCTGTGAAGGTAGCTGTTTCTTCGCCATCCATACCATTAATACATATGGCCATAAGTAGTGCTGACATTTGAGCATCTGTTATTTGCTTGCTGACAAAACCATCTAGAAACCATCTTATCTCTTCAGGAGTTAATTTTTTGCCATTTCTTTTTTTTTGAATTATAGAATATGGGGTTTTGGGTATATTGTTTCTTTTTGAAGTGCTTAACATCTCTTGACTCATAATGAAAAAAGCATTGTAATTAATATAACTAGACAATGATATGTTTGTTCACTTAAAGATGCAAATGATGCTTTAGGTTTTTTATAGATAATCAATAGAGGCAATGATGTACAAATTAGCTAGACAAAACATAATGAGGTTAATCCTAATCGCCACACTGCTGATGGGGAGTATGGATGCATGGTCGGCTCCTAGCGATGAGCAATTACTTGAGGATTCGTATGAAGATGCCCAGATTGTCTTTTGGGGAGGTGCAATTGGAGCGATCTTGGGTTTGTCGACCCTATCTTTTGTGCAAGAGCCAAATAAGCACATCAAAAGTATTATTGTGGGATTGTCGCTAGGAATTGTCGTGGGGGTTGCGATCGTAGCATGGGATCAGGCCAACAAAAGTAAGGCCATGTATCTGCAAAAAGGGGCATTTTCCCCGCAAAGCAATCCGGATTTCCCAACGGATCAAAGGTTGAGTTGGCACAATGAAAATCATGCAAGCTTTTTAACTCATGATACTGCTTTAATTCCTCAGATCGCTTACACCTTTTCTTTTTAAGTTATATTTATGAAAATTCTCTTCGAGCATGGCGTTAAAATTCCGGTAAAAAAGTATGGTGGAACCGAGAGAGTGCTATATTGGTTAATGAAAGAGTTAGTGCTTTTGGGTCATGAAGTTTTTCTAATAGGACATCCCCAAAGTGAAGTAGAGCAAATTGGGGTTAAACTAATAGCACATACTTTTTCTGACTGGAGAGATTTGATACCTGACAAAATTGATATCATTCATTTATTTAATACTCCTCCCTATAAAGAGAGCGACTTTAAAGTGCCCGTTATGGTAACCATTCACGGTAATGGAAAACCCGATGAGACATTTTTTAAAAATACGGTGTTTCTTTCTAAAAAACATGCCGCAAATCATGGCAGTGATCAATATGTTTACAATGGCATTGATTTTGCGGAATATCCCTACAATAAAAATAATAGCAGATACGATAAATCCTGGAGTAACTTTTTATTTTTGGCCAAGGCCTCTTGGAAAGTCAAAAATCTTCAGCACTGCATGAGGGCCTGTAAAAAGTTACAAAAACATTTGCAGATTGCTGGAGGGTGGCGCTTTAGTTTGTCAACCTATATACATTTTCATGGAATGGTTGATAGTGCTTCTAAACTTGAGCTACTCAGTCAATCTTCAGCTCTACTATTTCCCGTTAGGTGGCATGAACCTTTTGGCCTTGCAGTGATAGAGGCATTTTCTCAAGGGATTCCAGTTATCTCTTCTAGCTATGGTAGTTTGCCTGAGCTGATAAATGATAAAACGGGTGTTATTTGTAATAATTATGAAGAGTTTGAAGGTGTTGTGGGTAGAGATCATAACTCTTATAATCCGCAGGAGATAAGGGATTATGCAAAGACTCATTTTTCAAGTGCAGTAATGGCAAGCAACTATGTACTTTGCTATGAAAAAGTAATTGCAGGGCAGCTTCTAAATGAGCAACACCCACAAACTAAGCTTGATTTAGGGGCCAACCTTCCTTTTTAGTTCATTTGCAGATTGAACTTGCCTAGTTATCAGTGATTCTTTTAAAAACTCTAGATAAGGTAGCCTGTACTTTTCGATCTCATTATGCATTTCATGATAGGCATCGTTGATAATCCGTAGGGTAACCTTCTTCTCAATAGTGGAAAAATACTCCCTAATATCTTCGACGCTAACGATCTGATCATCACTGCCTACTGCGCAAAAAGCGGGGCACTTGATTTTGAGAGGTTTAGAAAAAACTAGCTTTGAACTTTTAACTAGCCCAAACAGTAACTTTGAGTGCAGTTTTTTTGCATTGAATTCATCTTTAACATAATCTTCATAGACCCTGGCATCATGGGATAAAACTCGAAGATCTATGAGACCTGACAATTTCACACTAATTATAAATTCAGAAAGGTACTTGAGCGCTCTTTTGGGGGTTTGCTTTATAATTTTGCCCAGGGTGCCCGGAAAGCTAACTGGAGGTGCGCTGAAAAACACTTTTTCGGGATAAAAAGCTGCTTTGGCGTACTTTTGCATATATCCTGCTGTAATTAATGCTCCCATAGAGTGGCCAAAGAGAATATGTCTTTTAGCTTTATAAACGTTTTGTAAAAAATCTAAAATATCCTCTAAGTCTTGATAAAAGGTTCTAAAATCCTTGATATAAACGTTTTTACCTTCACTTCTTCCATGTCCCCGCAAATCATAAAATAAGATATTAAATTCTTGTCCAAATAGCTTTTGAATATAATGGTGGCGATCGCTGTACTCTCCAATCCCGTGAGTAACAATTAGCCATACAGGTGCTCCGGTTTCTTTGATTTGTGAAAAAATTTTTACTTTATCTCGGACAATAATAAACTTTTCTACAGATCTCACTGGTGCCTACCTCTTTGACGTGGATTTTAAAAAATGTGGCACTATTATGGTCCCGATGAGTCGTTTTAAAAAGCATTATTTTTAATTTTTAAGCCATTAATTCGATTACGAGCGGAGCGGCAACAACTATAAATACCGCAGGAACGATTAAAAATAGCATGGGAAAGAGTATTTTAGTGGCAGCTGTGGCACCTGCTTTTTCTGCGGCAGCTGATTTTTTCCCTCTGATTTCCTCTGATAGTCCCTTGAGAATAGGACCAATAGATGCCCCCACTGAGTCTGCGGCAATTAAAGTGGCGGTGAAAGAGGCCATTTCAATACTGTCAATTCTCCAAGACATATTTCGCAGTGCCTCGGCCCTGCTGGCCCCAACCTTAATCTCTTTTAACATAATTTCAAATTCTTCAACCAGGGCACTTGGCCTTGCCTTGTCGATCACTTTGGCCATAGCTGCCACAAAATCAAGTCCTGCTTCAACAGATAAAGCAAGCATATCCACCGCAAAGGGCATATTTCGTAAGATTTCCGCTTGGCGCGCCTTTATCTTACCATTTACCCATATATTGGGGTAGATAAACCCGATAATGGAAAGAGGAATCATAAGCTTCATAGGCCAGGTTTCTTCAAGAAACGATCTAACTGCCATAAAAGTAATGGGAAAACCAATTATTAGAAATAGTTTAAAAGAGTAAAAATCATCGGGAGTTAAATAGGTGGTAAGCCCAGAGCTTGCCAATGGTCTTTTATATTTTTCTCGAATCTTTTTTTTGCCCTTCATGGAAGATACAATTGGCGAAATATAACGTTTAAAAAATGGTCTTGAGACTTTGAGTATGAACCCATGGTCGCTAGCATCTTTTTTCTTGACGTTTTCTAGCTTCTCCTGGGCCTTGAACTGGTCTTCATCTTGAAACATGGTGTTGGCAACTATGAAAACGGCCAACCCAATTAATCCCATTGATGCCCACATTAACATAATGGATGCTCCTTAAAAAAATTATTTCTTATTGTATGATATCAGAAATTTAGAGGAATTAGTCATCGTGGCAAAAAAGGTCTTTAGATAAAAAAATAGCGTCAGAAGCATTTGTTAAAGTTGCAGCTGACGCTATTTAAACAACAATTACTATTTTGCAGTAATTGTGAATGTGAGTGTATCGGCATAAGTACCGGCAGTCATGTCTTCGGCTGCTTTACCTGTATAGGCGATAGCTACTTTCTTGGTTAGGTTATAAAAACCTGATCCAGCATCAGTAAGTGGACTAGAATAGTCAACCGCTTGCCCATCATAAAATAGATTATAAGCAAAATTTTCACCGGTTGTTGCATTTACCCTGAACTTTTCACCTATCGCATAGCATCCATTAAATATTGATAACCATTTAAAATGATCAATAAAAATCATAATAATTTTCTTATTTTTGTACCCAAATGGCCGAGATTAGGCCCAAAACTCCTCAGAAATC
>JADHTQ010000052.1 GCA_016784965.1 Bacteriovoracaceae bacterium | reverse complement strand
GATTTCTGAGGAGTTTTGGGCCTAATCTCGGCCATTTGGGTACAAAAATAAGAAAATTATTATGATTTTTATTGATCATTTTAAATGGTTATCAATATTTAATGGATGCTATGCGATAGGTGAAAAGTTCAGGATAAAATTGCACAGAATCGGATCATTTTTGTATAATTTCATAAAAATATGTTCATTAGGTCGTGAAGACATCTGAAAAGAAGTAGGGGTGATATCATGGATTTTATATGTGTGATTTCTTTCATAATCAACATTGAGGTTTTCAACAATTTTTGCTAATCGGCCGATTCCATTTAATAGCTCATAGTTGTCGTAATCTTTGCCGTGTCCTTCTTTGAAAGAGGAAGCAGTCCTTGTATACCAATCTATTTGTTCTTTGTTATTTAGCTTGCCTCTTAAAATAGAGTATTGCAAGGATCTTAGAATAAAGTTGTTATCTATTGGATTGTTAGCATTTACAAATAAAAGAGGATCTACGTTTTCAATTTTACAAAATTCTTCAAATATTTTATCTCCCCACAATTGTCTAAAGGCGTAAGTATGTTGTTGGGCAATTTTGCCGTATGTATATTTTGTCGGTCTATTTGGTGCTAAGTAATTAAGTAGTAGATCGCTGTCTTTGGCATGTGTAGTAATAATCCCGGAGATAATAGCGTCGAAATTAATGTTGAAATTTTCACAAGCTTGTTCCCAAACATCAGAGGACAAAAGAGTTACACCATTGATAATCCTATTTAATTTGAATTTAGAAATATTAAGGGAAGAAGCCAGGTCTTGCTGGGATATACCTTGGCTTTTTATAATGTATTTGAAAATACTACTAACGTTATTTTTATGATTATTAACAATCACAAAGAAACACCACTGTTAATATTAAAATTCCGGATTGAATCTGTAGGGTTTTATACATGATAATGCATCGAATGCAAACAAATTAAGAAACAACTGACGAGATATTACCCAAAAAAATGGGTAAACAATGCGAGGTGTTATCTCGTCAGTTGTATATTGTAAGAAAATATTATCTACATTAGATGTGTGATTATAATAATATGCAAGCAAAGCAGGATGTATCGCACTCAAAGTTGCAGTTTCTGCAATTTTGGGTACTATTTTTTTAAATTGAGATAAATAGATTGACTTTAGTAGTTATTGAGAATAGGGCAAATGATTTTCCAAAATAAAAAAGGAGAGAACAAGTCTCTCCTTTTTTTAAAACGTTATATTTAGATATTAAGAATCCATTGCTGAAATCATAATCTCAATTTTTTCTTTGATTTTATTATCAATTACCCAATTTTTTACAGAAGTTAGATCTTGCTCAATTTGTGGTTTTAAAGATTCAGCCATTTCATGCTCATTAAGACTTTCATAAAGATGCATGGCAGTTACCTTATCATTAAGAGCACCAAATACATCTGATAACTCAACAAGTAAGTCATATGCTGCTTCAACCTCTTCATTGCGAACTACAATAAGTTCAGGGAAAATTTTCATGTTATTTTTAGAAACTGTTCTGACTCTTTTTCTAAAATCATGGAATAATTCAGAGTTTTCATGAACTAATAAGGAGCCAACATCCAGGACGTGATCATGTTCAACAAGAGCTAATTTCAAGGTTGCTTGCATTAAATTTTTAACATTCTCAAGTCCTGTTAGGGAAAAATCAGGCTTAAGAGAAATGTTTTTGATAACAACTTTTCCATTTTTCTTCTTGGTTTGGATGTATGGCCCCCAGTAAAACCTTGATAGCTTTACCCTCAATACACGCTTGTGAGATGGATTTATAACAAGTGTTTTATACTTTCGAATTCTTTTACGGTTTAAAAATTGCTTAGTCCATTTAAGGCATGTGGTTCTAAATGGTTTAATTTCTTCCTCATTATAAACTGCTTCTTCAGCTGTAGTATTTTGAACATCAAATAGGTCCTTGAATTGGCCATAATATGTATAACCAACGTCTAGATCCTTTCTGAATGCTTTCCATAGATCCTGACCATTTTTTGTGTTATAGGCATAAGCAAAAAGATCTAATAGTCCTTTTACTCTGCCAATTGATTTTCTAAGTACTTTGGTTTCATGTGGTAGTGTTTGAGGTCCAACTTTTTTAAGTGCTGTTACAATACCAAGAACTTCTTTTGTAAGCATTTTTTGAGCTAGTTCTGGATAGCTTAAACTATCAATTGATTCACTGACAGTTGGTAGTTCACATAGTCCGTTGCTTGAAATCATTAATAGAAGTAATAAAATTGTAGTTTTCATAAAGTCCCCTTTTGTTAAATTTGTGTGTTAAAGATTAATAATCCATCGTGGAATTTAAGCGGACACTATATGAAAGAGATCATTTATAGAAATTATAAAAATACATGATAGCTAATTAATGAAACTTATGAACTGGTTTTACAATAGTTATATTATTTTCGAAAGACACTTTCGCATTCAGGACATTTAACAAATTGAACGAAGCCAAGTCCTGCTGTTAATCCCCCTAAAACCGCTGCAGGCACAGTTGCAGGCATTCCCCATCCACCTGACATTAATCCCCATTTGGCCCCAATAGCACCACCTCCTACACCTCCCGCAATAGCAGCACCAATTGCTGAGAGAATATTAGAATCTCCATCAAGATAAAATTCGCATTCTGGACATTGCACTTGGGCCATATGTAGTCTCCTTTAATATTCGTTACTCTTTAACATATTATAACTTAAGTAAAAATTTAGAGCAATTGGGGCAATGATGCTCCGCCGTCAAAGTATTCCAAAGTGTAATAAAATATTTGACATTCAAAAGGTTTTAACAAAACATTTTAAGAAGAAGTTATTGATGACTTCCCACTTTTTTAAAGGATTATTATTATGAGCGAAGATTGGCACTCCCTGGAAAAGATATCAATATTTGACGGTCTTCAGGATTCTGAATTAAGTGAAGTTTTTAATTTGTTAGAAAAAGAGAATGTTCCAAAAGGTAAGACCATTGTTAGAGAGGGAAGTGAGGGAGATGATGTTTACATTATAGTGAGTGGTTTTGCTACAGTATTTAAAAAAGTAAAGGATAAAAATGTGGCCCTTTGTGAAGTTGGACCTCATGATTGCTTTGGCGAAATGGCATTAATAGAGATAAATACCCGTTCTGCATCTGTACAGGCAAACGATGATATGGTGGTGTTAAAATTAACCCATGCTGCTCTATTGAAGTTGAGAGATGTAGAAGCTGTGGCTTATGGTAAAATAATGTATAACATTGCTCGGATAGTTGCTGAAAGGTTGCGCTCAAGTATCGATAAAATAAAAGAAGTATTATGGGTGGTCGTTAGTTTATCTTAAAGTGTAATCAAGTAATTAGATAGTTTTCCATAGATTGTAACAAGTAAGGACATTAATTGTTCTCTAGAAAAGAGGTATCTTGCAAATTGCCTCTCAGTCAGTATAAGGCTTTCTTCGGCCCTAATTACTTGATCTAAATTGGCACGACCTAAATTGTATAGTTTGTTATATTCTCCAAGGGCACGCTTTGCGTACCTTCTTCTTTTTTGTGCTAATGTGATATTTTCATCGAGAATTTTAATCTGCTCTTTAATGGATTGAGCATCTTGAGCAAAGCTTTGATTGGTTTTTTCTTTGTTCATCATGGCAACATTTAGATCAACATTTAATTTTGCCTTGGCAACTTGTTGGATATTGAAATTTAAAGGCCAACTTAAGTTTAATCCAAGTACAATCTCTCTGTTTGAACTACCAACCAGACCACCTCCTAAAGCTTCAAATTCTTTCTCATTTAAATCATTAGTTTTATACTGGGTAGAAAAAGAGATGGTAGGGGTAAAAGTATAATTAACTTTTGAAATTGAATTTTTTATAAATTTAATTTTTGTCTCTAAGGCCAGATTTGTTTTATTATTTTTTAAATCGCCGGTAGGAATGGCAGTTAATAGGAATTCATCTAAAGAAATATCGGAAATCTCATCGATATTAACAAGTCTATGTAGACTTTTAGACAGTTTGGCCAATTCCGATTTAATTTTTATCCTTTCAGATTTTAATGCCTCTTCCTGAGTTAACTCAGCAATTTGCGCCTGGTAAAGATCTACCTTTTCTCTAAGGCCATCTTTTAATCTTCTGGCGACCAATCTTCTTCTTTTAACGGCCCTTTTTAATGCTTCCTCTTCAAGTTTTATTAGCACTTTGCTTAGCCTACAAGTATTATAATTTTGATAAAATTTAAATAAAATTTGTTCTATCTGCTTTTCAATATTTATACTGGTAACTTTAATAACATCCTCAGCGATACTAATTTCTTTTCGATCATCTCTACCTAAAAAGTTTGTACCGAGGTCTTGAGAATAGCTGAAACTTTGATTGAATTCGTTTGTGGTTAGGCTGGTTGAATTATATCCTAAAAAATTATTATCAAATGCAAAATGTCCACCCCAATTAAAGTCCTTGTAGATGGAAGCGGTTACAGTGTTTATTGATCCATTAAAGCTACTTGAGGAAGTGCTGGCCAAAGAGCTGTCGTCGTGAGCCGCGGTTAGAGCAACACTCCATGGTTTGCTAACTCTTACTCCATCAAGATCCAGCTTGCTGCTTTTAAGTTTAGCTCTGAGTACTAAAACATCAACATTATATATTAGTAACTCTTGAGATAATTTACTAATGTTGGCAAAAAGTGTGTTTGGGAGCATTAATACTACATATAATAGTACAAAGTTAATGTTTCTCATCATCTTCTCCATTGGTTTTTCAGTGCTTTTTTTGATATACCATAAATTTAGCGGCAGTGATAGAATTTTAAGAAAAATTAGAAAGAGTATATAGAAAGATAGAGGTACTTACAGCGGCATTGAGTGACTTTACGTACTGATCAATAGGAATCTTTATTACTTCATCGCATAATTGTAAAATGTCTTCGTCTATACCTGCGCCCTCACTTCCAGTAATAATGCACAGCTTTGTTGGCGGACAAAATTCTTTAATATCTTTAGCACCAGGGATATTTTCTGAGGCAATAATTTTATAATTATCCCTTTTAAGCTGCAATAAACTTGCACTTAAATCTTGGGAAGAGTTAATACGCATTTTAAAAATATTTCCCATTGAAACTCGAACACAACGTCTGGCATAGGGTGTACAGGTTTTATGATCTACAATTAAAGAATTTACTCCAAATGCTACGCTGCTTCTAATGATAGAACCGACATTTTCAGGACTTGTAACGCCATTTAAAACCATAATTGGAGAAGTTAGCGCACTGATTGGAACGTCAGCTGGGCGTTTTGCTAGCGCCATTGCTCCATGGTGAAGGTTGTGGCCTACGATGTTGACCATTGTCTGCTTTGTTGAACTAAAGAGTTTGTTTTTATCAATTTTTTCAAAAAGTTCAAATTTATCATCAAAAAACTCTTTAGTTGCAAACACTTTGTAAATTTCAATATCAGATTCTAGCAGTTTAATTAACACTTTTTCACTATCTGCTATAAATTTCAATTCATCCTTTAGTTTGCAGTCTTTTAAGGATTGGAATTCTTGAATGCGTGGATCAGAAATATCTTTAATTTCAATCATGTTGTCTTCCCAAAATACTTTTTAAATAAAATGCTGTATGAGACTTTTTATTTTTTATAATTTCTTCAGGCACTCCAGTCGCTACAATTTCTCCACCTTTGTCTCCACCTTCAGGTCCAAGATCAATGATATAATCAGCGTTTTTAATAACGTCTAAGTTGTGTTCAATAATTAAGACAGAGTTTCCTTTATCTACTAAATCGTTAATGGCATTGAGTAGAATTTGGATATCTTTAAAATGGAGTCCTGTAGTAGGCTCATCTAGAATGTATAAACTATGACCTTTTGTTCTTTTTGCCAACTCTTTGGCCAATTTTAGCCTTTGTGCCTCTCCCCCTGAAAGTGTAGTTGCAGGTTGGCCAAGCTCCATATATCCAAGACCGATACTATTAAGAGTGCTTAAAGTTTTAAAGATTCGTTGGTGATTCTTAAAAAAAGAACATGCCTCTTCTATTGTCAAATGTAGGACATCTGAGATGTTTTTACCTTTATATAAAATTGAAAGAGTTTCGCGATTATATCTTGTTCCATTGCATTCACTACAGGTAACATATACGTCTGGTAAAAAATGCATCTCTATTTTTTTTACTCCATTTCCTTCACATTCTTCACAACGTCCGCCTTTTACATTGAAGCTAAAGCGTCCAGGTTTATAACCTCTAACTTTTGATTCTTGTGTATTTGAAAAGAGAGTTCTGATATTATCCAATACACCAGTATAAGTGGCGGGGTTAGATTGAGGAGTTTTACCAATTGGAGCTTGGTCTAACTCAATTACAGTCTTGATGTTATTAACTCCTGAGATGGAATTATAGTTATTTCTTTGATGGATTGAGTTTTGTGAATGTGATAGGTAAACCTTGATGGCCGGAGTTAAAATTTCATGTAGTAGAGTAGATTTTCCTGAACCACTAATCCCAGTAATACACACAAGTCCATCTAATGGTATTTTAACATCTAAGTTAGAAATATTATTCTGAGTTGCCCCATTTAGTTTTAGAAATCTTGTGAGCTTCCTTCTAGTTTTAGGTATTGGGATATAGTCGTCCTGTAGGAGGTATGAGGCAGTGATAGACTTTTTACATTTTTTAACTTGCTCTAGTGTACCAGTTGCGATGATTTTACCTCCATGGATACCAGCACCAGGCCCCATATCAACAATATAGTCTGCACTTTTTATTGCATCCTCATCGTGTTCTACCACTAAAACGGTGTTGCCGATATCTTTTAAAGAATGAAGTGCATCCAGGAGTTTATGATTGTCTTTTTGATGAAGTCCAATACTTGGCTCATCAAGAACATACAACACTCCTGTTAGTGCCGAGCCAATTTGAGTTGCCAGCCGTATACGCTGGCCCTCCCCACCAGATAATGTGGCAGCACTTCTGCCCAAAGAGAGATATCCAAGGCCTACATTATTTAAAAAGGTAAGACGATTTTTAATCTCTTTTAATAGTTTATTGGCAATAACTTTTTTTTCACCCTCAAGTTTTAAATCTTTAAAATATGAATAAAGTTTAGAAATAGGCATGTTGTTTAATGCCATAATATTTTTATCATTTATCTTGGTCGATAGGGCAACAGGACTTAAGCGATCACCATTACAGCTAGGACAAGTTTTTATTGTCATAAATTGTTCAAGCTCAATACGAACTTTTTCGGAAGTGGTTGATAGATATTTTTTTTGCAGCCAACTAAAGAGGCCTTCAAATGCCTTTTTAAAGTCAAACTGGGAGTTTTCAGATTGAAAGGAGTACTTATAAATTTTTTCAGTTCCATTTAAGATTATGTCAATGAATTCTTTTGGTAGGTTGTTGTAAGGGGCATGTAGATCTACTTTTTCATGTTCGGCTACATTTAAAATCATTTTATATAGAAATGTATTTTTCTTTGACAGTGGTTTGATTGCACCATTTAAAATTGAAAAATTTGGATCGAGTAGCATTTTTTGCAGATCAAAAACTTTACTAACCCCTAATCCATTACATTCTTTACAGGCACCAATTGGAGAATTAAAAGAAAAAAGTGCAGGGGTGAGGTCGGGATATACAATATTAATTTTGGGGGATAGGTTTTTTTGACTGAGTGTAACTTCCTCATCGTCTATTAGAATTTTTAGGATGCCTTCACCAATTTTTAACGCTAATTCTACTGAATCTGTGAGTCTACTTTTAATTCCAACTTTTATAGCTATGCGATCAACAACAATTTCTAAAGATTCAATATTTTGCTCAATTTGTAAAACTTCTTCTAATAAAAGAAGTTTCTTATTTACTCGACATCTAGAAAAACCCATAGCTAAATACTTTGAAACCTCAGATTCTAAGCCATTTGTATTTAGAGGAGCGAGTATATGTATTTTTGTACGTTCCTTGGAGTCCAAAATTTTATTTACGATTTGGGTTGGAGTGTACTTTCTGATTTCGTCATTTGTTTCTGGGCAATAAAGCGTACCAATTCTGGCAAATAATACTCTTAGATAGTTGTAAACTTCTGTAATAGTGCCGACAGTCGATCTAGGATTTTTACTGGTAGTTTTTTGATCTATAGCAATAGCTGGTGATAATCCCTCAATTGACTCGACATCTGGAGGTTGGTATTGACCAAGAAACTGTCTGGCATAGGCAGATAATGACTCAATATAACGCCTTTGTCCTTCCACATAAATTGTATCAAATGCAAGTGAGGATTTACCCGAACCCGAAGGTCCAGTAATAACAGTGAATGCATTTTTAGGAATAGATACACTTATACTTTTTAGATTGTGAACTTTTGCCTTGGTGACAATTATCTCGCTATACATGATACATGTATTATAATAACTATCTATTCGGGGACCTAATTATTTCTTTAGTTTTTTAACGATACCAGTAATTGTGATATTGCCACCACAGCTGGGACAAAGACAACTAAAAGAAAATTCTTTTTCTTTCTTTCTACTTTTTGACCCACATTTTGAACATTTTGTAATTACAAAGGTCGAAAAAGCAGGGGCATCATTTTTAATCATCATAATATTCTCCAAAGGCAATTGATATTGCTGGCCTTATACTCACAATCAGGACAAATTTAAATAATTACTTAATTTGGAACTTGATTTGTTTCACAACGAGACATAATTGAGTAAAATATACACGGTAAGTCTTTTATGCACCCATATAATATCAAGGATAACAAGTGTAAAAGTTTTGTAATAACCAAATTCAAAGCCTTCCCTAAAACATTTTAAACTTATATTATATTAATGCTGATAGGAGTATAAGGTTATGAGAGATTTCAATTCTAATCATTGGGCAGTTATTTTAGGGGGATCTAGTGGATTTGGGCTGGCCACAGCTAAGAAGCTTGGTAGTCATGGTATGAATTTGTTTATTGTCCACCGTGATAGACGTGGAGCAATGGCCAGGATTGAAAAAGAATTTTTGGAGATAAAAAATAACTGTAATGTTCAATTTGTTTCATTAAATGTAAACGCATTGACCGATGATGGTCGAGCACAAATACTTCAAACTGTTAAAGAAAAATTGGGTGCGACCGGCAAAGTCCGCCTACTCCTTCATTCGATAGCATTTGGTAATCTAAGACCGGTCGCTCCATCTACAAAAGATACGACAGTAGAAGTTGCAATTGCAAAACTAGCACAAAAATTAGGGGCCACCCCAGAAAGTATTGACCAAGCGATATCTTCACTTATTGAAGAAGGCGTAAGTCCTCTCCACACAATGCATTCGTCTAGCTTTGGTGATTCACTTTTGGGGGATGAGGATATGAAGCATACTATCTATAACATGGGTAGTTCGCTTCTTTCCTGGGTTCAAGATTTATTTGGCAGTGATCTGTTTGCCAGTGATGCAAGAGTAGTTGGTTTGACTAGCGAAGGCAATGAGGTCGCTTGGAGAGGTTATGCTGCAGTTGCAGCCGCCAAAGCAGTTTTAGAATCTATTTCTCGCTCAATAGCAGTCGAATTTGCACCTTTTGGCATTAGATCTAATGTTGTCCAACCTGGAGTTACACCTACCCCAGCACTCAAACTTATTCCAGGACATGACAAGATGGAAGCTGTGGCCAAACTTAGAAATCCATTTAAACGCACAACAACCCCAGAAGATGTGGCCAACGTTATTGCATTGTTATGTACTGATGAGGCTTCTTGGATCAATGGTAGTCTTATTAGAGTCGACGGAGGAGAACATATATCTCCCCTCTAATCAACGCCCTGCATCATAGCTAAAACAATCCTATACTCAATACACAATTTACTGTTAAAATATACCTATATAGATGTATTTTAAATAAAGGCAGTACTGTGAAAATTGTAATCAACGCAATTATACTAATGATTTACCTGAGTTCTTTTGCGCTAGGCAGTGAAGGTGTAGTTAACGCATCAAATGGGCTAAGACTTAGAAGTGCTCCAAACACTAATGGCAATTTGCTAACAAGTTTGGAAGATCAGATGAAGGTAGTAGTTTTAAAGGATCAAGGTGAATGGATAAAAGTTAGGGCCAAAATTTTTGGATGGTCAATTGGTAAGTATATTAAAAACGGCAAGGTAACCTATAAAAAAGGTTTAAAACTTCTCGATAGTCCTGACACAATTGGTAATGTTCTCACTGTTTTAAACGCTGGTAGCAAAGTTGTGATTTTGGAGTCGTTAGATGAATGGAGGTATATTGAGGCACCAATAACTGGTTGGGTATATGGTAAATTTTTAAAAATAAAAAATGGAAAGAAAAAAATAGTCCGACAAAAAGTTAGAAAAAAAGGTAGAAAAAAAGGTGCATTTATCATCTATGAAGATGCAAGTAGTGACAGTGATGTAGTTGCTAAAGTAAAGAAAAACCTAAAGGCGAAAATTTTAAAGAAACGAAAAAATTGGAGGTACGTTAAGGTTCCACTAGTTGGTTGGATTAAAAATAAATATATAGATGATTTAATGGCCCACAAAAAAGGAGGCTTAGCTCTAAAAGATAAGCCAAGTAGCAAGGGAAAAACAACTGCAATATTACTCAAAGATGTCAAAGTAAAAACTTTAAAGACTGATAATGAATGGGATTATGTGAAGGTTGTAATAAAAGGCTGGGGATCAAATAAATATCTTCGCTCCTCTAAGATGGTAAAAATTAAATCTAAAAAGAAGAAAAAAACAAGATTTAAATTATTTTCCTCGTTCCACTACAGAGCATCAGGGTTGAGTGTGAATGGAACGATCAATGGCCAAAAGAGCAATGATCTTTCTTTAAGCTCCTTAATTGGAGCAGGATTTAGGTCGAAGTTGAGACTTGCAGGTGACCATCCACTTAGATACTCCTTTGCGTTTGATTATTATAACTATGCAAATGTTGGGCAAAAGGAAGTGCCATCTGGATACTATTTTAGAAGTTTAGCAATTTATCCTCGTCTGTATAAAATGCTTTCACCCTACGCCGGTATAAGTTATGAAAAACTTATAGGCGCAGGGACAACAAACAATGTTATGTTTTCACTCAATACATTATGGGCAGAGATGGGCCTTAAGGCCGCCTTCAAATTTAAGAAAAAATATATATTAATCCTATCTTCATCAATTTCATTCAGTCTTTCGACAACTCCAAATGCGGTAAATTACACAATTTCTGGTTCAAGCTCAGGGATAAAGTTTCAGTTTACCCCTGAGCTGATTTATAAACGTAAGTATCTAATCAGAGGGGGTTTGGTGTTAAATTCTCTCAGCGGAGATATCGATTTATCTAGCACTGATATTGTCTTAAACGTGGGTAGAAAAATATAGACGCATATGCACGAATTGGGTAAGATCCAGCGCAGGATGCATCATGACAAAATTTAGATGGTATACCCATCCTCTTTTTATATTCATCTTTTCTCTTTTGGCCTTGGGTAGCTCTCTTGTTATATATGTAATGACCTACCTTAGGGTAAATAATGCCTTTTTAAATTTTATTAAAAAAAACGATATGGATCCATCCCAGCTTTTAGATAGTACTGCTTGGGTTAATATTTTTATATTATCAGTTTTAGTTGCCTTGATTATTACAGGTATGGCACTTATTTATGTATATTACAGAAAGGTTATTCAGCTATATCGTATGCAGCAGAATTTTATTAATGGATTTACCCATGAACTTAAAACGCCAGTAACTTCTCTTAAATTGTTTCTCGATACATTTTCCACACATGATTTAAAACGAGATGTACAGATGAAGTATATTGACTTTATGAAGGTTGATGTAAATCGTTTATCAACTAACATTTCAAAAATTTTAAATTTGGCCACAATTGAAGAGAAAAAATATAAGCCTGATTTAAAAGAAATATTCTTACTAAATTACGTTGAAGGGTTGATCAATAAAAATGCTCATATATTTGAAAGAGCTGATATAGAGATTATTGGAGATCGCACTTTATCAATTCTAGGTGATGTTTCGTTAATGGAAACTCTAGTTATGAACATATTAGAAAATGCTCTCACCTATAGTGACAACAATAAACTTAAGGTGGTTATCAGACTAATTCGTTATGGCAATAACCTAGAGCTTAGTATACAAGATAATGGGATAGGAATATTAAAAAAGGATCGAAAAAACATATTTAAAAAGTATTTCAGAGTAGAAAGAGCTGTTAAAGGTAGTGGAATTGGGCTTTATATAGCTCAGCAAATAGCAAAGTTGCACAAAGGCCGCCTAAGTGTCGATTCTGCAGGAGCTGGGCAAGGTACTACATTTTATATGAGAATACCGAGGGAAGATAATGTGTAATTCAAAGAAAAAAATACTTCTAGTTGAAGATGAATTTCATATTGCAGAAGGGCTAAGGTTTAACCTGGATCTTAAAGGATATGAAGTAAATATTGCCAAAGATGGTCTAGTGGGCCTTGAGATGTGGAGGAAGTGGAAACCCGATCTCATTGTTTTAGATCTAATGTTACCTGCAATGGATGGCTTTGACTTATTAGAGCATATAAGAAAAGAAGATGAGCGCCTACCTATCATTATCCTTTCAGCAAAATTAGAGGCCAAAGATAAAGTGAGATGTTTTTCCAAGGGAGTTGATGATTATATGTCAAAACCTTTTGACCTCAACGAATTTTTACTGCGCATTGAAAGATTACTTAAGCGATCAAGTTGGGGGGATGGCCAAAAGGAAATAGTCGGAGAATCTGAAGCAATTGAAAAAATTGTTTTTGGTTCTAACAGAGTAGATTTTACTAAAAATGAAGCATTCAATGGTAGTGAAGCAATTAACCTTACTACTCAAGAGATTAAACTATTGAAGCTATTTATAACCAACGAAGGTGTTCCACTATCTAGGCAATATCTACTCGAGACTGGTTGGGGATATCAAGGTGAGATCAGCACCAGGACAGTAGATAATTTTATAGTAAGATTTAGAAAATATTTTGAAAAAGATCCCAAAAATCCAATATATTTTAGAAGTCTCAGGGCCGTAGGCTACGTTTTTAATCGATAGTCAGTTTGTCATATAGCTAATTAATTATTGATAATAAATTTTTCATGAAATATAATTGGGATACCTAAATCTTGCCTTGGATATATATATGTACAACATTACTTATCATTTTAAATTCCCAGAAACTGGAGAAGAGACGCTCAGTTATCGATTAGCACTAAAGAAAAAAACCTTAAACTATGTTGCACTAGAAGATGCTGAATTACCTGATAATGAATGGACGGCATTGGACTTTTGTAAATGTTCACATTGCCCCTTAAAAGCGGACAAAGCTCCTTATTGTCCAATTGCAAAAAACCTTCATAATCTAGTCTCTTTTTTCAAAGATTGTGAGTCGTACAAAAAATCAATGGTCTTTGTAGAAACTCCTCCGCGGTCATACGCCAAAAATACATCGGTGCAAGAGGGACTTTTTTCGATTTTTGGTATTATAATGGCTACGAGCAATTGTCCCCACATGAATTTTTTAAAGCCTATGGCAAGATTTCATCTTCCCTTTGCAACAGCAGATGAGACGACGTACCGCTCATTATCAACCTATTTATTACATAATTTTCTATTGGTTAACAAAAGCGGTTTACCAGTAGAAAACAATTTAAATGGATTGAATAAGATGTATAAAGAAGTAGAAGTAGTAAATAAAGGGATACTAAAAAGGCTCAAGAGTGTTTCAAAAGGTGATGCTGATAAAAATGCCATTGTCATATTAAATAACTTCGCACAGTTGATTGACGTAGAGTTTGAAAACAATTTTGAAAATTTAAATGAGATTTTTGGAGTTTAATACAGCTACATTTTTATTTCTAAATTTTGTGATGCTGCAAAACAGTTAAGTTTGGATTTCTTCTCTTTTATAATTGATTGACAATCTTTTAAAATGATATCGACTGCTTGATCAGTACGTGCAGCATTGTGATGAAAAAGACCAAAACGACCTACATCAGCTTTAATAGCAAGATCTAAAGCATCGGTATAAACGGTGTGTCCCCATCCTTTTGCATAAGTATTATATTCTTTGGTTGTAAACTCACTGTCATGAATTAATAGATCAGCGCCCGTACAAAATTTTAAATAATCATCAAAGACAAGACCATCAGGGTGTCTTAAAGTTAGCTCATTATCAGTAAGAAAAACAAAACTCTTTCCATCTTCAATAAACTTATAACCAATACCCATATTTGGGTGACTAAGTAAGATAGGCTCAACAGTAATTGAGTAAAGTTGAAAACTTTTTTCCAAACAAATTCGATTATAGCTTAAAGAGGCCTTGATATCATCAATTCGAATAGGAAAGTAAGGGGCCTTCATCAATCCATCTAAATAATTTTTTATTGAGTCTTGAGCAAATGGGCATCCATAGAGTTGCATAGATGTCTTTTTTTGATAGCAGGGAGCAAAAAAAGGAAAGCCTAAGATATGATCCCAATGGGAGTGGGTAAATAGAAGTGCTATGTTGCTGCGTTTTTGATCTAGAAGTTTTTGACCCAATCTTCTGATACCTGAGCCGGCATCAATTATTATAGTTTCATTATTTTTAGTAGTTATTTCTATGCAAGTAGTATCTCCTCCATAGACATTGTATTCTGGACCAGATACAGGTATTGACCCACGAGCTCCCCAACATTTAATCTTCATAGTTGTTACTCCTTCAATCAAGTCGGCAATCTCTAAATCGCCCTACAGAATTCTTCCATTACAGTCATGTATGTTGCCAAAGTGGAACTAACTTTTGGCATGGTGGCATATCGAGCTTTTGCATATCCTTTTTCTGCAGATTTTCGATACCACTTAAAAGCTTCAGTATCACTTTGGGGAACCCCAAGACCACCAAAGTACATACGACCTAAGCTATATTGAGCATCGGCATATCCCTGTTGTGCCGCTAATTGATACCACTTAACAGCTTCAGGATAATTTTGTTGAACTCCTTGGCCTTTTTCAAGCATCTGGCCAAGATTCACTTGAGCGTCTGCATATCCTTGTTCTGCAGCATGGTGGAAACAATTTATGGCTTCACCATAGTTCTGCTTTACACCCCGACCACTTGAATACATCGTACCAAGGTTGAAAATAGCACAAATTGATCCCTGTTCCGCGGCCATATTATACCATTTCCAGGCCTCAGAGTAGTTTTGCGTAACACCTCTACCCTCACTATCTTTGTGGCCATTGTAATACATAGATCCAAGGTTGATT
The DNA here is from genome assembly GCA_016784965.1 of Bacteriovoracaceae bacterium. Taxonomy (GTDB): domain Bacteria; phylum Bdellovibrionota; class Bacteriovoracia; order Bacteriovoracales; family Bacteriovoracaceae; genus JADHTQ01. The sequence continues at coordinate 15,847 of JADHTQ010000052.1, read as the reverse complement.
TGGGCCTTGGAATTTCCCTGCTCTGCAGATCTTGTGTACCACTTTAGTGCTTGGTGATAGTTTTTGGCCACTTCTTGACCTTCCTCATACATAAGAGCAAGGTTATACTGAGCACTAGCATTCCCGTGCTCAGCAGCTTTTTGATACCAAATCATAGCATCAAAATAGCTCTTTGGAACACCCCGGCCTTCATCGTACATTGCTCCAAGTATTACCTGGGCCTTGTCATGCTCTTGATTAGCAGCTTTATAATAACATTTAAAAGCTGCAGTATAGTTTAGGGGAACACCAATTGCATTGAAGTACATTATACCAAGACAGTACTGTGCTTCTGCATACCCTTGTTCTGCCGCATATTTATACCAGCTAATAAGTTCATCAAAGTCACTTGGTATGCGTTTGCCGGTGGCCACTTTAAATGTGTACTCTAAATGTTCTCGTAGATTTGGTGGAATATTGTGCGTTGTCATAAATAAATCTCTGTAGATCTGCTCAGTTAACAGAGTAAATCAGTTAATTATTATAAAAACTGGGATACTCTACCAAAAAAACTTTCTAATAGAAACTTCGAAAATATTTTATTAGATTTACAGTAGAAGAGTCGTGACTGATGCCCTGCGATGAGCTGCCATCCAATTCAACTAAAATGTTCTTGGCCAAAACTTTACCCAGCTGAACCCCCCATTGATCGAATGAGTAGATATTCCAAATGGTACCTTGTACAAAAATTTTATGCTCATATAAAGCAATTAATTTTCCCAAAATATTGGGGGTTAACTTTTCTGCCAAGATTGTCGTTGTGGGATGATTGCCTTCAAAGACTTTAAATGGAACCAGCTTTTCATTTTTTTCCTCTTTGACAACCTCTTCTTTGGTCTTACCAAACGCCAATGCTTCCGTTTGAGCAATGCAATTGGCCATCAATTTGAAATGATGATCACCTAGCGGATTTAGTGACTTAGAAAATCCAATAAAATCGGCCGGGATCAGCTTGGTCCCCTGATGAATCAATTGATAAAAAGCATGTTGTCCATTAGTCCCAGGTTCCCCCCAAATAATCGGCCCTGTTTGGTACTCTACCTTTTGTCCCTCCTTATCGACAGATTTGCCATTGCTCTCCATATCCCCTTGTTGAAAGTAGGCGGCAAATCGACTCAAATATTGATCATACGGCAAGATAGAGTGAGTCTCAGCATTCCAAAAATTGTTATACCAAATCCCTATCAATGCCAAGATGGTTGGCAAATTCTCTTCATTTGGAGCATTTAAAAAATGCTCGTCCATCTCATGCATACCTTGCAACATCTCATTAAAATTGTCAGGACCAATTGCAATCATCAAAGGTAGTCCAATGGCCGAAGCCAGAGAGTATCTACCCCCTACCCAATCCCAAAACCCAAGCATATTAGAGGGCTCAATTCCAAATTTGACAACATCTTCTTCATTAGTTGAAAGCGCAATAAAATGAGACGCCACCGCCTTTTCATCCTTCAAGCTATCCAATAGCCACTTCTTTGCCGAATGGGCATTTGTCATCGTCTCCTGGGTAGTAAAAGTTTTTGAAGCAACGATAAATAGTGTTTCCTCAGGGTTTATGTCAATGAGCGTTTCACTTAAGTGTGTCCCATCAACATTAGATACAAAGTTAATTTTAAGATTTCGATCCGAGTAGTATTTCAACGCCTCATAGGCCATCACCGGTCCAAGATCAGAGCCCCCAATACCGATGTTTACAATGTTTTTGATCTTTTTACCAGTAAACCCAAGCCACTCACCCTGCCTAATCTTATTTGAGACATCCTCCATCTGAGATAAAACTTTGCGCACATCCGGCATGACATCTTTATTGTCGACAAAAACTGATCGATCTGATCTATTTCTTAAGGCAGTATGCAGTACTGAGCGATCTTCAGTCTCATTGATTTTTGCTCCCCAAAACATATCCTTTTTGGCCTGCTTAAGTCCCCTAGCATCTGCTAGCTTAAACAAAAGCTCCAAGGTATCTTTATTCAATCGATGTTTAGAATAATCAACATACAGTCCTAAATTAGTTGATTTAAATGTATTGCCCCTTTGACTATCTTGAGCAAAATAATCCTTAATAGTGATATCCTTGATCTGGTTGAAATGGTTTTTAAGGCCTGCCCACTCTTCTAGTTCATTAAGTTTCATGATACCAATCCTCCATAAAAGGGTTTGCATTTTACAATTTTTGTGTCTAAAAAAATTGTATCATAACATTGCCTAACTCACGAAATTCATTACTATTTTAAAGATTTTGCACCTCAATTTGTAGACTCACTAAGTTACATATGATAATTATTTGGAATTATTAGCGGAGAATTGGCCGAGTGGTTGAAGGCGCACGCTTGGAAAGCGTGTATAGGGGAAACTCTATCGAGGGTTCGAATCCCTTGTTCTCCGCCATTTTCAATAACTTACAAACCAAAAAATTTAGTACGACAATGGGTGCACTCAACATGCACTCAAGCTTTTTGTCTAAAAATTTTCGCATTGAATTTGAAGGCGTGTAGCAGGGCCTTTGAGTGCAGAAAATTAGAGTATTCCGACGGCGTGAACTTCTTCTGTATTAAAGTCATATTGAACAAGCTTTAGATTTTTTTCTTTGGACGAAACTTCGACAAATGTCCCAACAAATCTTGGGGCAGCTAAAATAAGCTTATATCTTTTACCAATGTTTTCAGAAATATTAGAAAGCAAAAATTTGACCTTTCCATACTCATCGGTAGCGACATTTTTTTTATAAAACTTAAAGGCCACGTGATTACCCTTTTTATCTTTAAATAGAGCATCAATATCAACACCTGTAGGAATTCGTTTTAATGGACGAAGATTTTCTTCGATAAGATGGTGGTTTTGCAATAGGTGTCTTTTTAGGTAATTCTCATTTTGAAGAGTTACATCAATACTACCAAGCATTTGAGCTGCATGATCCCATCCTCTCCATAGAGGAGACTTTTTTAAGTTTACCAGGGTCTTAATAATATCACTGACGTTACAGTTGGCTCTATTTGCCATCGAATTGATAATAGAGCTAATTTCATTGATCTTATCTATGTTTTCCTGAGAGATCTCCATCTCATCATTAATCCAGCGGTGAATAGTGGCGGGATTAACTTCAATTAAGATAGCAAGGCCGCTAATACTGATGGCAAACTCTTTTAAAATACTTTCTATAAACTTTGAACTTTTCATATCTGTCTTCATTTAAACCTAATTATATATAGTTAGCAAGAGATTTTCATTGATCTTTGTACGCAAGAAAAAACCATTGCGTGCAGGCTGAAGTTGTGTTAGCTTGGTGTCATGGAAAAGGATAAGAAGATATACCAGAAAGCTAAAAAAGAGGCTCCAGAGGTCGTTTATGACTACGGTCAGGCCGTACTGATACACAATCTCTCAGAATCATTAAGGACTCCAAAAGAGGTCTTTACCGAGGCAGAAGCTGCTGAATATTTACGAGTCAAACTACAAACACTTAAAAATTATGCCAAAAAGAAAAAGATAACATGGAGTTTGGTTGGCAAAGAGAAAGTTTATACCAAAAAGGAGTTGGATAGCTTTCTAGATAGAAAATCTCGATTGTATCGACATTTTAACTAGGAGGCCCAGATGGAAAATTGTCTATACCTTCGAGGTGGAGACTTTAAAAAAACTAATTTTAGTTATAGTGATTCAGTCGCACCAGATTGCAAAATCCTTCCCTACCGTAACAAATATAGAATATCTTTTATGCTCCCAAATGGAGAGAGAGATTATTACTATAAACTGGAACCTCATAATTACAAGAGTCCTAAAACCAGAAGGCAGACACTGAACGAATTTGACTCACTAGTCAGGACAGGTCATTTTCCAGGAAAATCAATAGCAAAGCTTGAAAAGTTTAAAGTGAAATCTACTAAGGGGAGTACAGCATTGTTAGATGCTTTAGAAAAGTACTATACCATTTATAACAAGGGACGCTATTTTAAACGGCCAACAAACGTTAAGAACCAACGACCAACGCTAACCTATCTTTTGAAGTTATTACAGAAAAAGACGGGAAAGAAATATTTGGAAGAGATAACCACAGAAGATCTTATTAAGATTGAAGACCATCTACAAGATTGGTGTAAGGAGAATCGAAAGGCCATTGGTATAGTAACTACAGCTTCGTATAAAAGAATGATGAAGTTCTTCTTTAACTGTCTTGCTAAAAAGATGAAACTAAATATGAACCCTTCAGTAATTAGTTCTAATCCAGAAACTAATGGACATGAAAACGAGGCAGTTGGAGCAAGAACTGTTATAATTCCAGAAGATTTACTAGAAGCTGCTGATGAATTCCCCTACGTAACGCCATATAACTATCCTGATAAAAAAGAGATGGTCCATCTCTATAATACTACTGGCCTTGCTAAAGCTGAGATGTCCACCCTTTGTGAAGAGAATCTTTATCCTGACAAGTATAGCTTTGATAGTCTCATTCTTATGGATAAACCAGATTGTCCAACTAATTTGGGAACTGGTTTTCAGGTTAAAACCCATAATAGGCATAAGAGAATTGTTCCTCTTGATGATAGAGCTATTAGTTTTATTCAGTCACAAATGGATAAACATAAAGGTCATGAGATATTTGGTCGTATCTATGTAAAAGATGGTGAAAACATCTATAAGAACTATCGTTTTTTATTCCCAGTTCTTCATCATGGAAAGTGGCAACGTTGTGATGATTTCCTAAGAGGTATTCAAACTCTTTTTGATAATGCCAGTAAACATTTTAACCTTGATTACAATGGAAGAGACTACACTGTTCACGACTTTAGAAACACTTTGAATGAGAGAATGGGAGATTTAGGTATTTCTTCTGAAGATCGTGCTTACATCTTAGGCCACAGCAAGGAGGTCAACGAAAGGAACTACATGAATGCTGACAAAAGAAAAGAGCTTCGAGCAAGAATGGCACATGCCTCTTTTAGAAAAAAGATACTTAATAAGGACAATCCTAAGTCACCTGCAGTAGCAAAGCGACCTAGGTTAATGTTAGTTGCTGATAATTAATTGTCATTCTTTTCTTTTACAACTTTATCAATCACTCCTTGTGGGACATTTCTGTATCCAGTAAGAACACCTGTTTCAATGATCGCAAACTCATGGCCTAGATTAATAACGGTAAGACCTGAGGAAAAAGAACAATCAAGTAGTTGATTAAGAAAAACCTGATCAATAATAGTTTTACCTGTTATCTGTTGCATCCTTTGATAGGAAATTTTAAATCGACCATTGGGCTTACCACCAAACTCCATCTCATAAATTTTTTTAAACTTCGAAACAACAATGTCTACATAAATAGAACTCACTCTTAAACTCCTTAGGAAATTGTTAATACTCATAAGGAGTCCACTTATTAATAGAATATCGCTGGTAATTTGGGTTTTCTCAAAAATAGCCCTAAGTTGTTGATACTAATGTGGAAAGCTTAGATGGTAAAAAATGATCAAAAAATCATTACCATAACTTTAATAGAACTACTCTAACTAATTGAAAACACTGGGTTTCTGTAAAGTTTTGCGTTTCGCTATTACATGAACTACCTGACAAAAGAGTTGGTAATTTGGGGGACTTTTCTAGCTCTGGCCATGTATCTTTACCCTATAGCTGGAATTAAATTACTAGTAACACATTAAAATTACCAAGGGTGCCTTTCATTCCAAAATGTATCAAGCTTGTGAAAAGCTTCATCAATAGATAGATCCAGTTTACTATCGGCCGCCATCTTATTAAAAGGCCTTTCCCATTCTGAAGGTGGAGCAATAAGTTTTGTGGGTACCTCATGAGTCTTTCTTTTTGTGAAAGTTTTTTCAATAGAAGTTTTTAATTGATCTCTATCAATTCCCTCATTAATAAGAAGTATCATATCGACAAGATCTTTTACTCTAGAGTTGTAACCAGATTCTCTTGGCACTGTATAGGCATGAATCTTTTCAGCAAAATGTTGCTCTATACTTATAATAGGAATCTTCTCTATTTTAATGCCCATTGATTGTAGTTCTTGCCCTACTTCAATGTCTTCATGAGGTTCGATCCAGACATCACCGACGGCAATATCAACATGGAATCTGATAAATCGTTTTCCACCAAGATTTGATTCAACAGGAAATCGTCCACCACCATAAGGAGGAGCATCTAAATCTAGAGTTGGGGGAAGTACATTAAAGGTAAAGTAATCATCAAGATCAAGGCTTGCTTTTTCCTGTAAAAGCTCAAGAATTGCGACGTTCTGGTCTTCAATGCTACTTGCTTCAAATATTTTATTGTCTCTAACTGCAAGATCAAGATCCTTTGTAGCTCTAGAATTTTGCATTCTAAGTTCAAGGGCATGACCACCTTTTAACACCCATGCTGGAGCTGTATCGTGGAACAAACGACAAAGAAATCTTTCAAAAGCAATTTGCCTTTGTTTATGTTGAATTTGTGATGGGTTATCAACCCAGTTTTTTAGTTTTTCAAGTAGAGCATTTCTAAAGGTCATACCATCTTTATATTTTTTAGAAGTCATTCTTACCTCTTAGGTATTTTTTTAGGTCAGGATGTTTTTTAAACTGTGTGATGGTGACCATGCCTTGCTCATAGGCCTGATTAACAGCTTGTTTTATAAGCTTATGGTCGATAGTGTTGTCATCAATTACATCGATTAGTGTTTGAAGTGGTGTTGTAACTTTAAGCCCATCTAGCTCTTGAGTCTCGATGTCCTCAATAACTCTTTTATGAAGCATTAGGCTTCCAAAGTAATCGTGTACTTTATTTCTAAATTTTTTAGGAACAGAGATATGAATATCAAAAGGATTTATGTCAGAAAGATTATAAAGTTCTAGAGCTGTGTTATGAGAAAAACATGCTTGTGGACTTTCACTTTTATCTCTACTCCAAAGGTAGATCGTCATTAGGTTCTCTTTTTCTTCTTCTGGAAATAGAGAGAGTCGATAAACTCCTCGAACAACTCTTTTCCAGTTGCCTGCATTAACATGATAGGTATGATTGTTTTTAGGGTATCCACTAGCGATGGCCTGAGCTGTTGTAAAAAGGCCTTTTTGGTCTTGAGCTATTTCATAGAGTTTTTGAGCGACTATATTCATAAATGTTCCACAAAATACATAATAATTATGACTTTTACGTATATATTATACCATAATATAGCATAAAGATCATAAAAATTATGACTTTTGCGTAAAAAAAGACTATCTCTAATGAATAATCGGCAACTTAACTATGCTTAACGAATGTACCCAAAGGCCAAAAGTGGGTGCATCTATTAAAATATAACTCATCCGACTAATTTTATATCATCATAGTCACTAATTCCTTTGAGCTTTTCCTGAGCTTCAATAAGCATTTGTTCCAACTCTTTATTGCGAAGTACAAGATCATTATATTCAATCTCATCAACTTCAATTTTACGTCTTTCTCCCTTAGGCATCTCTAATACACCTGCCCTCTGTAATCGAGATACATAATGATTAAAGGCAGATTCAACTTGATGAGCAGCATAGGATTCTCTACTAACGGTTGGGGTATGCATGGCAAGCTGAGCGGCCTGATCAAAGTCAGCAAGATCTCTTTTTCTATCAAGAACTGAGGTTATAATTTTCCTAACGGCATGAGGCCCAAAACCTGTTGTACTACTTGAATAGAGAGTCATCAGTGTTTTAAAAGCAAATGATAGTGATCTAGCTTGCAGTCCATTAATCGAGTCTGCCGTTTTTCTGCCAGTAGGGCTTCCAAGAAATACCTTCTTACTTGTGTCTGCTCCATAAAGGTGTCGCCTATGGACATCACGGTACTCAATGATTTCAGCAGCTACATCATCTGGGATTGTTAAAGTAACATATGGAGATTTTAGTATTTCAGGACGTTTAAGTTCCTCTCTAAAAATACGAAACAGAAACTTGCCATCACGCTCAAAGAGATGCTTATCAAACTCCATAATTGCATAATGATCAATCCTAAGTTCAAAAAGAAATATTAGAAGAGTTAACAGGGAATCTCTCTTTTTAATGGCAGTCTTTACAGCACCCACACCCTTTAAAGAGGCATCATGTCTTATCCACCCAGTAATATCTTTTATTTGAGATAAGATATCAGTGTCTACTATATTTTCTATTGGTTTAAATGTGTCGACATCAGAAGTAAAATTTGAAGATTCGATAGTATCTTCCAAATATTCAAATGTACTCTCACAAATTTTATCCCATAGATCATTCCACTCCTCACTGTTGCATCCACCGTAAGGGTAAACGTATTTTCCATTTTGGATTGTGAAGTACTCTTGGCCGAGTTTTGTGTGTTGCCTTATGTATCCATATCTCTTACGACAGAAAGCTTTAAGTTGATCTAAGATCCTTTTTATACCAGTGGTAAGTCGATCTTTTCTCATCATTCTAAATTGAACATACTTACTAATAAACTCGATATTCATCATAAGGCTAAGGGAAAGCTTTTCAACAGGAAGTCCAAGTCCTTGTTGCATAGGGTCTTTATGGTCAGTTGGTGCCACAAGAAAACCAAAGAACTGCTCTACATCTTTAAGAACGATTTTTGCCTTTCCACTTTCATTTTTGTGGGCCTTAATTTTCCAACGCTGTTTTTTTGCTCTTTTGAAGTTGGGATGTATCACTTGAGGAAAGTCTGAAGTAAAAAAAGCTACCATGGTGTCAAGATCATCTTGAACTTTTTGAGGAAATTTATTGTAAGGAAGCTTATACCCTTTTTGACTTAACTCTTGATTTTTTTGACCATGTACAGTTCTCTCACGTGCATCAAAAAGTTTTACCTTTTCTCCATGAGTGACCTTGCCAAGTTTACTTTTTAAAACACCTTTAGGAACTTCAAATATAGCTTCTATTTTATCTACTAACCCAACATGCTTGTATGAGGGGAGAAATTTTCCTGAGATCCAATCAGTTACTGTTTGAGGCCGTACTTCTAAAGATTCTGCCAGTTTTCTTCCACTGACCTTTTTTACTTTAAGAATATGGTTAAGAGCTTCTCCAAATTGTAATTTTATAATGTCGTGGTTGTAGCTGAGCTTTATGGCAAACTCTCTAATCTTTTTAAGTTTAGATCTAATGCCAGGTATCGTTGCTTTACTATATCTATCTTCAAGTGACTCAAAATATAACCCAAGCTTTTCCACATCATAAAGCTCTTCGCCTACTGGTGATGACTGAGATAGACCCTGATAATCAAGATACTGGTTTAATATGGAAGAAAATACTGGGGAGAGAGCGTCTCTCTTCTCCTCTGAAAGCTCACTTGAGACATAGTTTTTTAGTAATGTAGAGTAGTAAATCTTAATCATAAATAACCTCCTATTTGATACTAAAGACCTCATATAAGTAGATTATTAATCCAAAATAAATTTCAGGGACTGCCGCCTAAAGTCATAAACAGCTACAACGCAGTCATAAACGCAAATCACGTGGTATTTAAGAATTTTTACATAACTTGGATTTTTAATATTAGTCTCAAATTTGTAGCTTTTTTTTGTATCACTGTTTAAAAGTTTAAGCTGGTTGGGGTTTAAAAAACCTATCCACTGCTCCCTTTTACCAATAGCTCCATGAGTAGCTTCTTCATTCCTAAAAAAACAAATTCTCTCCATATATTTTTGTGGAGAAAGATTAGGTTTTACTCCTCCTGTCATATTATCGATAAGGAACCTTTTGGAATCTGCAAGTAGTTGGGAGTAATTAAGCTCTCGACCTTCAGTTCTTCCAGAATAGTGTTGAAGGTTAACAATTTCTTGATTCTCAACTTTTAAAAGTGATAATTCAGTTTTTGAACAGCAGGCAAGATATAATTCCTCGTTAAAAGAAAATGCAACAGAGCTAATAACAGGGCAATCTGGGCCGTAAAAACCAGTGGCCTTCACCTTAAAGTCAGGCAATGAGCGATACTCGTATGATGATTTGTTTTTTGACTCATCAAAATATGAGATAACAATACCACTTCTATCTTCAAGAGGGGCCACCGATACAGCCGTTTGGTCTAATTTAAAGCGATCCTTAACGGACAATTCTGGTAACAGGAGATAAATATGATTATCAGAGCTGGTGAGCCAGTATTCATTTTCATATTCTACAAAACTAAGTATCTTGGCACCATTTAGAAGTTGTTTGGACTCCAATACTTCTCCACATAGATCAACTGTGTAAGCAAAAGAATCGCTAGATAATAATGTAATGTTACCATCGGCCCTTTCTATAATCCCTACAATTTTAGTCACAGGAATTGTGAAGTGATTAATAGTTGGGTTTTGACATTGATCAAACATAAAAACTCCTTAAAGCTGGTGACTTATTTTAGACTTTCAAAAAACTCTGTAATCTTATTTAAAAAGTCATCCACATCCTCCACATCAAAGAGTTCAGTGCCACCAATTCTCTTGCAGGAATTTCCATTGATGTATTTTAAAAGAACCTGTTCTTCATCAGTGCCCATCTCCATTTCCATAACTATGGTAGCTTCAGGATTGGTTACTCTGAAATCTTTCTCTCTTTTTCTTGGAGACTTTGAAGTGTAACCAATCTTAAATCGTCTCTGTTTTTGATCACCTATTACAGTAAATCCTTCTGGGCATAGATCAACGACATAAACACAATCTTTTCCATCCATTGGATCATCATTTTTTCTAAAGCTGAGATCGTTTTCGATTTTCTCTTTTAAATAGTTATACTGCCTTTGGCTTAAGATTTTTGCAGTAGAACCATTGGAAACTCCATTAGGCAGATCAGACATGCTTTTAATTCCGAACTGTTTATAGAAATCAATTATCCTAATCTGGTTATAGATATCTCTTTTCGAAACTCCAGTTTCCTTTTCAAGATCAGAAATATATAGCTCTTTCATCGTTACCTCCTGTTAAAAAAGTTAAAGTTATCCAACTGCTCACTACTTGAGCACTTAGATGATTTAAAAATGTTAGTAAGTGGGAAAAATATTATGTATTAGTCATGAGCAACCTCCCGCAAGGCCTCCACGATTGCATACATCGCATACGTGTCCATTTTGCAGTACTGCAGAAGCGAGTTATAGATTTCTCGTTTCTTCCTTGAGGTTGTAGTATCATCAATCATTTGAAGATAACTGATAAAGGCATCTGCCCCATTTGATATATTTAGGTCTTTATAACTGAGTTTTGGTGCCAGTACTGGGAGTACTTTTTTTATACTTGTACTCCCTTCAAATTGTGAAGATAGATAATAACCTTTAGTAAAAATCGTTTCAAGGTCCCATAAACGGCCAATAATGCTATCCATCTTATTAGCAAACTTAGGGTATTTGTTGGCAATTTCTTGTAAACGTCCCCTTTCATAACTGGCATGATAAACAACCACAGAACCAGCCTCTCCTACATTCTTATTTAAAAAAAGTGCAAGCTCGTATCGAGGGTCAGTGTCTTTATCATGAAGAAATTCTATGTGTTTTAGTTCTTCTCCTGGGGACTCTTGGATATGTATAGATACCTGAAAGGTAACTTGTTCATAAGGAGAACAATCCTTATATCTTGGAATTAGTATTGGAGCAGCTTCAAAGTCCAAATAGTAAATTGGGTACTTAAGGGTATTGAGTGTGGCCGCAACCTTATCAACATCTGCAAAGCTCTTACCCTCTTTTTCAGTTTTAACTTGCAATTGTTGGTAACTGGTAAGTTTGGTAGAAGATGGAATATCTTTTAAGTAGTTAATTCCATTATATAGTAGTTCATCAATCTTTTTACCACCACGTCGGAGATTTAAAACAGAATAATCCAAGAGTTTTGGTGAGCAGCTATCAATAAATGGACAAGCTAGGCAGTGGCGACCACTTTCTTTTTTGGGGGATCTTTTTGCTTTTGCAGTCTTGCGACACCTTGTAATAAGCCCCTGAACTTTAGGTAAAATTTCTTCTACCTGCTCGGTCACATCCTCAACCCTTACAAACTTTTTTGCATCAAGCTTAGAAGATAAACTATATGTATTATCAACAAAGGCCAGCTTATAAACACCAGGATCTTCTCCTATTTCTTTTAGGATACATACCTGAATTGCAATATCTAAAATATCCTCATCACGGATACTGGTAGATGATTTAACTTCAATAAGGGCATCATTTGTTAAAATATCCGTTCTAATTAGTACACCATCACTAGTAAATGTTTTTTGTGTTTGTGCATCAGAGTAAAGAGAAATAACAATATCCTCAAACTTATAACCTTCACTTGCTAGATGTGATAGAAATGGATCTTCCTTCTGAATTTTCAACTCTGGAGAACTAATTTCTAAATAGAGCCGCTTTTGGCAGTTTACACAGGATTTGATTAATGTCTTAGTTACCAGTTTGTTTGTCATAAAATTACTATACCACAGAGCGTTATTCTGTTCAATGTTTTTTTATTAAACAATTTACAGATAACAATATACAATTATATAAGAAATGGTAGAATATTAAAACATTTTACAAGTAATTAATTTTACATAGATGGAAGTAAGCTATGCCTATTGAATTGGAAAAAAAGAAAGATTCAAATGACTATCCTCTCGTGGCCTTCAGGGTTACACAGGAAGAAAAAGACGAAATCATGCAATCCCTAGAAGAAGTGGTTGAAATTATTAATAAAAATAAGGGAGAGGATGAAAAATCCATAAGAAAGAATAAGGTTTTTGTTGAAGCAATGCGAATGGGCCTCGCTGACATAAAGAGTGATGTTTTAAAGAATCGTAAAAGAAAGAAGTAGAACTATGGATGAACTAATAACTCCTTACCATGCAAAATATTATGCTCACCAACTTACAAGGTTGAGGTCTGAATACCACCCATCTAAAATTGGTCAATCTTTATTTGATGCGACAGTAGACCTTAATCCACATCAGATTGATGCTGCTTTGTTTGCATTGAAAAACCCTCTAGCACGAGGAGTCCTACTGGCAGATGAAGTTGGCCTTGGAAAAACAATTGAGGCAGGATTGATTCTGTCCCAAAGTTGGGCCGAGAGGAAAAGAAAGATATTAGTAATTTGCCCTGCCAGTTTAAGAAAACAGTGGGCCAATGAACTAAAAGAAAAATTTAATATTGAATCAGTTATTTTAGATTCTAAAACCTACAAGGATGAAGTTAAGTCGGGTAATGATGAAGCATTTGTTCAAAACGGTGTGGTAATACTAAGCTATAATTATGCAGCTAGATTAAATCATGAAATCAAAAAGTATAAATGGGATCTTGCTGTTGTTGATGAGGCCCATAGACTAAGAAACACCTATAAAAAAGAAAATAAAACAGGAAATGCAATTAAATTTGCTCTTGAAGACGTATACAAGCTTCTTCTTACTGCAACTCCCCTGCAGAATTCACTACTTGAACTTTTTGGACTTAGTCTTTTTATAGATGAACATCTATTTGGAGATCTAAGATCTTTTAAAATGTTTTATGGAGGAAGGGAACCAGACCTTAATGATCTACAAAAGCGTATTTCTCCCTACTGTCAAAGAACCTTAAGAAAACATGTTTTGGAATATGTTCCATATACCAATAGAAAACCACTAACAATATCTTTCGATCCTCAAGATAGTGAATTGGATCTATATAAAAATGTTTCTGAGTTTTTAAGAAGAGAGAATACATATTCTATACCAGATCAAGGAAGACACTTAATAACATTATTGGTTAGAAAGATACTTGCATCTTCAACGAGTGCAGTAGCTTCAACCCTGACAAAAATGAAGGAACGACTGGAGGAATTACAAAGAAAAGCTATTAGTTCAAAAGAGCTTTTAAATTCACTAGTTGACGATGAAGAGATCAATGATGATGAACTGTTTGATAATGGAGATGATACTTTTGAAGAACCAATAGTTGTAGATCAGGAAGCATTAAAAGCAGAAATAGATGAATTAAATAGCTTTATAGAAATAGCAAAAGGAATTAAAGAAGACTCTAGAGCAAAGAGTTTGTTAACTGCTTTAACAATGGGTTTTGATAACCTTGCGGAGATGGGAGCAGCTAAAAAGGTATTGATATTTACTGAATCCAGAAAAACTCAAGATTATTTAGTCGAGTATCTAGCTGCCAATGGACATAATAATGTTGTCCTGTTTAATGGTACAAACACATCGGAGAAGTCAAAGCTAGTATATAAAAAATGGATTGAAGAGAATCAAGACACTGGAAGGATAAGCGGATCAAAAACAGCAGACATGAGAAATGCTCTTGTTGAGTACTTTAAAAATGAAGCTGAAATCATGATTGCAACAGAATCTGCGGCAGAAGGTGTAAACTTACAGTTTTGCTCACTACTTATAAATTATGATCTTCCATGGAACCCCCAGAGGGTTGAGCAAAGAATTGGCCGTTGTCATCGATATGGGCAAAAGTTTGACGTTGTAGTTGTAAACTTTTTAAACAATAAGAATAAGGCAGACCAGAGAGTCTACGAACTTCTAAGGAAGAAATTTAAATTATTCGAAGGTATGTTTGGATCTTCTGACCATATTCTTGGAACATTAGATTCTGGTGTTGATTTTGAAAATAGAATTTTTAAAATATATCAGACATGCAGATCAGAGGAAGAAATCAACAATGCCTTTGACGCTCTCCAGACAGAAATGGAGGAGTCCATTAGTGAACGAATGAGCGAGACAAGGCAGATTCTAATGGAGCACTTTGATGAGGAAGTACATCAAAAATTAAAAGTGCAGCTAAGTGATACTAAGGCCCACCTTGATGAGATGAGTGAAATGTTTTGGGGTATTACTAAACTAAGTCTTAAAGATGATGCTGACTTTAACGATGAAGAACTTTCTTTTAAGCTCAGCAAAAGCAACACCATGAATTGTGATGCTGGGATATATCACCTTGTCTCAAAAACAAAAGAGAACATTGAGGGAACTCATCTCTATCGTTTGGGGCATACGTTGGGTGAAAAATGTATCTCCTATGCAAGATCCATTGATACACCTCCAGTTAAAGCAGTCTTTAACATTTCAGAACACCCTAAAAAGATATCTGTAATAGAAGATTTAAAGGGAAAGAGTGGAGTTTTAAAGGTTTTATCTTTAAATACGGAATCATTTAGAAAAGAAGAAAATTTAATACTAATAGGATGTGATACTGATGAAAGTATTTTATCTGAAGAAGTGCTTTCCAAACTATTTAAGGTAAATGCGTCAATTGGAAATATAGACAGCATATCTACCCCCCTAGCTCTTTCTAAGGAAGAGGAGAATGCTATCAGCAAACTTCTCATCAAGACAAATACAGAAAACAATCAATTCTTTGATGATGAGGTAGAACGACTCGATCGCTGGGCCGATGATGTAAAGGGCAGTCTCGAGCAAGAAATTAAAGATATAGATAAGGAAATTAAGTTCCTAAAAACAGAATCAAGAAAGATTTCTATCCTAGAAGAAAAGGTAAAGGCCCAAAGAAGCATTAAGGATCTCGAAAAAAAGAGAAATAAGAAAAGACAACAGCTTTATCAAGAACAAGATAGAGTTGAGACAGAAAAAGACAAGCTGATTTCAAAAATTGAAGGCGGAATGTCGGTGCATCACAAAGTAGAAGAACTATTTACAATACAATGGGAAGTAAAGTAACGGAGATAATATGGTTTATAAACAGAGATTAGAATTAGATTGGATTGGTAAAGATGATGAAATAAAGCTTGAGCCTAGATGTAGTGTAAACATACCTTTTACGGTTTTGTAACCTTTTCATGGTTGACGATTTTGACCTTATTCTACATATGACTTCACGCTACATCTAAAAAAAGAGAATATAATTTCATAACTTCAACTTTATAAATTATTTAATG
>JADHTQ010000113.1 GCA_016784965.1 Bacteriovoracaceae bacterium | reverse complement strand
CCTGAAAAGATCTTATATGAATCTCCAAACCTCCCAGGTGTAGTGGAAAATATTTTGTCCTAATTTCCTCACAATGCTCCAAAGAGCCTCTAGGTAGCCCTTGAGATAACTTATGCTTTAATCAGGTGTCAAACGTGCGTCAAGCTGTCAAACTTGCGCAATGGTCGAAGATGGCTTAAGTAAGTCTCTGTAGCGGGCTATAATTTGCCCCATTATAGGTTCTAGTTCATCGGGTTGGATAACCAGAAGATCTCCTGTTTCTGCTTTTGAGAAAATATAATCCAATGCTTTATCTGATTCTGAAACGATGTGAATATTCTCTTCTTTAGTTCCTTTAGAAATTAAACCTTTTCGGACCAATTCGCAGGTTTCACAGGTGGGTCTGTCTCGGGGATCAAAATCGGCCAGGACGATGTAATCGTATAGCGGGGCGAGTGTTTTACCAAATTCAATTATTTGTTCATTGGTTCTATTTCCAGTGCCATGGCATAATGCAATTTTTCGCCCTTGAGATAGGCGAGGTAATAATTTTGCTAAAGCACGAGCCGAATCAGGGTTATGTCCATAATCAACAAGAACTTTATATTTTTGAAAATCAAACAGATTCATTCGTCCAGGATTTTGAGTTACCGAAGGGTGAAAAGTTTGAACACCGTTTCTAATTTGTTCTATTGGTATGCCTAATCCGTGTAGGGCCGCAATGGCAGCTAGTGCATTGGAGATATTAAAATCAACAATTCCTCCAAAAGTGATCGGTATTTCTTCAAGCGAACAGACTGTGATATCTAGAAGGTTATTTCGAATAATTGCGTTTAGATTATCTTGTATAACTACAGTTCCTCCTTTTTCAACATGTTCATTGATTTTTTGATTATTAGAATTTAGTGAAAACAGAATGAGATTTCCTCTGGCACGCTCCATTATATTCATAGTCATTGTGTCGTCTGCGTTTAAAACTGATGTACCATCTTTTTTAACGACTTCTACTACAGTAGATTTTACTAAGCTTAGTTGTTCTTGAGTTTCGATCCAGTCAGTTCCTATATGATCTGTTCCAATATTTAATATAATACCTATATCAACTTCATTCACGCCGAGTCCTCGTCTGACGATTCCACCACGAGCTACTTCTAAAACGATATGATCTACAGTTGGTTCTCTCATAACAATTTGTGCCCCTTCTGGGCCACTATAGTCACCATTTATAATGGGTATACCATCAATTTCAACGCCAGTTGTACATGCGAGCCCAACATTTTTCCCTGAATATTTTAATGCATGGGTAAGTAGCTTAGAGGTTGTAGTCTTGCCATTCGTTCCCGTGACGGCCAAAACTGGAACTTGTGTATAGCCGTCAACAAAGAGCATATCGACTAAAGGTTTTGCTACGTTATGGGATTGCCCAGATGTCGGTTCTAAATGCATTCTAAATCCAGGAGCCGCATTAACTTCAACCACGTGAATACCGGATTCTTTTAACGGAAGTGATATGTCTGTTGCCAAAGCATCGATTCCAACACAATCTAGTCCGATAATTTTAGCTGCCCGCTCCGCCATTAAGCGAATAACAGGGCTCACTTCATCTGTAACATCAGTTGCTGTGCCACCTTGACTAAGATTAGCTGTGGCCTTTAGATATATCTTTTCTCCTTGCTTGGGAGAAGAATTAGAGGACAATCCTTTTAGTGCTAGAATTTCTTCTGTCATACAATCTATTTCAATCTTTGTTAATATCTTTTCGTGTCCAAATCCACGGCGAGAATCAGAATTAATTTTTTGTACTAGATCTTTGATAGATGACTTACCGTCACCTATAACATGAGCGGGTTCTCTTTTAGCAGCGGCTACAAGTATTCCATCTATAACTAATAACCGAAAATCATGACCTCTAACAAATTCTTCCACGATTACTTCATGATATTCATCAAGAGCGGCTTGAAAGGCAATTCGTAATTGTTCTACGGTTGTAACATTAATACTAGAACCTACACCATGATTTCCAATTTCTGGTTTGACAACAACAGCAGTGCCAATTTTATCGAAAATTGCGATAGCATCTTCTATAGTCGAAACCTTTTTACCATATGGAACTGGAATTCCTGATTTACTCAATTGTTCTTTGGCCCTTGTTTTCTCATCAGCAGTTTCTACTGCGATAGCTGAAGTTTGACTGGTAATAGAGGCTTGAATTCGTTTTTGATGAGATCCATATCCTAATTGGATATAACTATCCTGATTAAGTCGAATGTGCGGTATTCCTCTCGACTTAGCCTCTTCAACAATACTTGTAGTCGTGGGACCTAACATGTCATCTTCTCGTAATACCTTGAGGTCCAAGATAACTTGGTTAATATTAAAGCTTTTTCCTTCAGCTACTGCTTTAAATAAATCTAATGCTTTTTGGGCGGCCATCAGTCCTGCAGATTCTACTAGATATCTAAAAATTACTATGTATATTCCTTTTTGTGATGTAGTTATCGTTTTCCCATACGCAACTTCCATTCCAGATAAATATTGAAGTTCAATAGCAATGTGTTCGATTATATGTCCTGCCCAAGTTCCCTCTTGAAGCCTTTGGATAAAACCACCAGGTTTTCCAATTGAACATGCATGTTTATTTAAAGTAGGAACGAGAGATATAAGTCGATCTGAAAAACCATCAATTTTATTTGAAGGTAGATTTTCATAATCCTTAATATCTAAAACCATGAAAATTGATGAATGTCTGGTATGTCGATTAGGGCCACGTAATGCTCTTAACTCTTTTATTTTAATCATTTTGATTTTTCCATTTTTATTGGTGTTAAAAATTTTCTATTTTTGAAATCGTATCCATATCCATCAACGATGGAATGTATTTGAATATTCTCCACTGCAATTGCTCCTCCCGATTGGATATTCATTATATTCGAATAGTGAATGTTGCTGCCATTTACGATAATGACCTGACCTGTTCCAATAACTTCGCCAGTCCCATCTCCCTTTAGGAGGATCCCTGAATCCTCTCCCAGACCAACTCCGATACAAGTTGGATTTGTTGTAATAATCTGAATTAATCGACCAATTCGACCTCTGGCCATAAAATGAGTATCAAAAATTATATTTTCTACAAAACCAAATCCTGAAGTTGTTAGTACTTTTCCTTTTAATAAACCTTCTTCACTTTTTCCTTCATAAATCATGGTATCAGAAAAAGCTGCAGCTCCCGCACTGGTGCCAGCCATATGAGTTCCACCTTCAAGATGTCTGTGAATTGCTTGCAGTAGCTTTGATCCTCCTAGAATTGTTGTTAATCGCAATTGGTCTCCACCAGCGAGAAAAATAAGATCTACATTTTCAAGTTTTTTGACAAAACGATTGTCATTGGCCTGTGATCGTTCTTTTATATCTAATATTACTATTTCGGATGCACCAAGTTGTGTGAAAGCATTTTTGTAATCTTTAGCACGTTTCTCGGGTTCTTCGCTTGCTGTGGTAATAATACATACTTTGTAATTTGCTTTTTCAACTTCTTGAATGACTCGCTTAAGAACAATCAAATCTTCATCTCTATCTTCATTCCCACCAATAGCAATTAGATGACCTTGTAAAAATGGTTTTAATGTCATGCTTTTTTTATCTCCGCAGAATGTGCCCACGCCATTCCATGTCGCGAATTTGAGGCAAATTCATTTTTGGTTAATATTATAAGACCGAGGTCGACAGAATCTTCAAAAAGATCGATTGCCATCTTTACTGCTTCATTTGGAGTAATGCCTCTCTCTAGCCAGCTATAGACTTCCTTGGCCAGAATTTTTAGTGCAATAAATTCACCATCACCGGTACAAGCAATTGCTCCCAGAGGGCCACAGAATAATCCGCATCCAGGAAGTGGAACATCTCCAACTCTTCCGATTGCTGATTTATCAAGTCCGCCTGAACTTAGAGCTGCAGCAAACGTCTCTCCGTCAAAAGCAATTGCACCTACAGTATCGCAAGAAGGAGTATTTTTTTTCTTTTCTAGAACTCTATTTGTGAAATGATTTGAAGGTATGATTTGTATGTTTTGCTCTCGAGCAAAAATTTTAGTACCCTCTCCTGCAATAATAATGTTTGGAGAATGAAGTAGTACAGCTTTAGCTAAAGCAACCGGGTTTTGAATATCTTCAACACAAGCGACGGCACCAAATTTTCCACAGCTTGTCATGCATGATGCATCCATTTGAATAGTTGTACCATCTGCTCTGATTTGTGATCCTCGTCCTGCATTAAATCTTGGATCATCTTCTAAATATTTAACTGATTGAATTACTGCATCTAAAGCTGATTTGCCATTGCCCATTAAACTCATGCCAATTTGGACAGCAGACTTCGGGCCATCTGAATTATTGGGATCTGATGCAGATCCCCCATGTGTTAAAATGGCACGATTGAATCCCATTGGTATGCTCCTGCTGTGCCCTATTGGACAGATCTACAGGAAGGTTTCTGTAAGTAAATGATCTGTTTTTTAGTGAACATATTAAGAGGGGACCTATGGAAATGAAGTCATTGTTCACCCAACGTTTAACTCTCGCATGATATAGGATCAAAGTCTATGAAATTTATATGATTTTTTGAGATTGAAATGAATATATTATAGTTCAAGAATTCTTCTGTGGGGTCATTCCTTTTGCAAAGATTATAACGTAAAATCAATACTTTGCGTGATCATTTCCATTACACTGGTTCGATAATCGACCACTAGTGGGCACCAAAAATATAGCTCTTCTTTTGAAGGGCTTTTTTTTGTCTTTTTTGGTCCGTGGGTGATGAACTGAGGGTGAATGGCCCATATTTCCTTTTCCTTATTCCAAGTTGTTACGCACACCTATGAGTTAATTTGTTACTGTTATGAGTAATTTTTTTATTGATTAAAGTTAGATGAGATATTAAAAAATAATTTAGGGTTTGAGAAGATAAGCAGACATTATAAACATCCCGAGTGTGATCATTTATTTCTTGAGTTTGCTACATAGGTAAAAAATAGTAGAACAAGCATGGAGCATTGTATTAACTTCATGTAAGCCTCCTTCCAAATGGGAGAGAACCACAAAGAAGTTAGTATTGCAATATAATCATTAATTGAAGTGACTTGTTTAAGGCTAATCCTCGCCAAAATTACTCTTACACCATACTGTTTTCCAACTTGTTAGATGATTTAAATATGCTTTTGAAAGGTTCTGGGGGTAATCACTCCATTTAACTTCAATGGCCCATTTTTTTGGACAGAAAAAATCAATTTCTCCCTTTTTAGAAGATAAGTATCCGAACCTAGTATTTGGGTAGCATCTTGAGATCTCTTCATGGGCAACCATTTCTGCAAGGGCCTCTTCGTAATTTTTTGAAAAATCAAATCCTGATAGCTCAAGAGCTATCCAAAATATCAACGGATCAGTGAAATAGAATTTTTTATCTTTTCTAAAGTGATAGGAACTATTGTCTGGATTAATGGCAAACAGCTTTCTAAGTGCAAAGCAATCTTCTAAAGTTTCAATATACTCCAGGGCAGTATGGTGCGATCCCAACCCAGTTTTTTGTACAATTTTTTGTAGACTAATTGAAGTTCCCAAAGTTAATGCCAACTGTCCAATTAACTCTCTAAAGTAACTTTCTCGCTTACCAAGTTTTAAAAAATCTCCTAACAACCACTTTTTGTAAGTTTCTCTTGCTTTAAAAGGAGTTTTTGCAGATTTTCCAGATTCGGCTAAAGCCGCAGGAAATCCTCCAACTTTAAAAAATAATTTTAGCAGCTCAACTTTGTCTAAATTAGGCCATCGTGCTTGTTGCCGCATCTTTTGAAATTCACTTATTCCCATAGGTAGCAGGTTATACTCGTATCCACCTCCAAATCGACCAGGTAATTGCTCTCCGCCCTTTCTAAGATCTGTTGCATTGGATCCAGTCAAAATCAATGTTTTTGTTTTGCCTAAGTCTATCTCATGTTTTATTGAGAGCGCCCAATCCTTGATATAGCTTATTTCATCGAGCAATATAAGATCACAAGATCTAAGGCTTTTTAAAATTTCGGTTAACTCCTTGCGATTTTCAACATTTTCACAACTTAAGTAAAAACACTTCTGATATCCAATCCTTTTAACTTCACTGGATAGAATAGTTTTCAACCAGGAAGTTTTGCCGATTTGTCTTGGCCCACGTATAACAAAAAGACCATCTACAATATCTATTTTTTTAAAATCTCTATAAAAAGGAAGTATTTTAAGCCGCTTTAGCCTGAACTTTTCACCTATCGCATAGCATCCATTAAATATTGATAACCATTTAAAATGATCAATAAAAATCATAATAATTTTCTTATTTTTGTACCCAAATGGCCGAGATTAGGCCCAAAACTCCTCAGAAATCGT
>JADHTQ010000112.1 GCA_016784965.1 Bacteriovoracaceae bacterium | reverse complement strand
AATTACGTCCCAAGTAAAAGCACAAGGCTGGAAGGGTCTGTTTGAAGATGAAGTTATTGCAGAAGCAATATTAGACCGATTAACCGCATGTGCTCATATTGTTGACGTCAAAGGTGATTCTTATAGGTCTAAGCAAAAAAGCAAAAAAAGGCTGGATAATAATGAAAAGTGATGTAAGATTTTGAGTAATGCGAGGTTTTTTCGCGGTTGCTCTTTGGCCTGATTTGACTGGTTGCACTTCAACTTTATTTTTCATAAATGGTATGCTTTTTTCTGTTGCCTCACTTTCCCACACCATTCGAATAAGAGCATCATCATCAATGAGAATTGTTTTAATAACGGCTTCAGTATTAGAACTCTTTTTTTCAATTCTCGATGAAATAAAACCAGCAAGCCCCTTTGGGATTAATCCTATACACAAGTCTTCACACTCAGTAATAATGTTCTCTTCTTCAAACCGGCTTGTCACTAGGCAAACATTTTCTTGAAGATTAAGTTCTCGAATAATTTTTAACCCATTATATGAACTTCCAATAAATTCAAAGTCTATCAAATAGTGGTTTGCTTTATGGTCTTTACTCCAGGCCATAAACTCATGAGGGTCGGAAAAATGGATAAGTCTGACTTGGCTGTCGCCCAATGATGCAATTCGCCCTTCCCAAATATTATGAATTGATTGATCATCATCTACCACCGCAATTAAATCACCGTCTTGGAATACTAGCTCTGAGACAAATGATTTGGGAGGAGTCGCTTTAGGTAACAATAGAATTATAGTTGTCCCCACTCCCAATGCAGACTCTATTTTAATTGATCCTCCCCAGTTCTCAAAAGTTTTCTTCGTATGAAAAAGGCCCAGTCCTGAACCTCCTTCTTTCCCATGGCTTTCACCCTCTTTACCCAACTTTTCAAGCACTTCTGGAGGAATACCTTTACCGTTATCAACTATTGAGATCTCAACATTAAATTTATCTTTAGATGATAACCTCACGTCTACTTTTCCGACTGTATCTCCAAGGGCCTCAACAGAGTTATTTATTAAATTGGAAATGGCCCTTTTAAACTCTCGTTGGTTAATCTTTGAGAATAGTCCATATCCACCTTCTCCAATACTTGTTTCAATGGAAATATGCCTTTTACTTCTAAAAGAAACCCTTTTTTCAGAAACAATGTTCTCAATCTGAGCACTCAATAGAAATTTTGCCAAGACCTCACTGTTCTCACTACAATGACCAGAAATTTGGGACCTGTTGCGCTCTAGAAGATCATTTGCTATATCATGAATACGACTTACCGAATTTCTAATAAGAACACGTTTAGACTCAGGGATATCTGACATATCTTTTAAAATTATATCTAATGCCGAAAGTGGTGACCTAATATCATGAGCAACTTGTTTGGCAATTAAAAGAGTTGCCTCTTTGCTAGAAAACTGTTTAATTTTCTCTTTCGCTTCTCGCCAATCATCTGCCAATTCCAATAAAATAGAGTGAACATTCTCAGGTAATGTCTCTGTGAATTTGGGCCTCTCTCCTTTAATGATATTTTCAACTTGTAAAGTAAACAGTTTATAGTATTTCTCAAAAATTTTTGTAAAAATAAAAAGGGAGATAATTAATATAACGATGAATATCACATAACTTAAGTTAAATATTGTTCGAAACTGTTTGATTAAGGCAACTTGTTGATTATTATTAAAAATATAAACTATTCTCCCAAGTTCATTCCTCTTGTCTACATCAGTGTAGATAGGGACGTCTATTTTGGAAGTGCTCAGAGGTATCAATGTTGACTTGTATAAAGTCTTAGTTTCGCCATTTTTGTTAACATAAGATATCTTAAATATACTTTCTTGGTTATTAAGAGACGATAATCGAGACTCAATCATTCTCTGATTATTAATTACTAAGTCATCCTCAAGATATGATGTTATTTGGATAGCAATTTGTTGTTGGTACCCTGAGGTCAAATTGTTAATATTTTTATTTAGAAGTGTATTACTAAAAAATTGCATTCCCACATAGAAAAACGCAACAGCTCCAAACAAAATAATAATTAATTGTTTAATTTTTCGTGGTATCATTAGTCAGTCCAATTGCTGCACAATAAATCACACTTTCACTTACTGTGTCCAAGTTCAATAGCTTGTTTAGTAGCTCTTCTGGATAGCCTCCAATGGCAGTAACCCCCAGTGAATATTTTTTGGATATCATATAGAAGTTTTGCATGACGTGCCCAGCTTCCATGAAAATATATCTTAGCCCCCTTGCGGAATACTTTAAGATAGATTGGTAATAATTTGCTGAAATCAGAAGATAAAAACCTCCATGATCAATAATTCCCCCTTGAGAAAAATTTTCAACAATACCGTCGAGAATAATGGGGTCAACTTTTTGAGGTATGAGTGAATTACTCCCAATTTCATAAAAATAGATATCTCTTTTAAAGGCCTCTACATTTTCAATTAAAAAATAAAACCTAAGAGGTCTTAAATCTCCTCCCGACGGGAAATTATAATATACACCTTCCTCGTTGCACCCACCGATACAATCCATAATAAAATCCTTGAATTTATCTTGCTTAATACCTTCCAAGGAAAACTTTCGAACTGTTTCACATACCTTGCCTTTAATATTATCTTTAGGCGGAGTTAACTCCATCTTATCTATACCGGAAACGACCTTATTTGACTCTTCCTCCCTTAATTTTTGCAAATCAGAAATTAAGTCTGGATTACCATCAATCTTCAAGGCAAAGTGATTATATATTCTTACCGGAAGATATTTTAACTTTTTAGAAAAAGTGCGTTTTAATTTATCTTTCATGCTAATGGGTGTGGTCCTTGCTCATGGTTAAATTCTTTCCCTGTGATATCCTTGAAAGACTTTTCTATTAATTTTTCACCCTCCTTTCCAAAGTAGACCTCTAGCAATTTAGGTGACTGAATTTTCAAACAGGTTATTCCCTTTAATCCAATCTCTTTTGTGGGAAAGAAGACAATCTGTGCTTCCAAGCTTCTCAATGTCTTATACAAGCCATAATATTTTTTAATCAAACTCACTTTCTCGCCTAATTCATCAACATTTTTTATGTTGTACTGCCCATTAAGAATAAAATCAAAATAATGCAAATTCTCCTCTTTTTGATAGAATAGAGTATGGTCAATGATCTCTAAGGGAGAACCGGTGACTTTTGATTTTTGTTTTTTAGGACTTGAAAGATAACTCCTACTTAGCTCAAAAAAACCTCTTTTTATTGCTATAAACAGGTCTTGGTCAGACGCAAAAGAAGATAGCAGAAGGTAATCATCAGAGTCTTTATTTAAAAGAGTAAATAAAATTATATGAAATCCTTGAAAGGAAGATACATAAAAAAGTCGCAGTACGCCTTTTTGACTTTCGACTTCCAGTTGCAAACTCTTAATGTATGATAGTTTTGAAAAATCTATCTCAAATAGCGGTAAACTCTTAGAAAACCACATTTTCAGCATTTCATGTCGTTCTACCATCTCACAAAGGGAAGATTGGATACATTTAATTAAACTGTTATGAATGGCAAAACCGTTAGTGTTTTTATATGCAACATCAATTTTTTTAAACTTAAGTGATTTAAATGAAAATGAAACTCTGAGTGATTTACAATATCGAAGAAAGAGCAATCTCTCAACCGCTTCTGCCAGTGCGATTGTCAAAGACAAACTTTTATCAAAGGTTCCTCCAATAGACAGGACTGATTCACCTGAGTCAGTCATAGTATATTCAATCATATAACGATTAAATAAGGATTTTAAAGGGTGACTATGCTCATCTTCAAAAACTGTAAGGTCTTTAATTACGCCATCTTTCTGTTTAGTCTTTAGAAACCCATAAAGAATATCATTCTCTTCTTTTTTAGTTAGTCCCATATTATTGTTTTGTTGCGTACCTAAAATTCCAAAGTTTTGGTGTGTCAAAGTATCCAAAATCTTGATTTAATATTATTTTTTTATTCATAAAATCATGTGAAACCATGTAGTAAAGTGGAATAATTGTCGAATCTTCCATTATTAAATCAGCTATTTTGTTTATGAGAATTGATTTTTCTTTGTCATCATGGGCGCCAAAAAGTTTATCATTTAACTCTTTAATTTTACTCTGAGACTTATCAAAAACCCATCCCATATTGACACTATAACCAATTGACTGTTGTAATTCTTTATCATTCATAAACATTTGTGCTGCAAAAAATGAGACTTCACTCCAATTCTCTCGCACATGCTTATATCCTTGGTAGGGCTCTTCCTTAATTGAGATTCCATGTTTATCTAAAAAAGCTAAAATAAAGTTCTTCACACTTCCTGGCAGCAAACTGTTACTTGAGTAATATTTAAAAGTTTTATCCACATCATATTTCTTTTTGAGATTTTTATAAGAATTCATTTTACTTGTAACTTGCTCCGCAGATAAACGTCCAATATGATGTGGAAACAAATATTGATCTGCTTTTACAAAATACTTATCATTTTTTAAAGGACGAAGGTCATGCCCCATTATTTCTTTATACAATGCTTGCCTAAAGTTTATGTCACTAAAAGGATAGTTCGTAAAATTTAAATCTATCTCTTGAACTGCCGTTATTTTTCCCTCACTAATTCTTATGTTTTTGGCATTTTCTAATTTTTCGTAAATTTCGGGTTTACTAAACATTTTTTGAAAGGTGTAATCAATTTTTCCTTCTAGAAGGTCATTTACAATCTTTGCTTCATGATCATACTTAAAAAAATGGAACTCAAAATCAGTTTCAGACAAAGAGTGGTACTTATTTTTTACAAGTATCATCTTTTTTTCAGTTTTACTTTTTATGTGGTAGGGCCCAGAACTAAAGCTCCAGTCTGTAACATTTAAATTTTTATCAACCTGTTTTTTAGACAAAATACCCGTATCCGGCATTGTGAAAATGTAAAAGACAACATCAGAAAAACTTTTAAACGTTAACTCTAAATTAAGTTCATTAAGCTTTTTGATTCCTGAAATATCTTGTTCTATTTTTTTTAATAAATCTCCTCCAACAAGTTTACTTGCAAGTTTGTTATGTGATCCACCTTTAATTACTTGTCTCTTTAATGAAAATATAACGTCATCAATTGTTAGTGGGTCACCATTGCTAAACTTAAGGCTTTTCTTTAATGTTAATACTAAGGTTTTTTTGTCTCTATCTGCATGCCAATTACTTAAGAGATAAGAATAATATCTGTCATTGGGCCCAAGGTAAAAAAGTGAAGATAGTAAATTATAAGCGATCCTATACTCGTTAGCACTATAGAGCTCAGAAGGATCAATTTTCTCAGGAAGATCAATCACTCCAATATTTAATTTATCAGAACTAATCGCCATACATATTATTCCTTGTAATAAGAAAAGAACAAAAAAAATCTTGGTAATAATATTTAAACTCACCTAGCACATCGACATGTATCTGTATCTCGATAGGAGGATAAATCTTTTATTATAATAATTTTTTTAAGCTCCTCACTGGTCATCTCTTCCAATCGCTTATCTTCCACAACCTTAAGATCTTTAAGGGATACTCCAGATTTTTCCAACAGTATCTCAAGCTCTTGATCGCTAGACGGTAAATGCAATTTGTCTAATAGATTATTTGCAGATGCTGGCTTGGAAATTCCGACAATGGAAAAGACAGCGGCAATTAGTGAAATAATTTTTTTCATGCTTTCTCTCCTTTTATAACACGAAGGCATTTCAAGGTTTTCAACATATAGCATAAATATAAAATGACCAGATAAAATAATGAATTCTATGTAGATATTTCATAATTGAAACAGGATAAATAAATGAAATTACTCAGGAGGAATTGTATTGTATGAATTTAAGATCTGGGATCCCACTTTTTCATAAAAAACCTCCAGGTTTTGGGTTGAAAAAGCAGAATCTTACATCTTGTAAGTGTTTGACACTAATAAGCTTCATTTGTTTTCCAATAGTTGAAGCACCAAAACGCATTTTTTCGTGAAGATACGATGCTTTGCATGACGATAATGTGTCGTCCAAACACAGGGGAACCGGACAGAATAAGGTAAATGGCATGTTGAATAGATAAATATCTTTAGCTCAACAATTTAATTCCGATTAGAGATTGATGGTGTGCGAAAACAAAAGGGAGGATCTTTGTTAAGAAAAGATATTTATCACAGGTGGGTATTTAACAACACCCCCATGGTGGCAAAATTTAATACTCATCTAGGATTAAGCATGGGGGTAGTATTTATTATACCAATTCGGGCAAGAGATGCGGGCCGCGTATTGGCCAAATTGTAATTGTGTAGTTTAATACTCCTGAATTAATCAAGGAGTAAAGATTGACACCGATTTCGACAGAAGATTTCATTAAAAAGTATAGGCATA
>JADHTQ010000009.1 GCA_016784965.1 Bacteriovoracaceae bacterium | reverse complement strand
ACCTTCGATAGAACCCAGAAATCATTGGTGGTGATGGCCGTCATAGTCAGAGAGTAGACAAATAGCAAGCAACACAAGGCCACGAATACAAAAAATACATTTTCGGGAACCTTGTTCATCAGCACTTCTAGCTGAGATGGAACGACTTGGACTTCATCAACAGTAGTCTTTGCGCTTTTTTTACTCAATCTTTTTTGTCTTCCCATAGGTAGTAGTGTAGCATGTTAATTATAAACATAAAAAGCCGGAGCGCACCATGAGTAGATTTCAAAGTTATGCAATGTTGTTGATAACTTTTTTACTTTTATCCCCTCCCACTTCTGCAAAATATTTAGACTATGACCGTGAGCAGGTTGGCACCCTACTTGAGAAATTTAATTATACTTCTCAGTACAAGCTTACATCTATGAACGTAGAAGAGCAGACTGAGCTATATACAATCTATAAAGGAAACTTAGCTACCAACATTTTCAAGGGGCGTCCTCAGTATAGAATTCCTTTTATGTATTATAAAAATGTTCAACCCCTAGCCCCGCTAATTGTTGTCTTTCCGGCCATTGAGGGAGTGACAGTCGTGGAGACAGGTGTAGCCAG
Source organism: Bacteriovoracaceae bacterium (assembly GCA_016784965.1). Lineage (GTDB taxonomy): Bacteria > Bdellovibrionota > Bacteriovoracia > Bacteriovoracales > Bacteriovoracaceae > JADHTQ01. The sequence continues at coordinate 101,605 of JADHTQ010000009.1, read as the reverse complement.
CTATTTTGCCAAAAGAGGGTATCACGCCATAATTGTCGAATCTCCTGAAGATATCGCAGATACCACAAGGCCCACTGCAGACTTTGATAACTTTTTTATTAGAGTAGTAAATTCATCCAGATTAATTCTCGATTATTTAAAGACCAAGCCAGAAGTAGATTATGAGCGAATTGGAGGCTTTGGAGCAAGCCTGGGAGGCATTCGTTGTGCCTATGTTATGGTCGTCGATGATAGAATAAAAGCCGGCTATCTGGTAGCGGCAGCTGGAAATTTGGCCGAAGTGGTTTCAACTAGTAAGCAACGTATTGTAAAAAATTACCGAAATACCAGAATGAGAATAGAAGGTATTGCCACACAGGAGGCGTTTAAAGCACATCTTTTAAAAATATCGGTTTTAGACCCCATGATTTTTGCTCACAGACGCAAGACGAGTGAATTCTTCATGGGTATCTCGATTAGAGATAAAAGCGTCCCCACAAAAAACCAGCTGGAGCTATGGAATTCACTTCGTAGACCTGATTTCAAAAATATATACCTGCCACATGTATTGGCCGTGACCTATTCTTTAAAATTGAGAAATAAGATGTTAGTTTTTTTCTCTGAAAGGTTGTAATTTGGTCAATTGTGCCCTATAAAGAGCAAAAAATAAGGAGAAAGATATGTCGAATGATTACAAGATTAAGGATATTAGTTTAGCCGATTGGGGCAGAAAAGAGATAAATATTGCCGAGTCAGAGATGCCTGGCTTGATGTCTCTTAGAAAAGAGTTTGGAGCATCCAAGCCACTAAAAGGCGCAAGAATAACAGGTTGCCTGCATATGACAATCCAAACAGCGGTGCTAATTGAGACTCTAATTGATCTTGGGGCCCAAGTTAGGTGGTCATCGTGTAATATTTTCTCCACAGAAGATCAAGCCGCAGCGGCCATGGCAGCTGTGGGAGTTCCCGTTTTTGCCTGGAAGGGTGAAAGTGACGAGGAATATGACTGGTGTGTCGAGCAAACCATAAAATGGCCAGATGGCAAAGGTCCTAACATTCTTTTAGATGATGGTGGGGATCTAACTCTGATGGTTCACAACAAATTTCCAGAAATGTTAGATGACATCAAGGGGCTCTCAGAGGAGACAACCACTGGTGTTCACAGACTCTATGAAATGATGGAAAAAGGTACTCTAAAAGTACCAGCGATCAACGTAAATGATTCAGTAACTAAGTCAAAATTTGATAACCTTTATGGCTGCCGCGAGTCTTTAATGGACGGTATTAAGCGAGCTACCGGAGTTATGGTTGCTGGCAAGGTCTGTGTTGTAGCGGGCTATGGTGATGTCGGCAAAGGTTGTGCTCAGGCCTTTAAAGGACTTGGCGGGCGCGTAGTTATCACAGAAATTGACCCGATTTGTGCTCTACAAGCAGCAATGGAAGGCTTTGATGTGATGAAAATGGAAGATGCCTGCAAGCTTGGAGACATCTTTGTTACCACTACTGGCTGTTGTGATGTTATTACCGGCAAGTCAATGGATCAAATGAAAGATGGAGTAATTGTTTGCAATATTGGCCACTTTGATTCTGAAATTGAGGTAGCTTACTTGCAAAACAGTGACAAAATCAAGCACACCAATATCAAACCTCAAGTTGATCAGTTTACCTACCCAGATGGAAAAAGAATAATTGTGCTGGCAGAAGGTAGACTGGTAAATCTAGGTTGCGCCAATGGACATCCATCGTTTGTAATGAGTAATTCATTCACTAACCAGGTTATGGCCCAGATGGAGCTTTGGGAAAATCACCAAAATTATGAAAACAAAGTGTACATGTTGCCCAAGCACCTCGACGAAAAAGTTGCCACGCTGCATCTAGCGAAACTTGGCGTACAGCTCGATGTTTTAAATAACAAGCAAGTTGAATATCTTGGAATTAGTGCCCAGGGACCATTTAAGCCGGAACACTATAGGTATTAGTTGCTTTGGATGCTGCGGCATGCTAAAATATTACTATGAATATCAAGCCGCTATTTCCACTTCCCCATCCCAGTGAAACTGGGAAGACTTCAGGTGAAAACACTCAAGTGAAGTTTATCGATGAGGAAACTCGTCGAGACTTCACTAAATCTGACAAGCAAATGGTGATCATTGAAGAACCAGAAGATACTGAAATTGTTGAGGAAATCGAGGAAAAAAAGCGAGTTGTAAAAAAGGTAAGTCCCAAGCAGTCTAAGATTAAAAAAATACTAAAACTACTCAACATTATTTCATAAATTAGATTTTATCTTGATTGAAAAGCTCCTCTAGAGCATTGTAAATATTTTTAAAGTTCCCCATATAAAACTTCTCTTTAACTTGAACCATAATTTTTTTCAATCTATCTGGCTTTAGCTCTTCTGTGAAATCTTCGTCAAATAGTTGTTCGGTAACATAGTTGGCGACAATATAAATGGCGGTCAACTTGGCTATAGTTTTAGCAGTCAAATGATGGGGAAACCCCTTACCATTTGGCCTTTCGTGGTGTTGCTTAATAATCAGCAACGTCTCATTTTCCACAAACTTCGACTGCTCAGTCAGCATTTCCGCCGAATTGTAGGGATGATTTAGTATGTGTGGGGGCAGCGACTTGGTGTTATTTTTATTTTTTTGGAAAATTTTAAAATCCTCTTCTGTTAGCACAATATCGCAAAGAAGAGAGCCCATAACCACTTTCTGCTTAATTTCAGCAGTTGACCAAGAGTTAGTATCGACCAAACTACAGGCCAAATAACTGGTCAGGATTGCATGAAGATATTCACCACTACAGTTTCTTTTAAACTTTTCAAATTCCTTAAAGATATTTCCTTTGGAGATAGTCTTAAGAGTCCCATTAGTAATGGTCGCGGCCAGCTTTTTACTCTCTTCTGTTAAATAATTCTCACTAAACATCGTCTTCATAACATCATGAGCAGTACTGAGATCCTTAACTTTCGCCGCAGGCTCAGTAACCTTGGGATTTTCAAGTTTCTTAGAAAGCAGTGCCCGAACCGTTGTAACAAAATGGTGGTAATCATCAGTTAAAAGATAGACGTGTCTAACTCTTTTATTAGAATACTTATTTAAAACAGCTTCTGGATCATCCTCTCCATGACAAATTTTAAGGTACTTACTGGGCAATTTAATGAAAATATCTAATTCAAACCCTTCTGCATAGTTTTGAAGCGCCTCGATTTTAATTTTAACGTAGGGAGAGTCTTCTTTTGATTTTTCTTGTGTTTGTTGTGTTTCGGCCATGCTTAATTGTACTATTTTTTTGAAGAGGAATAAAATAAATTTTGTATTTTTCTAGGTGCGCATATTCCCTGACGCAGGATAAAAAAACCGGCAGGATGAACCTGCCGGCGGGAGTTAATAATTATTCAATCACGACTTAAAACATTACTTCGAAGCCCGCTGCGATAGTGCTGATGTCTGGAGTCGCTGCTAGCTTGTAGTCAACACTACTATAGATGAGAGACACTGCAGTGTTCTTCCCATAATTGTGGAAATAGCCAACGTTGAAACCAGTGCCATCAATGGCTGCACCAACGTCTTTTAAGTTACCATAAGATACTGCAAGCTTATGCTTTTTCTTGTATGAATAGCTTAAGTTTCCATAGATATATGGCATAGCGTCGCCTTCTCCTACTGTAATGCTTTCATAGCTAAAACCAAAACCGAAGCCTTTTATTGTGTAACCTAAAGTAGCAGCTATTGCCGTTGTGTCATTGGGATTATCAAGTAGATAGTTAAATGCAGCCATAATGTCATGGGCGTCGTAAAAAAGGGCGGCATTATAGCTATGCTTGTCTCCGGTTCCATTGTCAATTGCAGAATGTAAAGCTATGTGCATTCCATAAAATGTTGGGGAATAATACGCCATAGAGTTAGTCATGGTAGCTTGAGAGTATCCGGATAAGCCATATGCTGCTCCATTCCAGGTCGTGGCGGCAGCAGCAAATTGATATCTAGCTGCTGAAGTGTTAAAAAATGGATCTATTTCTGATGCAGCTAAAGCATAAGGAAGATCCATTTGGCCTAATTGAAAGGTTCCCCATTTGCCTTTGAAACCCATATAAGCTTCATTGGACGCAAATCCGACTCCATCCATTGCAAAGTTAAAATAAGCTTTATAAAAAGCTTTGAATCCTCTTCTGAGCTTTATTTTGCCCATGAAGCCGATGTAACTGTCATTGTTTTTAAATGCAACGCTTTTATCAGCGGCATCGCCCTCTCCCACTGAAGTAGAGTTTATGGAAGCTTTCATCTTTCCAAAAATTTTGGGCCCAGCAAATGCAGTGTTGAGGCACAGGGCCGCGACTAAAGTTAATAAAACTAATTTCATACGTTTTCCTCCTTGTGAAATCAATTATCGTTATTTAATAAAACTCAAACTAAAAAATCTTATTATTAAAATTTACGCACTATAAATAATAATAGAACAATATTCTGCATTGTCAAAACACCGTTTTTATTGAAAATGCCCATAGGTGATGCATAGCTCGTTACCATGGGGGGTTTAGTTGATAATAGGGGTAGTGTAAAAAAATAAAGGATAATTAAAAGCTGATAAGAATCGTCAAAAAAATGGCGGTGCTCAATTTCGTTATAAATCCAGGGATGTGAGATTTATAGGCCAGGTTTTGGTGTCCATTGACCTTAATTTTTATAAATTTATTAAAGTGTCAGCACATTAAGTTAAACACCCACAACACTTCTTTAGTAGTTTGCATTTATAACCTACTTATACCTCTTAACGAGTTGATTCGTAGATGTAATATTTATTTATAAATTTTTTTAGACTTCATTAGAGGCGCTTAAAGGTCAATTGCGAAGCAGATTTTGAAAAAAGTGTTGGCCCAAGTATCTCAAAGGGCGGCAAGTGTGGCAGGCAGGGCCCAGAATGGCTATCTATAAGGGGATTACATCAACGAAAGTACTTTCTTACATTTGTTAGTAGTTGGTATTTATGCTATAAGTTTTTATGCTTAAACACACCAAAAGAAACATTTTAAAAGAGACTCCCATTCATTGTATCTTAAAAACCGATATAGGATTTTCCCTACAAGGTGCAAAATGTTTGAGCTTATTTAATAAGCTTGCCCGAATAGTAGAGCAGAAGTATTGTGTCACTGTCGTCCAATACTTTGTACATAAGTCACATATACACCTTCTAATTATTACCCCAGTTGAAAAACACTTATCTCTCGCTGTTGGTTATATTGCATCGATGATGGCCCGTGATTTTAATAAACGGTTTAAGAGAAAAGGAAGATACTGGGCAGATAGGTTTTATAGCAGCGTTAAAGTAACAGCTAAAGAAATTAGACGTACCATCCACTATGTTGCAAATCAAATAAAGGGAGTTAATCCCTTTAGATGTCGATTTTGTTCATTAGGTGACAACAAAGCAATCCCTCAGATAGTGCTAAACAGAATTGGCGTAGGAAAGTCACTGAAAAAATTAGAGGATGTTATATTTCATAGCAAGGCTCCTTACCAATATCGAACCAAAGTGTCTAAAACTAAAGATGTGCAGTTAGTACTTTTCTAATAGCTAACTATAGTAAATACAAATTATTAAGAAAAATTAACAATTCAACCATTCTTACTCAATATATTTTGGTTACAAAAGATTATTGAAATTTATCTTTTTAAGTAATGTCTTATTTGTCCTGCTTGTTAGATGGAAATGTCAGTCAGAGTTAAAAGGAAGGATGCAAGGGGGATTTAGATAAAGAACAGTAGGGGGTAATATTATGCGAAGTTTCCGTAAATGTGTGTTTGTACTTTTTATATTTATCACCTTTGTTGGAGGGACTAACTTTGCTTTCTCAGTACCACTTTATCGACGAACTTGGGCAAAAGGACATGGAAAATACAAGAAAAGTGGTTCAGCTCTTTCAACCTCATGCAAACCGGGGCTTACTAGAAATCATGAAAGAGTTAGCTGTCATGTACTTATAGATTATTCGACAGAGCAATACGCTATGTCCCAGGCTAAAGCACAAGGAACAGCTGCATATCAAAAAGCAAACAAAGAAATTAAAACAGAAAGAGAGAGAGTCAATCTTCAACTTGATAACATCAAAACAATAATTAAAGAAGGCCTCTCCAACATACCTAAGGATTTACTAGTAACTGAAGTTGTTCAACTTATCAAAGAACAGGTTGCTCAGGAACTCAGAAAGGAATTCGCGGATGCTTTGGACAAGTGACTATAGGGGGTAACATTATGCAAAGATTACGTAAATGTGTGTTGGTACTTTTTGTATATTTGTTGTTGGTGATAATGGTCAATCCAGCTTTGTCTACACCTTTGTATATGATTCGTGGAAAAGGTGCAAAAACTAATCTGTACACATCATGTCCTCCCCTTCAAGCTATGGGTAAGATATTGAAAGGACCTAACCCTTATTGTAAAAAAGTTATAGATTTTGCAACAGAGCAATATGCCACGACTCAGGCTAAAGCCGCATACCAAAAAGCAAGCAAAGAAATCACCGACGTAAACGAAAACGTCACAAAGCTAAATAGCAAAGTAGATGATCTAAAAACTGTTATCAAAGAAAGCCTAACTCAAATTCCAAAAGACTTGCTGGTTAACGAAGTTGTTCAACTTATCAAAGAACAGGTTCTTCTAGAATTGAAAAAAGAGTTGGGTGATGTTTTGGATAAGTAGAATTTGGATAAGTAGAATTTGGATAAGTAGAGAGCAGAGGAGACTTTAAACTCGTGCATAAGGAAGAAAATATGAGATCAGCAATAACAATTCTTGCCATATACTTTATATATAGTTCTATCACTACTTCTGCATTTGCCTTTGACTCTGAGGATCTTATGGATCTTTCTCAGTTACCAGGCAGCAGGGGAGCGGTTTCTACTCAGCAGATTATTGGAAGAGAAAGAAAAGCTAGGGTTGGTAAAGGCTATACGAAGCTTACAGGGGCCCAGGATCTGACGATGCAAGAGATTAAAAGTAAAACGGGTGATATGTTTGCTGATTATAGGAAAAAAAAGAAGCAATATGCGTGGTCTCATCGTAACGCGAGTATTGTCGCAAATTCATTTACAGTCGGTATGGGAGCGGCAACTGCTTTTGCAGCAGGTACAGGGATCGGTTTGCCAGTATCAATTATTTTGGGTGGGGCAACAACTATTACTAAGATGATTACAGATTCGACTCTTAAAAAAATTAAAAGCAAGGGGCAAAAGGCTTCCAGGTCACTTTTGGCAGATGCAATCAATCGCTACCAAAAGGAAGTTAATTCTAGTGTGAGCGAGTTACTTGAACTTGAGCCACTAGAAGTTTATGGGAGACTTTTTACTGAGGGCTCTGAGTTTTATCGAAAACTTGAGGAGCTACCAGAGGGAGATCGAGCAGTGGCACAGGGTTTTATGATTAAGCAAATTGCTACTGATTTTAATAAAGCAAATCTTGCTAATTTAGGGATGTTTAACCAAACCAATGGTGAAGTGCTCAAAAATCGAGATTTAATAATAAATACTTCTGTTGCGCTCAATAGGTTTGCCAGTAAACAACAAAGGCAAATGGGAAGCATTATAAAGCAACAACAAATCGTAAATAGTAAACTTGAACAAATTAACGACTTGGTAGCTAGCAATTCGCAAGATATATTCACCAACCGCAAGCATATTGGTTTTATTGAAGACTTTATGTTTGGCAAGATGTCGCCTTCTGAGCAGTTAGTTGCTCTTAAAAAGGGGATGCTTGCAAATATCACAAAGGGTGAAAGAAAAGCTTTAATATTAAAAACAGAAGCTGTGCAGGCCAAAATCAAACTAAATAAACAAATTTCAAATTATATAAACGGGGCGAGTACGGTTTTAAGCATTGCTGATAATTTAGGTCTTAAGGGTAAGTTTTTTGAAACTGCAGGCGAAGTGGTTAATGTTGTCCAGACGGGCTTTAAAGCATATATGAGTGACATGTCCGATGATCCTTTGGGGTATCTAAATGCGGTAAATATTGTCACAGGATTGTTTGCCAAAAAGCGCGACGTGGTAGAGGCCAGGCATAAGCAGATTGTGAAGATGTTAGAGGGACTGGCCGCGGGCCAAGAAGTTTTAAGCGAAAAAATTGACCACCTAATTGAAGGGCAAGAGCAAATAATAAAAAATCAACAGGCCATAGTTGAGCAGTTATATGCAATACGTACCCAGCTTCAAGACAATCACCAAATGGTGATGAAGGCCATGGGTGATCTTCACTACACTGTATGGGAAACCATGAAAATTGCTCTTGCAAATAGAGAAGATAATCTCAAGTCGTGTAATACTTTTTTAAATTCCAGGAGAGAATATCATTTCTTCGAAGGTAAATTTAGCAAATATAGAGATATGAAAGGTCATTTTAGAAATCATTTTAATAACAAGTTGTTTAGCTCATGCATGGACGGTATTAACTATAATATTCGAAGATATGATGATATTGATCCATTATTTCACTTCTATAAGCAAGGTAGTACAAAAGAGCTATCCATTACATATAGAGATCTATATGTTGATTCAATAGATTTGTTAACACATAACTCTGGGGATAACTTTGAAAAATATTTGTCATCCCTACTGCAGCCAGTGACAACCATCAGGGACTTAGATAAAAAATCAAATGTAACATTAGAGCCAAACTATTTTCCTGGACCTCAAAGATCAGCTTTGCAAAACTATAAATACTTAATGGGGAAATTGTTATCACCACTGGCGGTTTCAAGATATCTTGCCGCCATCATTGAGATTGCGCCATACTTTGATGTGTTGGCCCCTGATTCTACTTCGCTAAGCAGAATCGACGAGCTTTTAGATCCAAGGTTTGAGTATACAGACACAGGTTTGAGGTTACTACAAAGGGCACTGCCTATCCTTGATGTGGCCTTAGCTCAACAAGCTCTGCTTTCTGGCGATACTTTACTTTTTGCACTAAGTGAGGTGTTTGAAAAAAACCAACAGGATAAACCAGCATATAAAAAGGCCACTGGTGTACTGCAAACCAATAAGCTTCTGGCCCGCAACTATTTAATTTATCAAATTAATAAAGAGTTCAAAAAAACAGGCTCTAACTCACTATTTTACAACGCTGCTTTGTACTCTACTGACGACGATTTGCTTAAAATGGCAATAAAAATGCCATGGACTTTTGTTAAAAAAGATGAAGGCTGGTTTGTGCAATTTACAGATGAGATTGCTATCAAGCTACCAACTGCTAAGGCAGTGGGGACCAAGTATCTTGAAACAACTCCTGAATTGATTACATTAGCGAGCTTGAAGGATAGGTTTATTGACCAGATCACATCTTACAGGTTTACAATGGACATGAGTGAAGAAGACTTGCAGTTTTATAATATATTGTATTTGAATTCGATATAGAAAAATATAGACAGTAGTCTTTATTAAGTTATGCTGCAAGATTAACCTTGAATTTTAAATTGGCCTTTTTTAATTGATCCTGAATTGCTAGTTGAACAGCAATGACTTCTGGGAATTTACATGTTTTGGCAATTTGGAATGCTAGTTTGGGACTAACTAATTGACGACCTTTTTCAATATCGCATAACGTTCCTCTGGAGATCTTGAGTTTTTTCGCCATATCAACTTGAGTGAGTTCCATTGATTTACGAGTGACCCTCAAAAACATACCGAATGACATCTCTCCAAGGTCTTTTTCTAAATGTGGGATAAGTTTTTTAGTATTCATGTTTCAAATACTACTCCAATTAACTAATATCTACTGTAAGGCAAATAGCCTTACGTGTCAAGTGAAAATATCCAAAGGTAAGTAGGAAAAAAAATAGGGCCAATTCCGCGATGAGAATAGGCCCCAATGCCTTAAATTATAAAAAAATATATTTTAAGTAAAAATGATCTGCGCGCCTGCAGATTTTTCATAAAATTCGCCAACGGTGATAACTTCATTTAGTTGATCACAGAAGTCTCTTTCATTTAAGTGAAACATCTCAACTGTTGCCTTACAGGCGTAAATTCCGCCTCCGGCATCAGAGATCATCTCTAGAAACTCACTAATTGGTGGGATATCTAGTTGGTCCATTTCCTTTTGCATCATCTTAGTAACAAAAGAAGACATACCTGGCACCATTCCCATCATAGTAGGCATCGCCATACCGTTTGGAAAACGCATTCCTGGGTTTCCAACAGTTGCAACTTTTAGTTTATCCATTCTGGATTTAATGATGGCATCAAGACCAAAAAAGGTGAAGAATACGTCTGCTTCAATACCTTCCATTCGTGCACCATTTGCCATGATTAGGCCTGGATATACGTGCTCAAGGCCACCTTTAGAAATAACAATTGTAACTTTTTTAACTGGTTCCATTGTGCTCATACTCAATTCTCCTAATTAGATGCAACCTTTAGGTTTAGGTAGTCCCCCAATTTTTGCTGCCTTTCTAGCAGGTCCTTTTGGGAAAAGTTCGTAAAATTCTTTTGTTCCAACTCCACTTTGCTTGGTAATTTTTCTCATCGTAGGAGCAGTTTGAGTTGCTTCGTACTCTTTTCTCATAAAATTGATAACTGCCCAGTGACGGTCAGTTAGGGCATCAATTCCCTCTTCTTTGGCAAGTTCTGGAGCGATGTTTTCATTCCAGGTTTTGAAGTCTTTTAAATGTCCATCATTATCCAATTCTACTTGTGTTCCGGCCATTTCTTTTGTTGTCATAATTTCCTCCTTACAAGTTTATTTTTGTATCCTATAATTCATAATCTTTTGTACAATTTGAAATCCCAGTAGGGCGAATTTTCTCAAGGGGGCAGAAGTTAACATGCCAATCATTTTAAAGATAGAAACGTTTTCTACCTTTTGTTGATTAAACTCATTATATGCCTCTAAAGAGCAATTTACCGTACCAAGGAGTTCGGGGTTTGCTAAATTTTTCAAAGTGTTGGCGATCATATCGCTGTTATCTTCAAGTTTTTTGATGTCTTCATCACTAAAAGAATCTAAAGTCTTCAGAGTGATTGTATTTAGAGCATTAAATAGTTTGAAGTATCCTTTTTTATGGGCCTCATCAAACTTTAAAATAGAGTCTTTGACCACATCGTTAAAAATGGGAGTGACCTCTTCGACAAGATCATTGACCATACCCATGCGCTCAACCATTAAAGTCATGTTGTCAGTGTTTTGGGCCATGACTTTGGTCATGTGTCCTAATTTGTCGAGTGTCAGGTGCTCAGATACGCCTTCAAAAGAGGTAATAGCAGTTCCCATGGCCTCTTTTGAAATAATTGTTAATTCTTCCTTGAGGCCCTCTAGCATTAGTCGGACCTGTTTTTGATGGTCCATCTCGCTGGTCAGCACCGCAAGCTTGTTATTAATTTCATCTAATTGTGTTTCTATATTCATCTCATACTCTTTATGTTTGAATGTTGAAATTACATTGTTTCTTTACCGGCCATTAACATCTCAGGCCCAATTGGTAACTCTTCACCTTTTAAGAGCATGTTCCAATAAACCCATCGAAACATCAATTTTCCATAATGGTTAATTTTAGTTTCTTTTAGTAGAGAAAATGGACCGACGCCGGGAAGAGGAAACATTCCAGGAAGAGGCTCTACTTCATAGTTGAAGTCAATTAAAAGTCCTTTGCCAAAACCTGACTCGATAAAGCAGTTGGCATGTCCATCAAACTTATGAGATGGCTCAATACCGTCAACAAACTGAAGAATATTTTCTGTTAAAATATCTGCTTCAAAGTGAGCAACACTTCCAGCTTTTGAAGCAGGTAAGTTACTGGCATCACCAATAACAAAGATATTTTTATGAGAATTTGACTGTAATGTATGCTTATCTGTTTCAATGAAGCTAAGCTCATCGCCCATCTCACTGTCCTCTATAAGCTGAGATCCCATATTGGTTGGGATCGTTATAAGTGCGTCAAATGGCACTCTGACATCATCAAAAGAAACAATCTCTTTTTTCTCATTATCTACACTACCGATACCAAAATCAGTAGTTAGTTTAATTCCCTTATTTGTTAAGGTGTCACCTAGAATTTTTGAAGCCATAGGCTTAGTGAACGCACCAGACAGTGGTGTAACATAATGAATATCAACTTTGTCTCTAATTCCTCTTTTTGTGAAGAACTCATCTGCTAGAAATAAAAATTCTAGAGGGGCAACGGGACACTTAATAGGCATCTCGGTAAGGTTTAATACAAGTTTTCCACCTTCCCAAGTTTTGAAAAATTTATAAAGAGCTTCTGCGCCTTCAGGAGTGTAAAAATCAAAGATAGATTTTCTCCAAAGATCACCTTTTAGGCCCTCTGTCTCATCAGGTACAATTCTACAACCTGTAGCAACTATAAGGAGGTCGTATGGTACTTTTTCTCCCGACTCAAGCAGCAGTTGATTATTGTCTGGCTCAATTTTGGCAACTTTGCCCAATATGAAATTTGTGTCTGGTGGAAAAAAATCAGTCTTCTTTCTAACTATATCTTCAGACTTATATGTTCCAAAAGGAACAAATAAAAATCCTGGTTGATAGTAGTGATTTTCATCGCCATCTACTATAGTGATAGACCACTCATTTTTGTTTAATACTTTGTTTAACTTGTTTAACATGATAGTACCAGCGGTACCGGCGCCTAGAATTACCAACTTGTTCACGGTTTTACCCCTTTAGATCGTTTTCGTTTATAGTTTTTGCGACGCGTTCCAAGAGTCGCATGACTTCCATTTGTTTTATTGAGCAGTAGACAAATCTTTTTTCCCTTCTTTGGGTAATTATATTTGCCATTCTTAAAAACTTTAATTGCTGCGATATGTTGTGTTTAGAAGACCCCACAATATTTACAATTTGGGTAATGGTCAATTCACCTTCTTTTAGAGAGCATAGTATTTTCAATCGCAGAGGATTAGAAAATAGGCCAAAAAAAGCCGATAATTTGGCGCAGTCTGATTCTAATTTCATATATTACCTTAAAATAGGTGACCAGCAACAAACCGATGTTACAATAATAACAGTAGCAAAGTTAATTAAGTAATTAACTAATACCCCCGAAAATGTCAAGAAATTTAATGATAAAACTTGTCGGGTACTGCCTTATTTTCGCTCATTAAAAAAGCCAAGTTTATAGGCAGGACCCTCATTTAACTTGGTCCTTCGTTTATTATATTCCTGTGTGGTGTCAACGGATGCATGCCCCACATCTTGAGAGACTATCAGCAGGTCTACACCGTTTTGTAGGGCCGAACCGATGTAGCTCGCCCTTGCTGAATGGGGAGAGATTCGATGTGTTATGCCTGCTTTTTTGGCATGTACCTTTATTATATAGTCAATCGATTTTGGATTTAGAGGTCTATTGAGTTGACCCGGGTTTTGGGGATTGCGCGTAGGTCTAAATAGCCAATCTTCGGGATGCATTTCATCAGACTGAGAGTGCAGCCACCTAACATATGAATCTAAGACCTCAGCGCTTTCAGGCGGTACAACTTTGGTTAAACGCTTCCCCCCTTTGGCCTTAATCTTAATTACTTTATGCCCATTAATTTCGGTATAGTCTTTTAATTTTAAATTGATTAGTTCTGACTTCCTGATACCTGTTGAAAAGAGCATATAGATGATGGCCTGATGAAGTGGACCAGACTTTGACTTTACATCCACTGCCTCAAAAAGCTTAACTACCTCCTCATCACTAAGATCATTAGTTTCGTTTACGACCACTTGCTTTGGTCTTTTGACACTGTTAAAAGGATTAAAGTCAATAAAACCCTTCTCAATTAAAAAGTCGATATAACTAGAAGTTGAGGATAGCTTTCTATTGATTGTTTTAGGTGCATAGTCAAGCTCTTGTAGCCAATTTCTAAAGGCCACAACATGGACCCGCTTAAGGGTATCAATGTTTGCAACTTCGCTAAAGTTATCTCTGATGAAATCCAAAAACTGTCCAATGTCATTGCGATAAGATTTTTGAGTGTGCTCTGAGGGAAAATTTTTAAAAAACTCATAATCCAATTCAGCCGCAGTTGACTCATTAATTTTTTGTCTTGAACAAATACTGTTTAAAACGGTAGTAGATAATGCTTGTGTCATACCGGCTTTATCGGAGCCAGCTAAAAAAACATAATATTTCTTGTATTTTTAAAGTTGAATGAATAATTTTCTTGACGTGGGCACTGCGCAGCGTTAAGGTGTGGGGATGAGAATATATATTATCCTGTTGTTGTGTCCCTTTTCGGCCATTGCTGTCTATCCAATCTCAGGACCGATGCAATATTATCGTGAGCAGTTTGGCCCAAGTAGTACACCAGTTCCACCAGTTAAATCAGTGTTAAGTTTCCAAACTTGCCTTGATTCGGCAAACAAGTTTAGATCTGGCCATGTTCTAATTCAGAACAAAGGACTCTCAAACCAGAAGGAAGGCGATTTTGATGCCTACCTTCATGAAGCCATTGAAAACCTGTAATTAGCTATCCCTCCTCATGAGGGATAACAAAGCCTATATAGACAAGCCCCAATATGATCAGCAAGTTGCCTCAACTCAGAATCAACCTCTACCAAGTCCATTACGGCTTCGCATTCCCTCAACGACCCCAAACTAATGGAATAAAATCTCCTTTGATCCTTAGGTGTCCTCTTCCCAGACCCCTCTGCCAAGTTCAAAACCACAGAACTACTGGCCCGATCCATTTGATCCCTCAAATGCCGAGGCAACCTCAACTTCTGCACACCTTTATAAAACATAATTGCCATCTGATAAGTCCTAAATTTCCTCAACATTCTAGCTCTCCTTTGTTGGTAATTAATGGGGATTCGCGAAACAGGGGGCCCCATTTATTACCAACAAAGGGGAGCGGTATCAGGCCAATAATCCCTCCCCTCTTTCAATCTAGCCCAAACTGAAAACAGCAACAGCAACAGCAACAGCAACAGAAACAGCAACAGTTTCCGTTTCCTTTTCAGTTGCAGTCTCAGTCTCGGTTTTCAGTTTGGTCCATGGTCCATTCCGGAGACAATAGTTAACAGATTACACCGGAGAAAATGGTTAACATTTTCTAAGAAAATACCTTAGTCATAAAGACATTTTGCATAACAAAGAGCGTAATAAATGAAAAAATACCGGCAATAATTGGCGTCGAAATCCACCCCAAACTGATTCTTCCCAACACTCTATAGTTTACATTTCTTCCACCCTTGGCGATACCAATACCGATTACAGCACCAACAGCAGCTTGAGAGCTAGAAACTGGCACAAGCGGAATGGGTGGTATCCCATGGGAGACAAACCAATCATGCAAGCTTTGCGAGGCAAATAAAAATAAAACAAAAGAACTCGACAGCACAACAACTAAAGCAGCAATAGGTGAAAGCTTGAATATATTTGATCCAACAGTCATCATAACCTTTCTAGAGTAAGTATAAACCCCAATTGCAATGGCAATCCCACCAAGGGCAAACAGTTGTTGAGCGCCAGTTAAAGTATATAAACTCCCAAGGGAGATATCTTTAAATGGAGTTGAACTTACAAAGACTCCCATAACGTTTGCAATATTGTTGGCTCCCAAACTGTATGAGCCAAAAGCACCGGCAAGAATAAGCAAAATTCGAGTATATGAATCTAGCCTTATAAGATGAATTTTAGTGTGTTCTACAATAAATTTAGTGATCCAAAACAAAATTGAAGAAAAAATTAAGGCCAAGACGGGACATAAAACCCAGGTCATCATAATTTTTGAAATAACTTTTGGATCAGTCTCAAATCCGGAAAAAAAGTTCCAGCCAATAATTGCACCAACAATGGCCTGGGATGTTGAGACCGGAAGTCCTAGCCTGGTCATAATTAAAACAGTTACTGCAGCAGAGAGTGCAACAGTAAACGCCCCAGCAAGAGTGTTAATGGCACCAAGTTTACCAAGGGTGTGAGATGCTCCAGCACCACTGATAACCGCTCCGATGATGACAAAGACACTGCAGATTAAAGCTGCAGTAGAGAACTTTATCATTTTGGAGCCAACGGCAGTGCCAAAAACATTTGCTGCATCGTTGGCCCCCAGGGACCACCCTAGAAATAGCCCGCTGGAGAGAAAAAATAATATTGTTACTTCCATAATTTACTCATCTTTTAAATTGAACGCTTAATAACAAAAACTGCTAACTTGTCAGAAACATCTTCTGCGGCATCACTTAACATGGCCATTTTCTCGGTAAAGTATCTAATATGAACTCTTTTACTAAATTGTTGAATATCTAAAGTAAATGCTTCACGCTTTAAGTGCTCTTCCAAAACATCTACTTCATGTTCAAAAAATTTAATCTTATTAATGTGCTCCCCGGTGGTACTCGGTGCTGTAAAAAAGGCGTTTGAAGCTTTAATTAGTTCATCGATACACTTGATAGAAAAGTCGGCCATTTTAATAAAGTCCTCTCTGAGGCACTCTGGGATTTCTGGCTTTTCGATGGAAAAACTTAAGATGGTCTTTTTGGCAACATCGATAACATCATCTAGTGATCCAATGAGGTCATGAACATCCCCGCGCGAGTCAGGAATTAACATATAAGCATATAGTTGATGTTTGATTTTTGCAGCTATTGAGTCAGCTTCTCGCTCGGCATTTTGAATTTGGACCACTCTTTTTTCGAATTTTTCCATATCTCCTGCAAAATAGTCTTTGACTCCTTCATAAAATAGCAGTGACGTGTTTTGTATTACATTGTGGAAGTTAGAGATTTCTCCTTCCAAGGCCTTTGTGGCACCAAATATACTCATGACAACTCCTTTTAGAACGCTTTTTTTAAACTCTATAGTTTTATATTTTACTACTTCTAAATCTTCGGTAAAGAGGAATTATGAAAGAAAGTAGGGCCAGTGAAATCATTACTAAGCTCAACTTATCAGTAAAAAATACTGAATATCCCTCCATCATAACCGCTCGTCTGAAATTTTCTTCTATCATTTTACTAAGTACGATACCCAGCACTACTGGAGCAACTGGATAGTCGAATCGCCTGAAAATGTGGCCAATTATACCAAACAGCAAACATGCTCCCACATCAAAAAGGGAGCTGTTGACGGCAAAGCTGCCAATAATCGCCAAAACTAATATTATAGGGTACATAACTTTTTCGGGTATTGATATAACTTTTATGAAAAAACGGTTTCCAATAAGACCAAGGCCCAGCATTGCTATATTGGCAACAATTAGCCCCGCAAAGATGCCGTAGACAATTTCGGGATTTTCTTGAAATAAAAGAGGGCCTGGATTTAAATCGTGAAGCATGAAAGCACCAAGAAGTACCGCACCCGTTGCACTACCTGGAATTCCTAGGGCCAAAAGTGGCACCAATGCGCCTCCTACAGAACTGCTGTTTGCGCCTTCTGCTGCGGCTACCCCCTCTAGTGAACCCTTCCCAAAATTTTCAGGAGTTTTGCTACTTCTTTTGGCAAAGTCATAACTAATAAATGCTGCTATTGTGGCACCCGCACCGGGAAAGATTCCAATAAGGGTTCCTATAATTGATGATTTTAAAATTACAAATTTTGTCTGCCAAAACTCTACAAGTGTGGGGAGCTTATTGGAGACATTATCAATTTTTTTGCCGCTCATATTCCACTGTTCAATTTTGGAGAAGACGACACTGACGGCAAACAGACCAATGAGGGCCGGAATGAGATTAAATCCGTCATAGAGGTCGTCAATACCGAAAGTAAAGCGGGAAACTCCAGAAATGGGGTCAATACCAATTGTTTTAATCAAGAGACCAAAAACAATTGCAACCAGTGACTTTAACATATTTTGAGAACCCATAGAGGCGATAGTCGCCAGGCCAAAAAGGGCCAAGGCAAAATAGGCCGCCGATGAAAACTTTACGGCAAGTGCAGCAAGAGGTGTTGCAAAAAATATCAAAATGATGGTACCAAATGCTCCTCCTAAAGTGGAAGCAACCAGTGACATCCCAAGACCTTTGCCGGCTTCCCCTTTTTTAGTTAAGGGGTATCCATCAAATGTTGTAACTGCAGCGGACGGGGTACCTGGGGTATTAATTAAAACGGCAGTGATAGATCCACCATAGTTGGCAGCAATATAAATTGAAGTGAGCAGTATCAAGGCCTGAGTTGACTCCATACTATAACTAAAGGGCACCAGCAGTGCAACAGCGGTAGATGGTGAAAGTCCAGGCATAGCTCCGGCCAATACACCAACAATTACCCCTATCATTATAGTAACAATAGGTTCGATACCGGCCAAATGTAAAAATGCAGTCGATAAATGTTCCAGCATATCTATTCCTTTAACTTACCTGAAAAAATCTCTCATACAAGTATCCCAGAGGAAGTTGTATATAGAGGAGTTTGTAAAAAATGTAATAAGAAAAAGTGGTCCAACCAATACCCACACCCCAAATGACTAAATGATTTTTGTATTCTAGAAAATATATAAAGCTGACAATAAAAATGAAGGTACTTAGAAAGTATCCCAAAAAATTTATTGTCAGAATATGAATAAAAATGATGCCAAGACCGAGTGCTAATTTTTTGAGATTGCCCGCAAGTGGATCTGGAGCTAGTTTTTTTTTGTATACATTATATATAAGGCCTAAGCTAAAAAGTACCAGCAGCGCTTCAAAAAGAGATGGAATAGCGGTGGGACCGGCCACTTCATTTTGGGGCAAGCCGGTGGATATGGCCCAAAAAATACTACATATCAAAATCATGGTAGCTGGTATTAGATAGTTACCCAAAAATCGCCTTCTCCATTTGTAAATGACCCAAGCCCAGATCGTTTCAATTAGTAACACTATACAAATGAAGACACCAAGAGCCATGTCTTGGCCAATTATTAGTTTTTCCACAATCTTGTTCTCCTTGAACGCAAGATGGAATGCCTTTTAAATTGGTAAAAAGTGGAGCACTTTAAGGAATTATCCCTCAAAGTGCTATCAAAAAACTATTTAAAATTATTTATCTTCTGGAAGGGGCTCCATACCGATAACGCGTTTTATGGCCATTAAATAATTAATGTTTTCTTTATCGGCAAGATCTACCATTTCTCGCGCCTTGTTTACAGCGTCAAGATCTGTAGATTCTAGGCAAGCTGTTTGGATTCTTGCACCATTAATGTGGATTTCTGCAGTTTCAGCTATAACTCCATTGATTGTAAAAGCAAATCTTCTCTTAAAGATTCTAGCAGCTGAAAGATCGGGATGAGGCTTGATAATTTCATCTAGATATTGCTCTAAAGTGTATTCTGCCCGTGAAAAGTCTGGAACACTAACTCCAAATGCTGGAAAAACTTCATCTCTAATTACTTCGGTTTTCATAGGAAACTCACCCTTCATACGTGGATTCCACTGTTGAAGTCCTTTTTCCTCTTTAACAAAAACCTTGATATCCATTTTGGCATCTCTGATTTTTGTGTTGTTTTCGTTGTTGCCGGCAGACATTATGTAGATTTCATTACTTTCTCTAATAATTTCACACTTACTGTGTTTTCTCATCAGTTCGTCTACATGTCCTAAATTCTGGCCAAAAGTTCTAAACTCAAAGCGTGGTTTAATTTCTGTCATCTCTAATCCTTTGATGTGTTGCGTTGATATTAATCCGTTAAGTTTAAAAACAAGTGTAGTAGGATACGTGTTTTTTTCTACTTAGTCAACTTATGTGTAAAAAATTGTCTAAAGTTTTGTCAATTTTCGACGACAAGTTGGTAAGGGCGACAAATTATTAGACACTTATGTCGTTTTGAGTTTGAAATTACTGCAGGAGGCAGCATGACAACAAACAAAATGAAGGAATCGCAAGTTCTTTTTCAAAAACTAGGTGATACTTGGTATGCTTTTACTGAATTGGAGCAGGATATTGTATACTCAGCGTTACCAGCAGGTGTTGATCCTAGAAGCACCAAGTTAGATATTATAGAAATAATTGATGAGCATATGCAAAGGGTAGCAAATACCCGTTTTCATCAAGCTGAAGGGGCCTAAGGCTTACCTGAAATAGTAACACCATGGGTCTTGATCCAAGGGGTTATAGACTGACCAAAGTTAATTCTTTCTTTGGAGATTCCATCGATATTTTTAAGTATTTTTAAGATATTACCAGAAATCATCGTTTCATTTATTGGATACTTGATTTTACCATTTTCGATATAAAAGCTATTTTTGGCAACTCCAGAAAAATCACCATTGTTGCTGGGCATTCCACCAGAAAAACGACAAAGGAGCACACCTTTTTTTATACTTTTTATGAGATCTTGAAGCTTAGTCTGCCCCGCATCTACAACCAAGTGGGAGCCATAGTTTGGTGCTCGCTTAAAGCTTGTTTTATTTTCTCCATATTGAGAAAGTAGAAAGTTTTTTAGCACTCCGTTTTGGATAATGCTATGATTGGCAGTTACAAACCCGTCATGGGTATAAAAAGACTTGTTTGCCAGATTTTCTGATATAGGCATATCCTTTATAGTAAGCTTTTGTGATGCTACTGATTTATTTAATTTATCCTTTAGGGGACTTGTTCCCGAGATTATCATAGCATCGCTTAAAAAGTTGGTAGTAATACCTAAAAAATTGCCCAAACAGTCTGGAGTAATGATTATTTCTCCGTCAAATTTTTCTGTAACTGGTTTTAAAACTGTCTGTTGTGATGATTGATCCAAAAGGGTGTCGATCATACCAATGTCAATTAGGTCTTGATCAAATTGCTCGAAACTATAACCTGTATAATTAAATGATGAAATATTTTTACCCTTTTTGCTAGTAAACATTAGGGTGAGATGGTAAATCCCTTTAGATGCATCAAAGTGTACTCCGTTGCTATTGAGTAGAGTTGAGTCTGATTTGGTAAAGTCTAAATATACATTTTCTAAAATGGTGTGTGGGTAGCGTTTTTTGCAGGTTTTTAAAAACTGTGATAAATGCTTGTGCATTTTGAGTAAATCCGCTTCATTTAAACCACATTCAAAAGTTTGATGCTCCTGTTTGCAAGAGATGTCGTAGGCCTCATCAACATCGCCACCTTCTGCATTTTCTAGCACTTGTTTAGCACAAGCTCTAATCGTTTCAGCTTCTAGTTTATTTGAAGAGATGGTGCCTTGCTTGTGATCTTTTATCGCCTTAAAGTTTAAATTAGTATCATAGGTCGTTCTAAGCAGTGAGATCTTATTTGCATCGACATTTAACTCATGTTTTATCGAATTTGTTAAAGTACATTGGGCCTTGTCTGCACCTAATGTTTGCATGGCATCTAGTGCGTATTTAGCATGTTCAATATTATTTTCCATCTCATCTTCCTCCAATGTTTACTTTACACTTAATGGCAGGACCACCCATCCCAACAGGCATTGGCTGCTTTTTGCCACAAAAGCCTGCACTATCCCAATGCATCTCATTGGAGACCATGCTTACAGATTGTAAAACGTCAAATGCTACTCCAGAAATGGTCGTATCTTTGATTGCTTTGCCAATTTTTCCCTTTTTAATTTCATAGCCGAGTGGTACTCCAAACATAAATTCACTTGTTGAGTCCGCTTGACCGTTACTGGGCTTTAGGAGGTAATATCCATCATCGATTGATGAGATCATCTCCTCTAGTTTACTAGTACCTGGTAAAATAGCAGTATTTCTCATGCGGACTAGTGGCTCATCTGAGAACTGGAAGGCCCTTGCATTTCCAGTAGGAGAGACATCAAAATGTTGTGCACTTTCTTTATTATGCATATAACTTTTTAAAACTCCCTCTTCAATAATTACCGTGTCAGAGGCCTTGGTACCTTCATCGTCGACGTACACAGGGACCGGACAAGTCTTGCCAAATGCAGTGTTGGCATAATCAACTAAAGTGATAAGTGGGCTGGCCACCAGTTTGTTCATATAATTTGCAGCGACAGATCCTCCGAGTACAATGTCAGCTTCTGTAGTATGACCGATGGCCTCATGGGCCAAGATTCCGGCCAGGTCTGCTGCTAGGATACAATCTTTTATTCCGGCTTTGGGAAAAACGCCATCGCGCTTTTTCATCAAGTGTTCATAAAGCTGCGCAAATTGCGGATAGATAGAATCCGGTGCTTGAAATACATCTTCAAATTGCCCCAGGTCACATTTGAGGTTATAAACTTCAACGGGGTTACCATTTTTTTCGGTAGAAAAAGAAAAATAAACCATTGCCCTTGGAATCATTGAATGTGATAGTGAGCCGTCGCTGGTTACTAGTGTTTTTTGCATATCTAGGCATTGCAAAGACACAATTCTGCTGGTTAGATCTTTATAATTTTTTTCTATGTGGCCATCAAGTTCTTTTGCAAAAGTGATTAGCTCTTTTTGAGCTAGGCGCTTCTTTGTTGTGGAAAAATCATTTTGTGAGCTGCTTGCTATGTTAGGTAAAGCGCTTGCCTGAGTTTTAGTTGTGCTTCTTGAATCTAAAAAAATAGCATTTTGGGTCGCAGATTTGATTGTCTGTCTTACAAATTCATCATTTGACTGCGGGTTGGAAGCAAAGCCCCAGTTTTTGTTTTTGTGAACTCTGGCAGATACTCCTCCAATTGTGCTGGAGTCATTTCGCATCAAATTACCCTTTACAAAAGTAATTGAGGTGCTTCTGTTTTCATGCATGCGCAGCTCAGTGTATTGTGTAAAGTCTGGTAAAAATTGTTTCAAATAATCTAGTTGATTCATGCAAGACTCCTAAATAGGGCCTGGCAAAATTTGCCAAGCCTTAAGTGGTTTTTTTGATTGGGATATTAATACAATACTTGTGGTGAAAATAAAAACAATTTTAATTTGTTTCTAATTAATTTGACATCATGTCAGCTATATCTTCAGAAGCGGTTGAAGTTCCTTTGACATTGAAATTTTCAATTAGGACCTGCAAAACGTTAGGAGATAAAAATGCCGGTAATGTTGGCCCGAGTCTAACCCCTTTGATTCCTAGGTGAAGTAGGCCAAGAAGCACTGCAACGGCTTTTTGCTCATACCAACCAATATCAAACTCAATAGGTAGATCGTTGATATCTTCTAATTTAAAAACTTCTTTTAGTTTGAGAGCGATTACTGCCAAGGAGTAGCAATCGTTACATTGCCCAGCATCTAAAACTCTAGGAATGCCATCTATATCACCCAAATCTAGCTTGTTATAGCGATACTTGGCACATCCTGCAGTTAAAATTACGGTGTCTTTTGGCAGCTCTTTGGCCACGTTGGTAAAGTATTCTCGCTCACTTTGCTGACCATCACAACCGGCCATAACGACAAACTTCTTTATGGCACCAGATTTAACGGCTCCTACCACTTTGTCAGCTAGGGCCAAAACTTGATTGTGGGCAAATCCACCAACAATTTCACCGGTTTCAATCTCAGATGGTGGAGGGCATTTTTGTGCCAAAGCAATGACTTGGGAAAAATCCTTTTTGCCGTCAACCTCAGGAATATGCTTTACATTGTTGTAACCAACAACACCTGAAGTAAAAATTCGATCTTGGTAAGCTTTTTTGACTGGTGTTATGCAGTTAGTGGTCATGACAATTGGCCCATTAAAGGATGTAAATTCACGACTTTGCTCCCACCATGCGTTGCCATAATTACCATAGAGGTGAGAATGTTTTTTAAACAGAGGATAGTAGTGAGCTGGAAGCATTTCAGAATGGGTGTATACGTCAATTCCCTTATCAGCTGTTTGCTCTAATAGTTGTTCTAGATCTTTTAGATCGTGACCGGAAACTAAAATGCCGGGTTTTTTTCCAACGCCAATATTTACTTTTGAGATTTCAGGATTGCCATAAGTTTCAGTATTGGCCTTATCCAGCAGTGCCATAGTTTCAACAGCAATTTCACCCGCTTTTAAATTCATAGCAACCATATCATCGACGCTTAAGTTTTTAGTAGTTGCGGCTAGACCTTCTGCTAAAAAGTTATAAACATTGAGGCTTTCATATCCTAAAATTTGAGCATGGTGAGCATAAGCCGCGATACCTTTTATGCCATAAGTAAGGAGTTCGCGCAATGAGCGCATGTCTTCATTCTCTGTTGTCATAATGCCTACTTGTGTGGCCTGTTCAAGATACTCATCTCTACTTTTTGGTAACCATGTTAGCGAGGGATGATCACTATCTACCTTACTGCCGTATTTTTCTTTTAAATTGTTGCGAATGTATAGGGCCTCATCTATTAAAATGTTAAAGCGCTCATCATCAAAATTGGCATTAGTGATCGTTGAAAACAATGATCTGGTGATAAATTGCCCTATATCTCTTGGAAATGGGGTGGTCTTACTTTGTTCCATGGCAAGTATTGAAATGCCCTTATTCACAAACAGCAACAAATCTTGAAGGTTTGCTGTCTCTGTTGTTTTTCCACAAGCACCACTGACGGTACAACCTGTATTATTTAACGCTTCTTGACACTGATAACAGAACATGCTCATTTCGATCTCCTTTAGATGATTTTTTTCATTAGATGTTTTATATAGAGATCATAGTAGATAAAAGATGATATGAACTTGATTTAAATCAAGATCGATAATTTTTTTACAATATGTCTGATTCTAATTTTGAATAATTTATGATTTGAAATTTTTCGGCACTCTCAATAATAAGTTTGCTCTTTTTAAAAATGTTGATGGCCCGAGATAGGCTCTCAGGAGTTGTGCCTAGCAGTGATGCCAGTTCTTTTTTACTGATCGATAACTTGCATTCATAACCATTTGCGGTGTGACTTGAGTTTGTTATCAAGTACTTGGCAAACCTACGCTTGACATCATTTAAAGATAAATCTTCAATTAGTGATACTAACTGGCGCAACTTCTTGGAATAAAGCCCAAGTAGCTTTAAAGAGGTTGCGGGATTTGTGGTTAGAAATTTTATAAACTCAAGTTTTGATACTTGAATCAAAGTTCCTGCTCCTAAAGACTGACAACTTGCAGGGTAGGTTTGTTTATCAAAAATAGCGGCTTCTGCAATCAGGTCACCCTTTTTTAATATATGAATGGTTTGTTCCTTGCCCTCTGGTGACATTTTGTAAACTTTAAAGTTCCCAGAAACAATTGCAAAAAACTTTTCAGCTTCCTCGCCTTCAGAAAAGATCGTTTCATTTTTTTTGGTGTTACAAATGGTGGAAATGGTTTCTATCTCTTGCAACTGCTCTGTGTCAAAGGCCTTGAAGATAAAAATCTCAGTAAGAGTTTTGGTAATATTAACCTTCTGCATAATGATTCTCCAATATATTCTGGTAATCTATTTCTTTTAAGATTGTCAAATGATTTGTTTTTTGTTAGATTCCCCCCCAATTATGGCAGATTATACCTATTCTAAAGAATTTAGTTATTCTCACAATAATCCTTATCATAAGCTATTGGGAGAGTCTTTCGATTTTATCTATAGAGATACTGAAGCAGAAAAATTTAGCGGTCGTTGGCGTCAAGAGGTTTTCAAAAAAGAAGCGCCTCTGTGTGTGGAAATTGGCAGTGGCTATGGCCACTTTATGATTGATTATTGCCATAAAAATCCGCAAATAAATTTTGTGGGATTGGACTATCGCTTTAAAAGAAGCTTTCAGTTGGCCAAAAAGTTAAAAGACCATCCACACAAAAACTTTCGCTATTTAAGAGCAAAGGGAGAGCGGATCAGCTACCTTTTTGCAGAAAATGAAGTCGATAAAATCTTCTATTTTTTCCCCGATCCATGGCCTAAAAATAGGCATCATAAAAAAAGACTTTTTGGGGAGCCCTTTTTAAAAGCCTCTCACTCAGTCTTAAGGCCTGGTGGTAAGCTTTACATTAAAACTGATCACGATGGGTATGCACAGTGGATGGATCAAATCTTAAAAGGTAGTGCCCTTTTTACAACTACTTTCAAGACTAACGACTTGTATAAAGATCACTCAGATCACTTTCTTGCCAGTTTTAAAACTAAGTTTGAAAATATTTTTATCGAGCAAGATATAAACATTAAGGCCTTTGTGTTAACC
Organism: Bacteriovoracaceae bacterium; assembly: GCA_016784965.1. Taxonomy (GTDB): domain Bacteria; phylum Bdellovibrionota; class Bacteriovoracia; order Bacteriovoracales; family Bacteriovoracaceae; genus JADHTQ01. The sequence continues at coordinate 75,682 of JADHTQ010000009.1, read as the reverse complement.
GTAAATAAAAACAGTAATTAGGAAGTACAAAAAACATGACGCTTAAGGAAAGAATAAAAGAGTCTTTAATTTCCTCAATTATTTCTCAATATATTTCTCTAACTAGAAAGGGCAATATGTATGTTGGCCTTTGTCCATTTCATAATGACTCAAAGCCATCTCTAATGGTTAACGATACAAAAGGAATGTTTATGTGTTTTCCCTGCAATATTGGGGGAGACGCCATTACATTTGTTGAAAAATATACTGGGGCCCACTTTGTCGAAGCAATAAAAGACATTGGTGGCAAGATGGGATTTCCATTGGACGAGCTTAGACCTAAAAAAAGTGAGGAATCACAAGAAGTTGTGATGGCCCATAAGGTTTTGTCTAAGGCGTCGCAAATTTATACAAAAATTGTCAACTCTACAAATCCCCCACAGGCCTTTAATGACTTTACAAAAACAAGAAAGTTAACACCTGAGACGGTACAACTTTTTTCACTGGGATATGCACCGGGTTCAAATGTTATTGCAAACTACTTAAGTTCTCTTGCAAACAAAAAAGATAAAAACTTTGCATTGCAGGTTGCCAAAAAAATTCACGTCATTAGAGAAGATACAAGAGGACAAACTGAATCTGGATATTTTGATACTTTTCGCGATAGGGTCATGTTTCCCATCAAGGACCACTATGGACAGACGGTTGGTTTTGGAGGCAGGGCAGTCTTTGACTATCAAAAAGACAAAGGCAAATATGTCAACTCTCAAGAATCATTTTGTTTTGATAAAAAGAGTATTCTCTATGGCTTGCATTTAACAAAACCACACATTCGGCAAAAGGACTTTGTAATTTTAGTAGAGGGCTACATGGACTTGATCGCTCTTTATCAAAATGGCTTTCAAAATTCAGTAGCAATCATGGGAGTGGCCTTAAGTGACGGAGCTATTGCTACTTTGAAATCCTTGACTAAGAATTTTTATTTAGCACTAGATTCTGACGCAGCCGGTATTAAGGCGATGGAGCGCATCAATAACACCTTAATGGCAATGGATATTATTCCCAAGTGTATTAACTTTGCACCACACAAGGACCCAGACGAGTATGTTGCTGCCAAGGGGCAACTTGCTTTAGTAGAACTTGTAGATAACGCTAAAGTGTTTCTTGATTTTCTAATTGATAGAGCGATACCTAAAGAAACTCCCAAAGTATTTGATCGCAAACTTGATAAGCTATACGAAGTATTTGAACTCGTTTCTCCTTTGCAAGAAAAGCTAAGTGCAATAGAGCGCATTATTCAAGCTGCTAAGCGTCTTGGTTTAAAGTCAGACTCTGCTCAAATAAGTGACAGTTACAAAGAATTTTTAAATAAAAAAGCTCCGATAAAGCGGTGGCCTAAGGATACTGAGCCAAAGACTGTGGATACAGTGAGATCAAGTCTGATGATTTCAGAGGCAAACAATAACGTCGTCGATCAAAACTCAGAGGAGCTAATAGTTTCAAAATTTCACTTATCAAGCAGTGAAAAAATAATTATTCAAGAGTTGGTTAAACACCCAGACTGTCTTGCTGAAAAAGAATTTGATGAACTACTTGACTTTGTGCATAATGTTGGGGTAAGAAGGTATCTCTGCAAGTTGCGAAAATATTTTTTTGAATATGATGGAGAGCATACTTCATTAATACGGGATGTTTTAAATCTAGAAGACTTTCCTGTAGAAATCAAAGAGGTTGCCGCCGCTGCTGTTTACAGCTATAAAGGCCTTAAGCTCGACCAAAAGGTCAAATGCCGATTGCTTTTTGACCTGAAACGAAGTTTGGAAGTGGAGCGAGTAAAAATTAAAAGAAACACCTTGAGAAAACAACAAAGGGAATGTACTTGCCAAGATCAAGAACTTGCAATAATACAAGATCTAATTTTAGCCGACCGGGAATTGAAACAATTAACAAACAATATCATGAATCGATAATTTAACATTTGGAGCATTTGGATGTCTGTAGTTGCCGCGTTTTTAAATTCAAAAAGTTTTGCAAAACTCGTTATGTTGGGAAAAGATCAATCGCAATTGACTGTTGAGCAAATAAACGACTCAATTCCTGCTGATATTGTCGATCCAAGCTTAATAGACCTCATTCTAAATAAAATTCTCGAAGCTAGAATCGATATCGAAAAAGAGACCAAGGACGAAGATGAAGATGGAATTCGTTTAGACGGTACAGAAATTATAGATGAGACCCTAACTAAAGAAGAAAAAGCAGAACTCAAATCTGCTTCCACAGACCCCGTTAAACTATATCTCAAACGTATGGGAGCGGTTGCGCTTTTGACCAGAGAAGGGGAAGTGGTTATTGCCAAAGAGATTGAAGAGGGGGAGCAAGAAATCATTTTATCGGCCCTAAGCTCTACTCATGCTCTTAAAGAAATTATAAAGCTCAAAGATAAAATAAACTCTTTTGAAAGCCCCGATGAATACATTCGTGATTTGGTGCGAGGCCTTGATGAAGAATCATCACTAACTGACGTTCGTAGAGTCTACAAACGAGTGCTAGATGTTGTCGATAAGGTAGAAGCATTTTTAACAAAAAATGAACGAGAAGATGGCACCTTAAAAAAGTTTACAAAAGTACAACAAAAAGATTTTGAGGACATCTCTTTTGAGCTAACAGACCTTACGTTTAATAGAAAAGTGATCAATGGCTTTGTTGAGCCAGTTAAACGCTATTACTTACAATTTAAGGACTTGTTTGACCAACAGAGTAAAATTTTTCAATTTTTAGAGGTAAGAAATTTAGATGAATACAAAAAAATTCATCTAAGAACAAACGGTGATGATTTATACAAAAGGAAGCTGGCTAAAAATTTATTTATAACAGATGCAAAACTAGAGCAGCTAATCCGTAACCAAGAAGATATTTTACGAAAGTTTAGGCGCTTAAGTATTGAAGCTGGCATGTCCTTTGAAGACATCAAAAGAGTTTATAGAATTATTATAAAGGGAGAGGAAAAAGCTGACAGGGCCAAGTCCCAATTGGTGGAAGCAAACCTTAGACTTGTAGTCTCTATTGCAAAAAAATATACCAACAGAGGATTGCAATTTTTAGATTTGATTCAAGAGGGAAATATTGGATTGATGAAAGCGGTTGATAAGTTTGAATATCGTCGTGGTTATAAGTTTTCAACCTATGCCACGTGGTGGATTCGTCAAGCAATTACTAGAGCAATTGCCGACCAAGCAAGAACTATCAGAATTCCTGTTCACATGATTGAAACAATTAATAAAATGGTACGTACATCTAGGCAGCTAATTCAAGAACTAGGTCGAGAACCAAGCTCAGAAGAGATTGCCGAGCGGATGGAGCTACCTGTAGATAAAGTTAAAAAAGTTCAAAAGATATCAAAAGAGCCAATATCCTTGGAAACGCCTATTGGGGAAGAAGATGACTCAAGTTTAGGGGATTTTATCGAGGATAAAAGAGTAATATCACCTGCTGAAGCTGTTGTAAGTGTTACGTTGTCTGAACAAACAAGGGCGGTACTTTCAACACTCACGTCAAGAGAGGAGAAGGTTTTACGCATGCGTTTTGGTATTGGAGAGAAGTCTGATCACACACTTGAAGAAGTTGGGCAAGATTTTTTTGTTACCAGAGAAAGAATCAGACAAATTGAAGCAAAAGCACTTAGGAAGTTACGTCATCCAAGTAGGGCAAAAATTCTAAGTGCCTATACAGACAATAATTAATTTAGCATTGTAATTGGTTTAACTTATGGCAAAAAATTTAGGTGATATACCTTCTGAAATAATTTCAGAAGCAAAAAAATATTTTGCCCCTCATATTGTAAGTGACGCCATCGATCTTTTTTATAGATCCCGCATATCCATTTCATTTGTCAAGGGAGACCCAGACTCTTATTTTGTTGTATCTGGACTGATAACAGATGCTAGATCTCACGAGACAAAGCTTGTATTTAAAAAACATCTTTCCCAAGAAGATGGTGGGCAGATTAACTCTAACTGCAACTGTCACAACTGGACCCTAATGGGATATTGCCCTCATGTTGTGTGTTTATACTTTCACTATCTAATTGAGTACAGTTATAACCAACAAACCAAAGAGCGATCAACTGAGGCAAATTATCCCCCAGTACCAACGCTACACTCTCATGCAGTCAACGTGTTGGAGTACGGAACAATTTTAACAGGTCCTTATGCCTTGCAGGGAGCACCTTCAAATGCACGGTACACCTCGCTTAGATATCTGCTCCATTCTAATAAAATCATAAATTTCCCAACACCACAAAGCTTTAGAGGTAAACTAATAATAGCTATTACCTCCAAGGAACAGTTTGTAAAAAGTGAACAAGCTGGAGCACTAGAATTACCAACTGTCAGATTTAAGTATCTCAATAAGGAATCAGAGTTAGTTAGCAATATATCCATTTTTGAAAATATCTATTTGTTTAATTGGAATTCAGGAGAAATTTTTGATCTTCCAAGTAATTTAATTGAAGTAATTCGCAAATTCATGGTTCAAGACAACCAGATGGATATTAACTCAATTATCCAGATGCTTGGCAGAGATGAGTTGCATGATGTTTATGAAGTCCTAATTGATGGTAAGGCCCTCTCTGAGATAAACAGGGTGCACTTAAATACAAGAATTGAGCTAAATACTAAGAAAAAGAAACACTACATAGAGTTTTCAATTGTCTTTTATGATGATCAAAATGTGGTCTATCCACCATCTGATTTCATGCGGGCATTTTGCTTTACAGATGGCATGCTTTCATCTTTTAAAAGAAAAATTGATGCCTATGACTTCATGAAGTCTCTTTGTGCTTCCTTAAAAAGTGAAAACTCTCTTTATGCTAAAGAGTTGATGAATAATTTACAAAAAGATCGTTGGATAGAGTTAATTACTGCATTAACCAAAAAAACAGAAATGTTTGTGTATAACCCTCAAACCAAGTCACTAGGTTGTTTTGATAATAATTTTCAAATGGCGTTTTTTATAGAGCTGCTGACTTGCTTTGACGAGACATTTTTTCGCTTTTCTGAGTACAACACTCTATCTTTTAGAATCTCTTACCTAGTACCTGCAAAAATATTATTTCAAGGGATTTCTCAGTTTAATAATAGACTCTCTCCGTACAGTGTTGACATTTACTATGATATGAAAGAAGTATCGTCATGGAAGTCAAAAATTTCATTTGAGCGTCGACAGGAAACTTTAAAATGGTTTGATTTGTGTTTAAATATTCCCGAATCGGAGCTACTTTTAATTAAAGCTGCAGACTTAGAAAAAGGTGTTGCAGTAACTAGTGCAGGGCTTACACTACTTTCAGAAGACAACAAAGAGTTACTCAAATTTGTCAAAAAATATACTAAGCATGAAGTTGCAGGAGCTGACGGTGATCAAGCGCAGGGACAGGAGAAAATTTCAAAGTTTTTGCTCCAATTTAAAAGGGCCAGAATCTTTGAGTTGTTCCAATTAAAAAACATGGGGCTTGAAGGTGCACTCACGCAACAAGAGCAAGATTTGTGTTTGCAGCTTTCAAATCTATCCGAAATGCCACACTACAAACTACCAGAGTATCTAACAGATGTGGTTCGTCCATATCAAAAAACAGGATTTGTCTGGCTTAGGTTTTTGTATGAAAGTTATTTAGGGGCATGCCTTGCCGATGATATGGGTCTTGGAAAAACCCTACAAACCATAGCATTTATCAAAAGTATTTATGATGAGATTAACCAAGTACTAGTAGTGTGCCCAGTGTCCCTACTGTTAAACTGGGAAAATGAACTGCAGAAATTTTCTGATATGAACTCTCATATTTATCATGGCGGAGGTAGAAACTTTCCAAAATCCGAAGATGTCAAGATTGTCTTAACCAGTTACGGGGTGATGAAAAAAGAGATCGATACTACTTTTGCCAATAAAAAATTTGAGATCTTAATTTTGGATGAAGTACAGCAACTTAAAAATATTCGTTCTGTGGGAGCATATGCTGCTAGAAAAATAAATGCCAGATTTAGGATATGTATAACAGGTACTCCGGTAGAGAACGACCTAGCAGAGTTTTATAATATTCTAGACTTATGCATACCTGGAATTTGGGGGGACTTGCGATTTATACGGGCTTCTTCAACTAAACAGTCCAGGTTGTGGGCAAGAAAAACGGCAGGTCCATTTATCTTAAGACGCACCAAGGCCCAAGTTTTAACTGACCTTCCACCCAAAATTGAAAACAACGTTTACCTAACCCTCGGCGATGAGGAGCAGGAGCAATATAAAGAAACATTGGTAAGAATCAGAAGAGACATTAGTGATACCACTAGCAAAAGACGTTATGGAGAAATCCTTAAAGGTATATTGCAGTTGAGGCAGTGTTGCTTGTGGCAGAGGTATACACAAGAGAACCAAAAGAAGATGCGTTCAACCAAAGTTCAGTTTCTAGTCGAGCAGCTAGAACAAATTATTGATGAAGGGCATCAGGCAATTGTTTTTTCACAATTTACGACATATTTGGATATTATTCAGCATGAATTGCTTGAGAGACATTGGAGCATCTCAAGAATTGATGGCACCCAGAGTATGAAAAAAAGGCAAGCTCAAGTCGATGAGTTTCAAGCTCATAAAACTTCCGTTTTTCTGATTAGCTTGAAGGCCGGTGGTGTAGGGCTCAACTTGACGGCTGCAAGTTATGTCTTTGTGATGGACCCTTGGTGGAATCCAGCAGTTGAAACTCAGGCCATTGATCGTGCTCACCGAATTGGCCAAACAAATACCTTAACAGTCTATCGGCCCATAGTTGTCCAATCAGTGGAAGAAAAAGTAATGGAGTTGCAAAAAATGAAGAGGCAACTGTTTTTAGATCTTCTCCCAGAAGACGATGATAGTTATTTCACGGGCAAACTTACCATGAAAGACTTCGAGATGCTTTTTTCCTAAAAAATTATAGCGCAATAAAAAAATCTTTCTTTAGGCCCAAACTGAAAACAGAAACGGCAACGGCAACGGCAACGGCAACGGCAACAGCAACAGTTTCTGTTTCTGTTGCAGTTGCAGTTTCAGTTTTTCTGTTTCTTTAATTTTTTGAATAAAATTCTTTTAGTATTGGCCACAATTTTTTGCGGGACATACCCAGATGACTTTGGGCATAAAAAGACATGTTGGTCTCGCCGGTACTTGTCTGATTGGTCACTTCAATTGGAGTTAGACCAAGCTCTGTACCCTTTAAAAATTCAACTGTCTTGTTGTAAAGATCTTTATTTTCACTAAAAACAACAAGTTCTCGTTTAAACCCAGGATCGGTATAAGCAATCATGGCAAAAAGTACGTCCAAATTGTTTGCTTGAGCATAGTTTGAAAATTTTGCGCTCATGGTGCTATCTTTGTCTGACCAGTCAGAAACTTTTAGTAAAACAGAAGCAATTCCGCATTTTAAATTATCAAGTTGCCACTGCTTGTAATCTTTTCTCAGGAGATCCATGGTTCCAAGATTGCTGACATTAAATTTTTCAAATTGAACTTGGTCAAAGTACTCTTGCTGAGATAGAGGACACACTTCACTCAATTTTCTGTAAACGTCTTCATCTGTTGGCGTAACACGCTCTGCTTTTGGATCTAAATTTACGGTATCGAGTAAGATTGTTCCCATAACGAATTTGGCGATTTTACTGTCTAGCATCATTGGGTTTTTTGCCATAACCTCTCTGGCCACCAAAGAAATTGCAGAGCCAACAGGTTCTATTATTCTTGTTTTGGCACCAAGATGTGCATTCTCGTCAGCATGATGATCAATTATGGTATCTACATTTTTACCAAAGGCTTCCCAAGTGGCCCCAACTTTATTATGGTCAACTAGTACAAGTTGGACATCATTATTAGATGCAAGTTTTTCCATATCGATATCATCGAGAAAAAGTAAGTTGTCTAGATTGACTCCGCCTTCATTAAATACAAATACGGCCTCAGTTCTCAATTTAAAATCTACTCTTGGGATGTTCATAACTTGAAGATAAGTTCTGCTATCATCTTCATTTATTTCTGCCAAGTGGTTGGCGAATATGACAGATGATGCCATTGAATCCAAGTCAGATGCTTCATTTCCCAACACTACAGTAACAGGCTTAGTTAGATCTAAATTATTTTTAACTTTTTTAAAATAATTGTTTAAGCTCTGGATTGTCATGTATGACTCCTTTTTGAATGGGTTGAAAAAAATAAAGACATACGTGTAGCATGTGAAAAACGTCTTGGCGACAGTATTATTTTATGCTTAGGGTTAAAATGGAGTTATTTGACTTATAAATTTGAGTTTGTAAGATGTACTTTTTATGGACTTAAGTGACTGGAATTTAAAGAATAAACAGACATGATTAACAGAGATGAAAAAAGCTCACATCGGGGGGGCCTCTTTTTTTCTCTTGAATTTGTTTTGGCATCTAATGCTCCTAGTAATTTAAGTTATCGGTTTTTAGTTTAGCTTTTATTTGTCTTTAATCTACAAGGGTAATGTTGAGCAATTATGAATGAATTGTTTAGAAATCGACATAATTTATAAATGGACTGCTTTAGACGCTGTTTATAGCGGTATTGACAATGTAATTTATTAGACTACTATTTCATTTTACAACTTAAACCAAGGCAGATGCATATGGTTCCTCGATATGAGCAAAGTGAGATTTCACATATTTGGTCTGATCAACACAAGTTTGAAACCTATCTTAAGGTAGAGTTAGCTATTTTAAAAGCTCTAGAGGGCACCATTTTACCCAAAGGATTATCTCAAACTATCAAAAATAGTGCAGTTATTAACCCAGGGCGCATAGAGGAGATTGAAAACAAAGTCAAACATGATGTTATAGCGTTTTGTACTTCAATAACTGAGAACCTAGAACCGGAAATATCCAAGTACTTTCACTTTGGAGTTACATCTTCTGATATTATTGACTCGTCACTTACTATTTCAATACAAGAGTCGTTAAGCTTAATAATCCCTGCATTTAAGCAATTGTTAACTGCTATAAAAACAAAAGCAGAAGAGACAAAGGAGCTCATTTGTATTGGAAGGTCACATGGTATGTGTGCAGAGCCGATGAGCTTTGGCACTAAATGGCTTAGCTTCTATGCAGAATTATCGAGACGCTTTAATGATTTAAAACAGTTTTTTAAGGAGGAGTTAACAGTACAGTTTTCAGGTGCTGTGGGCAATTATACTATTTTATCACCTGAAGCAGAGAGCAAGGCCGCTTTAGAGTTGGGCCTTAAAGTTGAACCTCTTTCTACTCAAGTAATCCCCAGAGATCGCATCGCAAAATTAATAAGTATCAATGCATTAATAGCTGCAGCCCTGGAGAGGATGGCGGTGGAGATTAGGCACTTACATCACTCAGATGTTTCTGAACTACACGAAGGATTTAAAAAGGGCCAAAAAGGTTCCTCAACTATGCCTCACAAAAAAAATCCCATTTCCTCTGAAAACCTAACTGGGATTGCAAGAGTACTAAAGTCCCATGTGCAAATTGCTTTGGACAATATTGTGCTTTGGCATGAAAGAGATATCTCTCACTCCAGTGCAGAGCGACTTTATTTACCAGATAACCTAGGCTTACTACTGTATGCCATAAAACGCATGGCCAGCACTGTAGAAAACTTACAATTCCACCGAGAGCATATCGAGCAAAAAGTTAAAGATGAGTTTTCCTATCTTTCTAGCTATTACTTGCATCAACTGGTACTACATACAGACTTTACCCGAGAAGAGAGTTATGAATTGATTCAAAAAGCTGCATTTGAGGGAAAAAGTGCCAATTCAGCGGAAGTTTTTTATGAAGCACTAACTGCTGCTCTAAAAGAAAAAGATGTGACTCTGGCCCTGAATGCTCCAAGTTTTGAGGAGGTTGGCAAGATCTATTTAAAACATGTTGACTCGATCTTTTCAAGGACACTTGAGCTTTATAAAGTTTAATCTACTAGTGTAAGGTGGTTGCTTTTTCGAATTGATTTTTGATCTGACTGCTTTTTTTTGGTCGCACTTATCAATTGGTCTTCGGTTTTGAATTCTGCTATATTTTTTAAAAACTGATTGAATTCATCTCTGGTTAAGAATAGATTTTTAAAATAATAGTTGTTTTCCTTGGGAGAGGTATTCATTAACTTTAGATAACTTAACGAGGCATTATAAAATTCGTCAATAGAATCAGTTAATAAATGCCACCTATAGTCATCTGCAATTACGAAACATCTAATTTTGTCTTGCTCGTTCATCTCAACAATGTATCTTACAAACTGCGTTATGGCAATAAAGTTTTTTTAAAAAATGCAGGTTTGGACAATCAATAAGCAGCTAAGCCCCCAAATTAAGGAGCAAAAGTCAAAAGTTGACTAAAACAGTAAAGTTAATCTCATTAGATCCGATACGTCAGTTAGAGATGTACATTAAATTAGGAGTGCGCCCCTTGAATAATCAAATTAAAATTATTGTCCTAATGACCCTAACGTCTTTTATTGGAGTTAATCTGTGGGGACAGTCAGTTGTAAAGCGGAAGGACTTGATGGAGCTACCTGTGCGGGAGTTATCAATAATAGCGACTAACGAAGGCTATTATCCAAAAGAAATTTCTGTGTTTATCGGTGAGAAATTACGGCTGTTTTTAACTTCTACTGTGAGAGAGAGGGGAAGCTGCCTAATTCTTCCCCAAAAGAAGGTTTTTTTATCTGCAAGAATGGGCAAAGTTTCAGAAGCTGAGATCATGTTTGATAGATCTGGGGTTTATAAGTTCTATTGTCCTGCAGGTAAAATATTCGGCAACATTACAGTTATTCAGAAAAAAGACTATAGGAAAGAAAATGAACGTAGTATAGCCTCAAAGGTATTTGATTATTGGATGCCTAGAGACGAATAACCCCTTAACTATGAGGTATATTTAAGATATGTCAGTTTTTGAAGATGCGATTAGTGCCTTTTTAGGGCCAATTAAAGAGCTGCTTGATGATCCAAAAATTTCAGAGGTCATGATCAATGGGCCCAAAGAAATCTTTGTGGAAAGTGGAGGGCTTGTATTTAAAGTGCCAAATCAATTTGATGGGGAAAATGCATTAATGGCGGCCATGCGCTCAATTGCCCAATCTGTCGGTAGAGTTTTAGATGATGAGAATCCAAGGTTAGATGCAAGACTTCCCGATGGGTCAAGAATCCATGTAGTGCTTCCTCCGATGGCCAGGTGTGGTACTGTCGTAGCGATCAGAAAATTTTCAAAAGAAAAATTAAAGCTTAAGGACCTCATAACTTTTGGTTCATTATCTAAAACGGGAGCAAGGTTTTTAGATGTTTGTATGTATCTGGGAAAAAATATGATTGTTTCGGGAGGAACTGGTTCTGGTAAAACGACCATGTTGAATGTATTAGGCACCAGGATTCCTAAAACTCAAAGACTACTGATTATTGAAGATGCAGCCGAGCTGCAGATTCATGCTGAACATGTTGTGCAGTTTGAAACCAGAAAGGAAAACCCCAAGGAGGGAATAAAACCTGTTAGCATTGGAGACCTTGTAATATCTGCCATGAGATTGCGTCCTGATAGAATAATTGTTGGTGAGGTTAGGGGATCTGAGGCACTAGATTTAATTCAAGTTATGAATACAGGTCATGATGGTAGCATGGGTACAGTCCATGCCAATAATCCAGTAGATTGTTGTACGCGCTTAGAAACGCTGTGTTTGATGGGGGATACCCAAATACCACCAGACGCGGTGCGCAAAATGGTCGGTAGTGCTATGCAAGTGGTGGTTCAGTGTTCTCGTTACCATGATGGGGGAAGAAGAACACAGCAAATTTCAGAAATTTTAGGTATTGATAAAAATGGCAATTACGTAAGCCGAGATATATTTAAATGGGTTCAAACGGGCAAGGATGAAAAAACCGGCAGATATATAGGTGAGATGATTCCATGTAATTATGTCCCAACTTTTTTTCAAGATATTGTCACTAACAAGTTACCATTTCCCAAAAGCGGCTTTATTGCCCCTGATTGGGCCAAGAAGTATTTAATCGATTAGCATTTTAAATTAACGGTATGATTTACCTCGTTACTTACAGTAGAGTAATCACTTATAATTATCAACGTATAAGAGGTTGATATATTTATAAGGGGCAGCTCTATGAAAATAATAGTATTTATTCTATCTGCAGTGACTGTTATAAATGTTTGCTTTAGTAAAGGTAGTCAAAGAGGTTGCAAAGATGGCCCCTTAAAAGGCTCAAACCAAGTCATTATATCAATAACAGATTCGTGGAATTCCCCCACAAGTAAAACAGTAATGTTTGAGCGTCATGGCAACAACAATGGTTGGAGTCCAAAAAGTAAAATAATGGATGCGGTAGTTGGCAGAAATGGATTAGGGTGGGGAAGCGGGCTACATGGAAGTGTTCCAAGCAGAGCAAAAAAACGCAAAAGTAAAAAAGAGGGCGACGGCAGGGCACCTGCAGGTGTCTTTAGACTCCCTGAATCTTTTGGATACAAAGATAAAAACAGGGTGAAAACAGGGCTACCATACCGTAAAGTTGATGGTAGTAGTCGGTGTGTAGATGATAAAAACTCAGCTTTTTATAATGATGTGATCTATGCCCCACGCAGTGGCATGAGGGACTGGGCCTCTAATGTTGAAAAATTAAAACGAAGAGATCACTTGTATGAGTTAGCTGTCGTTGTGGATCACAATAGGGTTGGCTATGGTGAGGTGCCTTCATATTCTACTGTAGGAGCAGGATCCTGTATATTTCTCCACGTTTGGAGGAAAAAAGGAAAGGGGACAGCTGGCTGTACTGCTTTTTCCAGAGATAACATGAAAGGTCTACTAAGGTCCCTACAGGCTTCAAAAAGTCCAACTTTTGTGCAATTGCCTCAGGCAGAATATAATCGATTAAAAAAGCAGTGGTGTTTACCCGATATTAGTAGAACCATAAGGCCAAAAAAAACAACGAAATTAGGAGAACATAGAGGTCTTCCCGAATCTTGTAAGTCACGGGGCATGGCCATGGGCATGCCTATAGGCGGTATGCCCGGATGTAGTGTAAATTTTTCTCCAAGGGGCACAGATCCCAAAAGACTTATTCAAAAAGGTCAAGGATCAGAGCATACTCCAATAAAAAATTTGTAGAGAGAATTTAAATTATAGTTTAAAAATCAGGAGTGAATTTCCAATATTGCATACCTTGAGGGTAACTACTGTCTTTTCTTTTTGAGGGAGCATATTTTTTATTTGTTGACGATGGCTCTCGGGTAATTGTCTCATCCTCTTCTGAGGCAATAAATCGCTCATTTTCAGGTGCTTGCTGAACCTTATAGGAAAAATCAGAATCGATGTTATCCTCTTTGATATCAATATCTGCAGAAGGCAGTGAAGTTTTAAATCTAAACTTTGGTGCATTATAGCGACGATCGCCTGCATGGCCTATAGATGTTAAAACCATAATTAAGCACAGTCCTGCCGTGATAGATTCCAGGATAAGTTTTACTGTTTTCATAAACGAACTCCTCTTCTTTGGTTTTAAGAAGCTACTACAAAAAGATTATCGGAAAATTACTAGAAATACTTGAGCATGAAATGGTATTATGATTGAAGAAAACTAAAGATTGTAATTTAAAACGGGTGGAATTTATAGTGAGTGAGTCAAAAAACAGAACGATGTTGGGTATATTTCTTATGATTTTTATCTTTTTTATCATATTGATGATTTTTGCCTTCTATACGGTAAGCGTGTTTAAAAGCCATTCATCGGGATTTGAGCTATCTGCAAATACAGAAGATACTATTGGCGTTGTCGAAGTGACAGGGATAGTTTTAGATGCAAAAAAAACAGTAGAAAAACTACTTCTGGCAGAAGAGGATGATAAAGTGCAAGCCATAATTGTTAGAATTTCTTCTCCTGGCGGAGCAGTAGGGCCTTGTCAGGAAATTTACGAAGAGATCATAAGAATTGATAAGAAAAAGCCAGTCTATGCAAGTTTTGGATCAGTTGCTGCCAGTGGAGGATACTATATTGGAGCTGCTGCGAGAAAAATTTATGCAGCAGCTGGTACTCTCACAGGATCTATCGGTGTTATTATGCAGTTTTACAATTTATCAAAACTATTTGAGTATATAAAAGTATCCCCTGAAGTCATAAAAGCTGGTAAATTCAAAGATATTGGGCAGCCAAGCAGGTCTATGACACAAGAAGAACGAGAGTTAATGACAGGAATGTTAGCAAGAGTACATAAGCAATTTATTAAACATATTTTCAAGCGGCGCAAGGGTAAGATAAAAGGTTCTATGGAAGATTTGGCACAAGGGCAGATTTTCTCTGGTGAGGATGCACATAAAGCAGGGCTGATTGATGAAATCGGTGGACTTTGGACCTTGGGCAGAAAAATTCATAGTGAAATGAAATTAAAGGGCAAATTTACTTTAAAATATATCAAAAAGAAAAAGGAATTCACTATATTTGATATGTTGGATAAATTTGAGGAAGTAATAACAAAGCTAGACTTTAAATCTCGCTTTGAAAGCACAGGCATACCGATGTATATTTATAAGAACTAGTATAAAAGGTTAATGAATGGACGCTCTTTTATCTTGGGTTTTAGATAATATATTGGCAATTGTTGCTGTCGCATTAACAATTGTGTTGGTCTATCATTATCTGATAGAGCGAGAGACAGTTGTTAAACTGTCTAAAAGATATCGGGACTCAATTTTTGAAGCACAGTCAAAAATCTTTCTAAATGCCACCCAATACCTCATTTCCGGCAATAGAGACTTAGCAATACGGGAATTTTTAAATGCAGTAGACTTAAATCGTGAAACGATTGATACATATTTTGCCTTGGGAGGACTGTTTAGAAGCAACGGTGAAATCGAAAAAGCAATCAGTATACATCGATCCTTGATTGCTCGAGATCATATTTCTGAAGCCACAAGGCTGCGCTCTTTAAAGGAATTAGCAAAAGACTTTGATAAGGGCGGATTTGTGGACAAAGCCGTTGAGACATACAAAGACGTTTTAAAGATAAATAGAGATCAACATGATACCATTGAAGCACTCTGTCTGATCTATGAAAATATTGAAGACTGGGAGCAGGCACATAGCTACCGCCTTATGCTTTCAAAAGTGGGACAAAACAATCAATCAGAGACCATCTCCCATATTCTTGTACAAAAGGCAAAAGTATTATTTGAAAATGGCCAGTTTGCAAAGTGCCAAGAGGAGCTTAGTGAAGCCTTAAGATACGCACCGTCAGTATCTGCAAAGATATTATGGTTGCGACTAAGCTTAATGAACGGCAACATGGAAAGAGCCCAGAACTTATTAGTTGAACTTATCAATGAACACCCGATGTATATCACATATGTGTTTGTTTCACTTGAAGAAGGTTTTCATGGGGATGATAAGGTCAAACAGGACTATCAAACCAGAATGAAGGTACTAAAAAGGTACTTCTTGGATATTAAAGGATTAGATATTTCTTCATCTTCTGTGGTATTGGCCAAAGTCAGGTTATTCAAAGAGGCCGGCGAAGAAGTTGAAGCTTATCAGTTAATTAAAAACTGGATGGCCGACAATCCTTCAAGTTCAAAAGTACTGATGGTTGAATACATAAAACTGCTGATAGATTTAAAGAAAAATGAAGAAGTGGTCAACCATACCAAGTCGCTACTAGATAGTTTGCACCAATCACATACAAGACATTATTGTGAACAATGTGGTTACAACTCGGATGATATTTTTTGGAGGTGTCCCCAGTGTTATGAATGGGAAACGATTAAATTTCGTTGGAAGGTTTAATGTGAAAGTTGTTATTTTTTTAATCATAGCGGTCATGTTGCCATTAGGTGGTCAGCAAGCTTATGCACACCCATCAATTGGGATATATTATTATAATCAGATTTTTGGTAATGTTCACCAAAACCCTTCTCGCTACTCTAATACCTTGACAACAATAGCGTGTGGCCATCCAATGAAGGTCTATAAAGTAAGCAGTAAAAAAGGTACAACCATTCACCTCGATTGGAGAGAAGTAAGAGTGGGACCATACCTTGGTTTTATGCGTACTGAGTTTTTAGATGCGAGAAGACCAAAATGTTTTCAAGATAAATACCCTAAATACTTTGACTTGTTTGAGCCAAGTTTGGCAGAAATTTTTTACTGGGGAAGGCTTTATGACCAATATGTCAGAGGTCGATCCAAGGTGAGATAATGTTTATTAGAAGAGACTTTATTTTTGGATTAATACTCATTTGGGCAATAGTATATGTAAACCATGTATCAGCTCAAGCAGACCCCAATGAGCAAAAAAGTGTTGTAGAGCAAGAACAGGAACTAGTTGATTTTAACTCGATTAAGAAAGTGCTTAAAAATGATATGTTAGAATCAACAGCTGCAACAAAAACAGGACATGTTAGAAAAAAGATACTTGTTAGAAAAAAGAAACTAAAAAACCGTTATTTTGTTCCCGCTAAAGAAAAATTTTGGACCTTTATGTCAGAATACTGGTTGGTTAAAAAGGCATCTCTATTAAAGTGGGATTACAAAAAACCAGATTATGGAATTGATATTGCGTTTGGGATACTTCTGGAAAACCATGGATATTTTGAAAAGTCTTTTAGTATCCTCTTGTTAAATACTCCGACCGTAACACATTTTGGATTGCCAACAAATAAAAATGAGTACATATTTCTTCTATCCGTTCCATTTATACGCACCATGGATTTAAGCAAAAAAGAGATAGCATTACTTTTGTTTGAAGATTTTATTAGGGTAGAGCTCGGTTTGTTTAAAAAGCGAGTTGAAATCTCTGAAGTTCAAAAGATCATGGGTATAAATTTTCATGATAAAAAAATAGATACAAAAATTTTTGATAAAATATTAAAACAATATGATGAAACTGTTTTCGACAAGGGCTTTAACTTCCAAGAACAGTTTGAAGTTACAAAACGAGTTAGTTTGGTTTTAAAAAGTGATTTAAAACTATGGAACCGCTATGCTCAACTGCTACAAAAAATTGACAATCTTATCAAGACCAATGTGCTGTATAAAAAATATAATGAGATCTATCCTTCTCCTGAATTGCAATTAAACTGGCTTGTACCGCAAGTAAAACGGTATTGATATGTTTAAAAAGCATTTTTTGTTGTATTCTTCATATCTTTTTCTTACTTGGATTGTACATTTAATCATTATTTCGATAGTTGTATTTTTTCATTTTATTCTAAAGCACGACCTCGCAGTCATAGAAGAATGGATTTCTCTTAGAGGGTATGAAATATTAATAATGACTAAGCTAATATCATTATATATTGCAATGAAATTCGTAAATTTAAAAAATGACACTAATCACCCTCTCAAGCATTATTTAAACAAAGGAGTTGTTGCACCAACCAGGGAAATTCTTGTAGTTATTATTTTTTTAATTATGAGTATTGTCTATATTGGGGCACCTATAGCAATGAACTCAGAAGAGATTGAGTTAATCAGTACGCTACTTTCTTATGTGGCAGTATGTGTAATATGTTTAACCGATATAATAGTTTTAAATAATTTTCGTGAGTACTTTCAGCTGACCTTTAAAAGTAAATTGGTACGAAACTTGTTGTTTCCCATAATGTTTTGGCTAGTTCATAAAAACACATTTGTCTACATCAAGTACTTTGATAGCATCATAATATTGCATCTTTTTATGTGCCTAATTTTCAGTGATTGGAAAAAAAATAATTGGACTTTACCTGGAATTTACATAGGATTAATTGTTGCCCCCCTAGCTTCTTTTTTAGGCCATGATTGGCACTGGAAGCAAGAATATAGTCCTTTTATTATATCTTCTTTACCCCAAGTTTATGAGTATACTGTTTTATGTCTCTTGGTACTTGTTTATCTTTATGTGAAAAGTCATAATATAAGTGAGTTGAAAACAAAACTGCTACTTAGGGTATTGGCCAAATAAATTCATGGAGGATCGTATATGGAAAATTTATACTTAAACTTGCTTAACATTTGGATGGATGTGGGGCTTGTAGTTAAGACTGTGATAGCAATTTTAGCATTTGCCTCATTAGTATCCTGGATAATTATTGTACGGACTTTTATCTTGGGCATAATCATTAGAAAAAACAACAAGAATTTCTACTTAATTTACAATGAAGCAGATAGCTTGAAAGATGTTTTAGAAAAATCAACATCATTTCCCTTCTCACCCTTTAAACAAATGTTTATTGAGGGTTATAGTGAGCTTGGCCGTATTAAAGATTGTTATAAAGATGAAAATAAGCGAGTGGTGTTACTGCAGGGTCACTTTCAGTCATATGGATTAATAGCTATTGAGCGAGCACTAAAAAAAGGGGCCATTGATGCTAATGCGATAACAGATAAATATTTATCAACTTTGGCAAACATTGGTTCGATTACACCTTTTATTGGTATTTTTGGAACAGTTTGGGGTATTATTGATAATCTGCGGTATGTAACCAGTAGTAGCTCTACTTTTGCAGCTGTTGCACCAGGCATCGCCGAGTCTTTAGTCGCTGCCGCTTTTGGACTTGTGGTCTCTATTCCTGCTGTATGGTTTTATAACAATTTTTCTGATACCAACTTGCATTTAAACTCAAATATGAAAGGATTTGGTCAGCAATTTTTAAACGTAGTTGAGAGATCATTAATTATTTCAAAATAGAGGGTCACAAACAATGGGATTCTACAGCAAAAAAGGTACAGGACCAATTTCTGAGATCAATGTAACTCCCTTAGTTGACGTTGTAATGGTTTTGCTGGTTATCTTTATGATAACTGCTCCTTTAATGCTCAATGGTATTAAGCTGGATTTGCCAAAGACCAAGGAAGTCAACCGGATTAACCTTTCAATTTCTCAAGTGGTTTTGTCTTTAACCCGGGCAGAAGAGTATTTTATAGGCAAGAATAAGTACTTACATGAGGAGCTTTCTGCCATTATTAAAAAACAATTTAAAAAATCAAAAACAAACATCCTTTACATCAGAGCTGACTACGGAATTAAATATGGTGTTGTAGCAAAACTAATGTCACATCTTAAGGTGGAGGGAATTAGAAATATAGCTTTAGTAACAGAGCTGGAATCAAAGCATAAATAAACGTTTGTATTGCTTATTAAAAAGTTAATAGTATGATTGCTTTTACTAAATTTTTTACAATTGACCCAGATGCAAAACAGGCACTGATCAAATCGGTGCTGTTACATATCATTATATTGGCAGCATTTTCAATTTTATCTTATGTTTCAAAAAGAGAGTTAGAAAACAGGAATAAAGAATTTAGTAAGATGCTTGCCTCCAGGGTAGTACGTGTGGACTTGGTAGCCATGCCTAAATATACACTAAAAGAGTTAAAAACATTTTCTACATATAAAAGACCTGCAAAAAAGCTGGCAAAAGTCACTGCATCGAAAGCAAAAGATACAAGCAAAGGACCTAAATTTTTAATTAAAAAAAAGCGTAAAAAGAAACGTAATTTTTTAAAAATGTTAAAAGCTATTGGAAGAAAAAAAATTAAGGTTAACAAAAAAGGGGCAAAGAAGGCGAGTGCAGAGAACGTATTACATAAAGAGTTTAAACAGTTGATCTTAGCTGGTAATAAATTGAAAAAGGGAAAGGCATTATACGGCGATAATATAAATAACACTAAAGAGGCAACACTTTTTACCGAGTACGGGCAAAAAAGCATCCGTGATTTATTGAGGCCATTTTGGAGACTTCCCAGCTACTTAAAGTCTCAAGATTTAAAGTGTCGAATTCGTTTATACCTAGATGGTGCTGGGAAATTATTAAAAGTAGAGGTGATAGAATCTAGTGGTAGCGAGGAATATGATGGAATTGCTCTAAATACAATCAAGCGTGCTTCTCCATTTCCACGAGTTCCTAAAAAAATAGCTTATAGGCTACTGCGAGGTGATATGATAATGGGATTCCCTTTATAAAACCTGTGAGGGAGACAAGTAAGACTAAAGGTATCTATGGAGCAGGGTAAATCAGATTTTTTAGTAGTGTTGACTGGAGCAGGAGTTTCTGCAGAGTCGAAAGTGCCAACTTTTCGCAGCAATGGAGGTCTTTGGCAAAACCACCGTTTTGAAGATTTGGCCACACCTTCGGCATTTGCCAGGGACCCTAAACTGGTGTGGGATTTCTATCGTTGGCGACAAGATGGTGTGAAAAATGCAAAACCCAATCGTGCTCATGAAATTTTAGTCGAAATAGAGGCAGCCCATAAAGATAATTTTTTGTTAGTGACCCAAAACGTTGATAATCTGCATGAACAAGCCGGCAGCAAAAACCTCCTCCATTTGCATGGTGAGATTATGAAAGGCCGCTGCCTTAGTTGTGGGGCAACTTGGGGACCAATTGATTATCACAATATAGATGTACCTTGTCCCAACTGCCAAACATCTAAAGCATGGCGCCCCCACATTGTATGGTTTGGAGAGACACCTTTTTTTATGGAAGAAATCCAAGCCGCTTTAAAAAGAGCAACATTGTTTATGGCCATAGGTACCAGCGGTGTAGTTTACCCTGCGGCACAGTTTGTTCATGTAGCAAAAGGCTTTGGTGCAAAAACTATCCTTGTCAACTTAGATGCTGCTGATAATATAGGTGTGTTTGATCAAGTTCATCGAGGTAATGCTTCTGAGTGTTTAGAGAAGATTTGGAGTGATGCAAAGGGAAATCTTTTTCAAAATTGAACTTTACTGTGTATACTGATTTCTATCAAAGTTTTTTACTTTGTTTAGAAGGAGTAAACGCTTATGAAAAAATTTGTAGGATTGTACCTGTTTCTACTTTTTTCCGGCAATTTAGCGGCTGCCATTGATGGCCTTACAGTAATCCCAGTAGGTGAGGCGACGCTGGTTAAAGATCAGATGTATTTTGAGGCACCCTATTTTAGAGAAGCCGACATTTCCACTAAATATCAAAAGGTTGCGATGCAGTTGGTGCAACTGTTAAAGGACGATTTTTCATTTTATAAAAGAATTTTTGGAATCAAGTCATTTAAATCATTGAGAAAAGATGCAGATTTGGCTCCTGTGTATGAGTATTGGAGTGCCAGAGGAGTAAATTATCTATGTAGATCAACCTTTTTTATCCAGGATGGCAAACTTAGATTTAAAATTACTGTATTCAATATAACTAATAAAACCCCATTGTTGCAGCTACAAGGTGGCCCTTTGCGCGTTAATGATAGAGCTATTGGGCACAAAATAGCCCAAGCAATATATAAAAAAATAGTTAAAAAAGACTCTATTTTTAATTCCAAGATTTCATTTGTATCTGATGTATTGAGTAAAAAAGGTAAGATGATCAAAGAATTATACATCATGGATTTTGACGGACACAATATAAGGAGAATAACAAACTACAAAGCAACTGTTATTTCTCCTGCCATATCTCCCGATGGAACCAAAATATTATATAGCCTTATAAAGGAGAGAACCGGCAGGCGAAGAAGAAATATTAACCTTAGAGTGTATGACCTTAAAGAGAAAGATGATTATCTTATCTCTTCAAGGCGAGGCATTAACTCGGGTGCAATATTTCTCCCAGGTGGTGATAAGATAGCATTAACTTTAAGTCATGTTGGTAATGCTGAAATATATATAATGGACCTAAAAACCAAGAAAATTAAAAGAGTTACCAAGCACTTTGCCATTGACGTAGATCCCTCATTTACTGCTGTCGGCAATAAGATGGCATTTTTATCGGGAAGATCTGGTGCTGCTATGGTCTATACCTTAAATCCTGCAGGTATAGAAAAAGAGATTAGAAGAATAAGCTATGTTGGGAAATACAATGCGACACCTAGGTTTTCCCCTGATGGCAAGACAATAGTTTTCTCCTCATGGCTTGACCAACGTTTTGACATATTCAGAATTAATACTGATGGTACAGGCCTTTCTCGCTTGACCAAACAATTTGGCTCAAATGAGGACCCCAGCTTTTCAAAAGATGGAGAATTCATAATATTTTCTTCACAAAGGGTCCTTAGTCGTACAAAAGCGATCCAAAACATCTATATTATGGGTAAAGATGGTGAAATTATTAAGGCCATCACCAAAAACTTCGGAAATTGCATCACTCCTCGCTGGTCGAACTGAATAATTATTGTACGGCCCTAACTAATTGAAAATATAAGAATACTGTGAAAAAAGTAAACACCTGAGTGTTTTTGTCTTGTAAAATTTTCAAACAATGATACTATGTGTCAATAGATATTGGCGTTAAAATGTTGCCTTTTGTTAACAATTAGTGTTCGGGAGTTAAACAATGAATAATTTAGCAATAAAAGTTTCGACAGAGATTCAAGCATTATCGTCTACTTTATTGTCAACCTTGGATGAGTCAGAATTTTTCAGCGAGATGTCAAAATTCTTTTACAACAATAATGATGTTGAGCAAGTAAGAATTTATAGGGCCATAGACGAAACATCTGTGGAGTTGATTGCCGAAAACGAAACTGCAGCACTAGGCGGCGAAGTCTTGAAAAAGGGTGAAGGGCTAGCTGGCTATGTTATTCGTACAAAGAGGTCATATTTTAGCAACAATGCTGAAAGAGACCCCCTTTTTGCAGGAAATAACAACAATGTAAAAGCGGAATTATGTGTACCAATTGCACATGAAGGTGTCATTTTGGCAACCCTACACTTACAAAGTACATCGGGCAAACGTGAATTTTCTAGAAACGATATGATCAGCATTCAATCAATTATTGATCAGTTGGGGCGACCAATTGCTAATATGAAAATGTATTTACAGGCAAAAGCTCTAAATGAAACGCTGCTTAAAAAAATCGAAAAGAAAGACAAAGAGTTAGAAGATAAAGAAAAAGGGTTGCAGTTAGCTGACTCCCTCAAAGTGTGTGAACAAGAGATTGTAGGTAAATCAAAATCAGTTGAAACCTTACGCACATTAGCAGACAAGCTATCATTAACTGATGTCAACGTTCTCATTCAAGGAGAGATAGGCTCAGGCAGAGAGATGACCGCTAGAAGAATTCACTGCAGGAGTGAAAGAAGTGGGCGTCCATTTGTAGCAATCGATTGTTCATCGTATCAAGAATCACAGCTTGAAATTGAGCTATTTGGCCAAGAAACAGGTGGTTTTTCCAACTCTGCTTCTCAAGGTCTTATTGGTATTTTAGAAAAAGCAAATGGTGGTACTTTATATATTAACTCTATATGCTCTCTTTCTACTACTCTACAGGCAAAACTTCTTCATTTTATCAAAGAAGAAATTGCTTTTAGAGTTGGCGGACAAGTTCCATTTAGGTCAGATGTAAGAGTTATTACTTCAACAGATAAAGATTTAAATGGTGAAGTCGTTGCCAATAACTTCAGAGAAGATCTGTTTTATGCATTGAGCACTATGACTATAGATGTTCCAGCTTTGCGCGAGCGAACTGATGATATTGAGTTACTTGCCACATATTTTTTAAATAGTACTAAAACTCTAGAAGGGCATAAGTCATTTGCACCAGGAGTTATTAAGGTCCTAACAGAGTATTTTTGGCCCGGGAACGTACGCGAGCTAAAAAATATTGTTGAGCGCGCGTACATATTAGCTGACGGAAAAATTGTTGAAGAGTGTCATCTTCCAGAAAAGGTTATCAACTGTGAAGTGATGAGAGAAGAAGAAAAACAACAAGAAGATGTATCTAAGTTTTCAGAAATAACTCTAAATGAACTCGAAAGAAAACATATTTGCTTAACTCTCGAGCACTTGGGTGGAAATAAAACAAAGGCTGCCAAGGCATTAGGAATTACAGTTAAAACTTTATATAACAAGCTACATAACTACGGTATGATTGAGCGGTAAAAGTACTTGAACAGTCATCAACAACAACGTACAATTTCTCCTTGGAGGATTTAACCAATGACTAATGAAACAACGCAGGAAGAAGTAGGTGCAAAGAAGAGAGTTCCAAACTTTGGGGGTCAATTTAGGAATAATCCAGAAGTTGAAAACTTTTATAGGTTTATTCACGACAACCATCTAAGGCGTGAAGCCTCTATAATGCTAGAAAGTGCTGCCGAAAAAATTTGGGGCAAACGGAAAAGACAAAAGAAAGTGAAAAAAATTCATTAGTACTTGTAATAACAACACGTTAACTGTCCTACCTGAATATCTTTTGCTTTACTTTAGTATAACTCTTGGGTTAAAATATATGGTGTGAACATTGGCTTAGCTGCTGTTCTAACGGATCAGGATGATTTGATTATTGGACTTAAGGAAAGGTCTTATGCTACAGAGTTTTCTACACAAAACAACTCCTCAAACGGTTAATTTTTCAAAAAATTTCAACAACTTCTTCTATTTAGAGAATGTTAGCGTTTCTTTTGGAAATATTGATGCTTTAAAATCGATTAAACTATCAATAGATGCAGGCGAAATTCTTTTTATTACAGGCGCTTCAGGTGCTGGAAAGACAACTCTTCTGCGAGTGTTGTCAGGGGAGTTAATTCCTGCCCAAGGAAAAGTAATTCTGCCCACCTCTAGAAGGGCAACATCACCAGTTTTTATGTCACAAGTTTTTCAGGAACTAAGACTACTGCCACACAAAAGCTGCGAAGAAAATTTGAGTTTGGCCCATGACTCCATGTCTTACAAGTCAAAAAAAGAATTTTACAATGATTTGAAAGAGTTATCAGATATATTTGGTATAACAGATCGCCTATACTTGAAAGTTAAACATGCAAATGGTGGTCTGAAGCAAAAAGTTGCAATCATTAGGGCACTGCTTACAAGACCCGACGTCTTTATTGCTGATGAGCCAACCAGTTCACTTGACTTTGATAATGCAAAAAAGCTCTATGAAGTATTAAGTTTTTATAACTCAAAAAGAGGACTTACAGTTATTTGGGCATCTCATAATACAGAATTGGTTAGAAAATTTACAGGAAGGATTGTCCACTTAAATGGGGGTCGATTAGTGTATGCGGGGCATGCATGTTTTATTTAATTCAATTTATAAAAATCGCTAAAAGCGTCCCTGTTCGGGCCTTTGTTTTTGCCTTTCTTACGGGTTTATTGATAATATCGTCCGGAGCTAAAAATTCTTTTGAGGCAAAATTACATTCGTCGTTTCCAACTGATATATCAGGTCCATATTTTTATGCATTAATATCGGCCAAAGAAAATCATTTGAGGTATTTGCGCAAGATAGCGCAACTGCCCGGAGTACAGAAGGTGTTTACTCTGTCACAAGAAAAAATCAGGGGGCAGGTGAAAGAGATCATGGGTAACTTTGATCTTGGACTATCATCTGAAGTTTTTAATTTAGATTATGTCGGTATGAAGATTGTCTTTAAAAATGAAATACAGCAAAGGACTCAGAACCTTATAAGAGATTATTTAAGCCGCTTAGTTGGCAAAAAAGATATAACTCTTGGGGCTACACGAGACCCAGATGTTCAAGCAAAAAAAGGGCATGAATTACTTCTTTTTGTTAAGAAATGGTCTTTTCATACTTTTATATTTATTGCAATTGCTGCATGGGTAATCTCACTGTTGTCTCTTAAAAAGTCTATCAGTGAAGTGTCTTATGTCATTGAGCAGTTTCAAAGAAAGAAAAAGGTTGGGTATAAAATTATATTCAGCGCTATCGTCGCACTGATTGCATTATCCCTATTGCCACTTCTAATTATGCAAAATAACCAGTGGGGAATTGTCGGAATAATCTCCACTTTCATGATACTTAGCGCGTTTGTGTTTCTACATAAACAGTCTTGGAGTATTTAATTAATGTGCTTTAAGGCCATTTACGGGATTGCTTTGAAAGGTTTTTTTGTACTTATATTTTTACAATTTATATGTATCAGTGTGGTACACGCAAATATTAAAACGTCAAAAGATATCGCTAAATCAAATAGATCTTTTTATACGATGCATATGCAAATATCCAATCTTAGAAAGAGCATTAAAGGTTTAAGCAATGAAATAGATCGTTTGGAAAAAAAACTTGGCGAAAAAAACAAGAGATATTTGCAAGTTGTGAAAAGTGTAAACCGCATAGAAGATAAAATTTTTACTCTTAAAAAAGAGTTGATACAAAGAGAAGGAAAATTAAAGGGAATATATCAAGAAACCAAGAAAATTTTAAGAGGTGTTATAGTTAACGCTGTAGAAGATAACGAAGATTCCGCCAATTTACTAAGCACAAAAATATTTATAAAGAGATTGCAGAAAAAAATTAAGGTAGTTAAAGCATCGATGAGAGAAAACCAAGAATTAAAGAAAATGATTTCTATAATGAGAAAAAGAATTGCAAAACATCATGCACTAGAATCAGACTTATTGACAATGCTAAATGATATGGAAGCAAATAAAAAAGTAGCTACGGATGCTTACTTAAAGGACATCAGAGAAAAAGAACTTCTTGAAATTAAATATGCCAAATTAAAGGATCGAATAAAGCATAAAAAGAGAAACCTGGGAGAGGTTGCCAAAAAAAATAGAGAAGTTCTTAAGCTTGCAATTAGATTTAACACACCTCTTGAGGATTTTGCTGGAGTCGAATATAAGACAAAAGGCATAACTTATAAGTTTAAAGATGTTCGTCCCGTTTTAGCATCTAGGTCAGGTAAGGTTGTTTATGTCGGGTCTTTAGCTAGCTATGGAAATGTTGTGATGATTGATCACGGTGAGGATATCAGATCAATTTTATTAGGAGAGTTTGGACCGAAAGTGAAAAAGGGGATGGCCATTTCTAGTGGTGATATAGTAGGATATACTAAGAATGCAGGCGGTAAGTTGGGTCGACTTTATTTTGAGGTCAGAAAAAAAAATATTGCTCAGAACACAATTCAAATAATGGAAGACAAATTTCGTAATAAAATTTTGAGGTGAAATTAAGATGAAAACGAATATTTATAAAAGGGAACGGCGTTTTCCCCTTTGTGCAGTGATGTTTTTAATAGTTTTTCTATGTATGACTTCCATACAACCATCTTGGGCATCTTCCAAGTCGCGTTTTGAAAAGCTGGAGTTATTTACCAAGGTATTGAATTTAATTGAAGGGCAATATTACAGAGAAGTTGATACTGAAAAGTTAATTCAAGGTGCAATTAAGGGCATGTTGGGAACACTCGACCCCCATTCTACTTTTTTACATAAAGATATTTTCACTAAAATTCATGAGGATACAAAAGGAGAGTTTGGAGGGATAGGAATAGAAGTAACGGCCAAAGATGGTATGATTGTTATAATAACACCTATTGAGGATACTCCTGCTTTTAAAGTGGGCCTTAAAGCAGGTGACAAAATTGTGCGCATTAACCATAAATCAATAATTGGATTTACTCTTGAAGAAGCCGTTGAGAAAATGAAGGGTAAGGCCAATACAAAAGTAGTAATAGGTGTTGCACGAAATGGTGTGGATGGGATTAAAGATTACGAAATAACAAGGAAAATAATTAAAACTAACTCAGTAAAGTCTGCATTGGTGAAGAAAAATTATATTTATATTAGGTTAACCCAGTTTCAAAAAAGATCTGCAATAACTGTATCAGAAACATTGAAGAAGTTAAAAAAAGAAGCCAAAGCTCATGGTGGAGCCAAAGGTATAATTTTTGACCTACGATCTAATCCAGGAGGACTGTTAGAGCAGGCAGTTGACGTGTCATCAATATTTATGAAAGAGGGAGTAGTTGTTTCAACTGAAGGAAGAAATAAAAAAGATGTAGAAGTTAGATATGTAAAGAAGACTGGTCATAAAGAATATGATTTGCCACTTGCTGTGTTAATTAATGGGTCTTCTGCGTCTGCTTCTGAAATTGTAGCTGGAGCCTTACAAGACTCCAAACGAGCTATTGTTATGGGATCAAGGTCTTTTGGTAAGGGATCTGTGCAGACAGTAGCAAAGATAGATGTTGAAAAAGGAGTTAAGTTGACGATTGCTCAATACTTAACACCTCTTGGTCGCAAAATTCAGGCAATTGGCATTAAACCTGATATTGAGTTAGAGATGTTAGATAATAATTGGTTTGAAGAGCATCGAGATGATGAGCTTGCAGTTATTCGGGAAAAAGATTTGAGAAATCACTTAACTGCCACTATCGAGACTAAAGAAGAAAAGAGGCTTAGAGAGCTTGAAGAAAGCAAGCAAAGAGAAAGGCGCATTAAGTCCATTAATGCTAGAAAAAAGAAAAAAACTAAGTCAAAAAATAATGGCATTTTTAAAAAGCATGTTCCAAATGAAGATTATCAAGTTCTTCAAGCAATTAACTATTTAAAAACTTATCAAATAGTAAAAGATATAAAAATTTAATCAATGATTGGTCGAAGCAACCTTTTAGGTAAGTACACGGTAATAGAGATCCTATCTGCTATTAAGGGTCTTTTAGAGGGAGAATTTAAGCAAGTAACCGTAGAGGGGGAAGTTACTAACTTTTCTCTCTCGACATCGTCTCATTATTATTTCTCATTATCTGACTCTGAAGCATTACTTGGATGTGTATTGTTTAGAAGAGATGCTTTTTCTAACCCAATGATTAAAAATTTACGTGATGGTGATAAAGTTTTTTGTACAGGCAGTATAGGTGTATATTCAAAAGGAGGCCGGTTTCAGCTAATAGTTAAAAAGATAGTACCTGCTGGTGTTGGAGATCTAAAAAAACAATTTGAACTCTTAAAAGAAAAGTTGGGTAGGGAAGGTTTATTTGATCTAGATAAAAAGGTGGCAATTCCTAAAATGCCAAGAAGAGTTGGGGTTATCACTGCTCCAAATGGAGCAGCTCTTGCGGATTTTATTAATATATTCAAAAGAAGAAGTGTATGGATGGACTTGGTGCTTTCTCCTTCATTAGTGCAAGGAGTAGACGCTCCCACATCTTTAATACATGCTTTAGCAAAGTTAAATACATACTCCAAACAAGCAGACAGCGACAAAAAAATAGATCTAATAGTTATAACGCGAGGGGGAGGGAGTCTAGAAGATTTGTGGGCATTTAATGATGAAAGATTGGCAAAAGAAATGGCCAAAGTGAAGATACCAATCATAAGTGCTGTGGGCCACCAAGTAGACTATACGATTGCAGATTATGTGGCTGACTTTCGAGCCGAAACACCATCAGCGGCTGCAGAAATCATTACTGAAGTACAAACTAGAATGAAGGATAATCTAAATAGTAAAATTAAGTTATTGATTAATTACATTCAAAGAATTGCTCTAGAGTATAAGCAAAAGTTAGAAAAACTAAACACTCTGGGGCCTGAGCTGTTGATGAGCAGAGTTAACGAGTACAAACTAAGAATTGATGATGTAACTTCAACGCTTCAAAGTGAGATGAATTACAAAATCAATCACTACCATCAAAAAATAGAAAGTTATGGTGATTTACTCAGAGTCCTTGACCCCAATAATGTATTAAATAGGGGATATACATATATTAAAGATGAAGATGGAGCGATCATCCCAAATGTAAAAAGTTTTAATAAATTAGGTGAAGGCAGTGATTTAGAACTTTGTTTTTATGATGGTAAGGCAAAGGTGAAAAAGTCATCATGACTCCTGCAATAAATAATATCATAGAAAAATCATTTGCGAATTTTGAAGAAATTTTGGCCCAATCCACCAGTTTTTTAAGTAGTCTTATAGACAAGGTTGGCGAAGATGATGAAGGAGTATTGTTTTATTTAACCAATGTGTATGATTTTCAATTGTGGCATTTAGAAATTCTTAAGTGTAAAGAGAAATCAGACCTTTTTACATTATTAAATGTGTTGTTAAAAAAGCATAAAATTATAAAAAAACTCAAAGGGTTAAGTTGTGACTCTTTAGAAGACTATGTGAAAAACCAAAAAGATTCTTATATTATTTTGCCACTTGATGGAGATGATGAATTTGTTTATTTAGTGGCCGATACACTAGGGCAGCCAGAGACATCATTTTATATCCAAGGAATTTTAGAAATTATTAACAAGTTTGGCCAAAGAAGTAAGGAGCACCAATCATTTTTACAAGAAAACGCCATTTGGGAGGAAGCCTTTTTAAAAATCACTAGTCCTTTTGCTTTAATTAGTGAAGGAAAAGAACTGTTGTTGCACAATGCAAAGTTTACAAGATTAAATATATTGTTACATGAATGTATAAAGTTATGTGATGGGCAAAAAATTGAACTCGGAGCAACTATTTATCATATTAATAGATATAACTTTGAAAATGAGGGCAAAAAGATAAGTTGTTTTTTATTCAAAGAGGATCTAAAAGATGAAATTTTAAACAGTACTGCTACTACTCAGGAATTAGGGATAGTCTCTAGTTCACTGGCACATGAGCTAAACAATCCATTGGGAGGAATCCTTGCGGGGTTAGACCTGCTACTTCTGGATGAAGATTGGAGTAGTGAGGAGTTGCATTCATTCGCTGAAATGAAAAAAAGTGCTATACGGTGCAAACAGTTAATTGAAATATTTCTAGGCTTTTCTAAGGTAAGTACTGCCGATGCTCACTTGGGTCCCATTAAAAATGCATTTGACCAGTCTTTAAATTTACTGCGCTTTAGAATGGTTGAAACAAATATCAAGCTTCAATTTGAATTTGAAAATGATTTAAATCGTGAGTGGGATAAGTTTTTTAAACAGATTAATATTTCTGTTATGACTATGATTTTTTACCTCATATTAAGTGAGGTGGTCACAGCTTTTTCCCACTATAAACTTTTAAGGGTTAATATTAACGAGTCGCAAGAGCCTGGTGGTAATTTACCCAATGCGGTGTATGGATGTCTGAGAGTCGATGAAACAAAAATTGAAATTGAATTAAGGCAAGAGTTAGGTTTTAAACAAATTTTTCAAAGTTCTAAGTTAATTACTCATTTATTAAAATTGGTTGAACTTAAATTGGTTGTAGCATCAAATAAAATCACCCTTGAGGTGTGATACTTTAGCAATTTTTCAGTGGACAACTTGCCTATTTGTCGTCTTTTTGATATCTAAGGTACTAGACTTATTACGCATGGTTTATAAAAAATCAATAAATTTAACTTCAAAGAGGCCGATGTGGGACTTGTTGTGTCAGTATTTTCTGGGTTTGTATTGTGTTTTTTTGCACCACTTATAAATAAATTGGCCAAAAACTTATGCGGCAAGCTATTGGCCCTGCTACCTTTATCACTGTGTATCTATTACTTAACATTTATACCAATGGTCTCCAAAAATGGATCAAAGCTGTTAAGTTATCCGTGGATACCATCTTTGGGAATAAACTTATCATTTAATATAGATGGTCTGTCACTTTTGTTTGCGATTGTTATATGTGGGATGGGAACTTTTATTTTGTTATACTCGGATGGATATTTAGCAGGGCATAAACAGCTTGGACGTTTTTATGTTTCACTTTTAGCATTTATGGCATCTATGTTGGGTGTCGTTCTATCAGATAACGTATTTACAATATTTATGTTCTGGGAGCTTACCAGTTTGAGCTCCTATTTTCTGATTGGCTTTAATCACGAAAAAGAGAGTGCCCAAAAAGCTGCACTGCAGGCATTGCTTGTAACTGGCTTTGGGGGTCTTGCTATGCTGGCAGGATTGATTCTATTATCTATTACAAGTGGTCATACAGAGATATCGACCCTGGTTTTAAATGCTAGCAGCATACAGCAACATACACTTCTTCTACCCATTCTAATCTTAATTTTATTAGGCGCGTTTACAAAATCGGCCCAGTTTCCATTTCACTTCTGGCTGCCCAATGCTATGGAAGCGCCCACTCCCGTGAGTGCCTATTTACACTCCTCAACAATGGTTAAGGTCGGAATATATTTTATGGCCAGAGTGAGCCCCATTTTTTCTGGGACCAATGAATGGATGGTCATTGTGACAACTGTTGGGGCAATCACCATGCTGATCAGCGCTTACCTCGCAATTCGACAAACTATCTTAAAAAAAATATTGGCCTACTCTACAATTTGTGCTCTTGGCATTATGACCCTACTACTCGGCATCGGTGGATCACTTGGGGCCACTGCGGCAGTTGGATTTTTGTTTGGTCATGCTCTATATAAAGGAGCACTCTTTATGGTAGCCGGTACCATTGATCACGAAACTGGTGAACGAGATATTACAAAATTGGGAGGACTCAGAAGGTATATGCCTATTACTGCAACTGGCGGGATAATGGCAGCACTTTCTATGGCGGGCATCATCCCATTTTTAGGGTTTATTGGAAAAGAATCTCTATATACTGCGACTCTTCACACTAACAACTATTCAGTGCTACTTAGTTTAGTGAGTATACTTGCCAATGTAGCGTTTGTAGTAGTTTCTGGCATGGTTGTTTATGATACCTTTTATAGGGATGAACAAACTACACCAAAGAATCCTCACGAAGCTCCTTGGACTATGTGGCTTGGACCGTTGTTTTTGGGGGTTATGGGGCTCATTCTTGGTTTGGTACCAGGATTAATAGGGCATAGTTTGATCGGTCCTGCTGCTTCTGCAATTATAGGCAGACCAATTGATCTCCATTTTGTTCTCTGGCATGGATTTAATTTAGAGTTGGGCTTAACCGCGATTACTTTAATTTCAGGATTTGCATTATATATATATAAGGCAAAAGTACTCTCATTGCTTGGTCCCCTAGAAGTCATCTTAAGTTATGGGCCATTAAAATTCTACGATCTGTTGATTAATGGAATGTTAAGCTTAGCAAGCTCTCAAACTAAATTGTTACAACATGGCTATTTGCGTTTATATATTCTAGTGACAGCAATTGTGGGATCATGCCTTGTGTGGCCACATCTTATTTCTCATTTTGGTGTTTTTGATTTTGAAGGATGGCATGATATTCACACTAACGAAGTGATAGTCATTTTACTTATCTGTGTTGGTGCTATTATGACATTTACAGTTAAGTCCCGCATGGCAGCAATCATTTCGCTGGGAGTTGTTGGTTATGGAGTAGGGTTAGTTTTTATTCTCTTTAGTGCGCCCGATCTTGCAATGACCCAATTCATTATTGAAACTTTGAATGTAGTTCTTTTTATGTTGGCATTTTACCATCTTCCAACATATGAAGTTACCACTCACCCTACTAATAAAATTATGAATATTGTAGTCTCTGTCTCATTTGGAGCAATGGCGGCAGTATTAGTTCTTGTGGCCTTGCACGTTCAGTTATTTGAAAGCATTGCCAGTTTTTTTGGCAAGTACAGTCTAAGCAGAGCACATGGCCACAATATTGTTAATGTTATTTTGGTTGATTTTCGCGGTTTTGATACGTTGGGAGAGATTACTGTTTTGAGTGTAGCAGGTATTGGTGCATATGCCCTTTTGAAATTGAAAATGACTGAACGAGAAGAGATAGAAGGTGTAAACAAATGAAATCAGTAATTTTTAGTACTGCTATTAAGTACCTAATTCCACTTTTGCTTCTTTTTTCTTTATTTCTGCTAGTAAGTGGACACGATACTCCTGGGGGAGGTTTTTGTGGTGGTCTTTTGGCCGCAGCAGCTTTGTCCCTATATGCGATGGCCAGTGATGATACTGCTAGTGTGAAAAAGATGGTTAAATTTGACCCGATAAATTATATTGGAGTTGGCCTTTTGCTGGCAGCTGGAAGTGGGTTCATTCCGCTCTTGATGGGCGAAGCTTTTATGACAGGTACCTGGACTAAGGTTGGAGTTGAGGGGAGTTGGGTAATTCCCATTGGAACTCCAGTGGTGTTTGATATTGGCGTTTACCTAGTGGTATTTGGTGTAACACTACTTGTACTTTTATCTCTTGTGGAGGAAAACCGTGGAAATTGAATTAGCTCTTACCATTGGTCTTCTTTATGGAGGTGGGCTCTATATGATGCTTCAGCGAAACATCATTAAGCTGATTTTGGGAGTATCACTTTTAGGGCATGGCACTAATCTTCTTATCTTTACCGCAGCAGGACTTACGCGCTCTTGGCCACCAATTATTGCTAAGACGGCCACTGCTGCTAATGAGAATCTGGCTGACCCACTACCTCAGGCCTTAATTTTGACTGCGATAGTTATTGGTTTTGCGTTAACTGCATTTATATTAGTGCTTTTTCAACGTGCATATACAGTTTTGGGCACTAGTGATACAGATGACATGAGGGCGACAGATCGATGAAACATTTAATCGTTATACTTCCCATTGTAATTCCCATGGTAACCGCTGCGTTATGTCTACTTACTTGGAAGTGGAAAAATGTTCAGAAAGTATTTGCTCTTTTGGGTAGTGCTATCATTTTAATTACCGCCTTAAATATTTTATATCGGGTGCGAAGTCATGGCATTTTAGTTGAGCAAATGGGCACCTGGGCATCTCCTTATGGTATTACTCTGGTTGCAGATCTCTTTAGCAGCATCATGTTAGTAAGCAGTGGTATAGTGGGAGTGATAATTGTAGTTTACTCTTTTGGTTGTATGGGTAGAAGGCGTGAATCTTGCGGGCATTACCCTTTGATGATGGTGCTGCTAATGGGAGTGAATGGTTCTTTTTTAACTGGAGATCTGTTTAATCTCTATGTCTGGTTTGAAGTAATGTTAATGGCCTCTTTTGTACTACTAGCTCACGGTGGTGAAAAGTTACAACTAGAAGGTTGCATAAAGTATATTGTGATTAACCTTTTATCATCGGTATTTTTTCTAACTGGTCTTGGCATTTTGTATGCAACTGTTGGAACTTTAAATATGGCTGACATTGCAAGCAAGCTTAGTACGTTGGATGAAGCTGGATTTACAACTGTAATTGCGATGTTGTTTTTTGTTGCCTTTGGAATAAAGGCCGGTGTTTTTCCTCTATTTTCATGGCTTCCAGCTTCCTATCATACACCTCCTGTTGCGACCTCTGCACTATTTGCCGGACTGTTAACCAAAGTAGGAGTTTATGCACTCATACGTATGTTTACTTTAATTTTCACAGCAGATAATAGTTTTATCATGCCCTTTCTTTTGGTCATCGCAGGTTTTACAATGATTACGGGTGTTTTAGGGGCAGTTTCGCGCAATGACATTAGAAAGATTTTAGCATTTCACATAGTAAGCCAAATTGGCTATATGATCATGGGGCTTGCGCTTCTAACACCTCTGGCTATTGCTGGAACTATTTTTTTCATTGTTCATAATATCGTTGTAAAAACAAATTTATTTCTGGTCGCTGGCATTGTTAACCGACTAAAGGGTACCTATGAATTAAAGTGGCTGGGTGATATCTATAAGACATATCCATTGCTTGGAGTTTTATTTCTAATTCCTGCTTTGTCCATTGCAGGGGTTCCTCCCCTTTCAGGTTTTTTTGGCAAGTTATTTATACTAATGGCGTCTTTAAAAATTGGTACAACTAGTTCATACATTATGGCCGCAATTATGCTTGTGGTATCTGTGTTGACTTTTTATTCAATGACTAAGATATGGACTAAGGCCTTTTGGAAAAAGGCACCTGCTGAAGCAGATATAGATCAGGTGGTCACTTTTGAAAAAAATATGACTGGAGTTGTATATATGGTAATTCCGACTGTTTGTTTGGCAGCGCTCGCTATTGTAATGGGTGTGGGATCTAACTACTTTTTTGAATTAACTTGGGAAACTGCTAATCAACTGCTAGATAAGAGTCAATACATCCACAACGTTTTGGGTCACGCCTCAAGTAACGTTGCTGTCACTTTTTGATTGCTCAGTATTTAAAATTATTTCTGGTTCAATTTCTTCGTCGGTATATACGGCTGCAGGTGCAGGTGTAGGTAATATTGTAGTAGCTGGTTTGGGATAAAAGACTGGGGGTCTTTTTTGGGGATCTTTAAAAGCAGCTTTGGCCATCATATGTGTACCAAGGGGGGCAGTTAAAAACAAAAAAGTAATTATTAAAATAATTTGGGAGATAATACTAAGTTCACTAAAGTGTATTGCTACTGCAATAAATAAGCTGGCAATACCTACAGTTGCAGCTTTTCCGGAAGCGTGCATTCTAGAAAAGACATCTGGAAATCTGATAAGGCCAATGCTGGCAAGCAGCATGAAAGTTGTGCCTATACAGACAAAAAAGATAACAAAGATGTCTTTCACTATCGTCCCCCTGTTCCTATAAATTTTGCAAAGGCAATATTTCCTAAAAAGGACAACAGGGCAATAACTGCGGCAATTTTTAAAAAAACAACCTGGTTTGTAGTGATTGCCTCCAGGGCTATTACTCCTACAATGATTGTGGAGATAAGATCAAGTGCAACAACTTTATCTGCAATAAGAGTACTTTTAATAAGACGAATAAAGCACAGGATCATCCCAATAAACAGCATAATTTCTAAAAAATAAATGGTGCCAAGAAGATAAACACTCATTATCTTAAAACCTCCAATAAGCGATACTCAAGGCCATTTTTAAGCTCCCTTCGTACCTTGTCGGCATCGTCGATGTAAAGAGTATGGACGTACAAGACTTTTTTATCGTCGGTTACGTCTAGACTTAATGTTCCTGGAGTTAGTGTTATTAGGTTGGCAAGTAAAGTAATTTCAAAGTCGGTGCTAGCATCGAGGGGGAGGGCAATTACGCCGGGGTTTGTTGAGCGTGAACCTTTTAAAACATGATAGGCAACATGTAAATTGGCCTTAATCAACTCACCTATATAATAAAATATAAATCGAATCGTTTTATAAATTGTTCTAAAAAAGTTGTGTTTGGTAACTAGTGGCCACGCAAGAAAGGTGCAAATCCCAGTGATTATAAGCCCACTACTAAAATCAACACCAATGGTAATGTTAATAATTGAAAGAAATATTGCCGTTATTAATAATAAAGTCCACTTAAGTATCAAAATAAGTTCCCGGTAACTTTGTGCGTTGCCTGTGAATGTGCTTGCAACGAGTATTCAAGCTACAACATAGCACAACTCATTAAAGTGTCAATGTTAATCCTCTATGCCTATAGAATTGACACACGGGGAGCACGTGTTGGTACTAGTATATACCATTGCTGCCTTGTGTTTTCGCAGGTTTATTGAACGCAGTTATTCCAACCTTGTCCTGCAAGCCAGCAGACTAACCTTTCAGCAAATGAACCTTCATTTTTTTTCATATAGGTGCTCTGCAAGCCGTCAGTCTGCTTAACGATAATTTTTTTTGCAGAACTATTGTTGATGCGATCACGCAAAAGTCCCAATTCGAAATTTGACATGTGTTCAATTTTGGCTTGATTTAAAACAATAACTTTAGCTGTCGTTCTACTTGCTTGAGCAGATGTAACAGTGATTAATAAGGCAATAGCAGCGATGATTAGATTTAACTTCATAAATTTCTCCAGTTGTTTGTTAGTTATTGACTTATTTACAAGTGCAAAATTCACACCAAAAAGTTTAAAAAAGTACTAAATATTTTCAAGTAGAAGACGCAACGTGTTTGTTGTTACGGTGACACTGGTGTCAAAATGGCATTGAAAAACAGGCGCCTTATGGAACTGTAATTATACATACTTAAATGTTACTTTGCCACCTTCTGAAATAGTTAGTCTAGCACTAAACTGTGTTCCTTGCTTTGATAACCAACCCTCCAATAGGTCTGTAGAGCCACTTGCTAACAGTTGAGTAAATTGAGGTTTTGTGATTTGTTTTCCGGCAATCTTTTTCCAAACGGTAAACTTGCAGCCTGCCTGCCACTTGGAGCAACCATATGCTTTTTTTGATTCTATTAACTCACCGGTGCATATGGGGCAGCTGCCTGGTATGGTGTTTGTAAGCTTTGATGAATTGGTTGAGCTTTTGGGGGGAGTGGGTAGAGCGGAGTTGGATAGCTGTTTCCACTCCACACAGCTTTTGTTAACAAATGATTTGATTTCATCCAAAAACTCACGGTGGCTGGATTTACCATTTTTTATTTTTTCTAACTTCAGCTCCCAAACAGCAGTTTCTTTGGGGCTTGCCACGATTTTGGTTGTGCCCATGGTTTGCAAGTGATCGATTAAAAAGACCCCCTTCTTAGTGGCAATCAAATTTCTTTTTTGTCTTATAATATAGTTTCGTGTAATTAGAGTTTCGATTATTTGTGCTCGTGTGGCCTGGGTTCCAAGACCAATTTCTCCTCGAAATATTTTTTTTAAATTGTTCTCTTGGATATTCTTAGATGGGTTGATCATATCTTTAAGTAGTGTTGCCTCTGAGTATTCTTGAGGAGGTAGGGTTTTTTTACTTTCTAGTAATGCTTTTTTTAATTTACCAATTTGTGACTTTTGCAAACATGGTAATAGTTTTTCCTTAACCCCTAAATCTAGAAACTTCCATCCAACTTCTCTAACCGCTTTGCCTGTTGCCTGAAACAACTCATCGTTACATGTTATTGTAATTTTAGTTTCTTGGAAGCAGTGGTCTTTTGAAAAGACCATAATAAATCTTCTAAGAACCAGGTCAAAGATTTTTGCCTCATCACAATTTGCGGGCCCCTTAAAATCGTCAAGGGGTATTAGGGCGTGGTGATCTGTTAACTTGTCATCATTGAAGATATGCTTATTATTAGTGTTCAATTTACTGCGGTCAAACTTTTCAAAAAGTGATGGGTGTAGATGATAGAATTTTCCCAGAAGAGATGAGGCGAGATCAAAACTTTTTTGTCCGAGCACTCTAGCATCTGATCTTGGATAGGATAAGCACTTGTATTTTTCATATAAGTTCTGGGCCAAATCAAGAGTCTTTTTGGCCGAAAACCCAAAACGTTTATTGGCCATTCGTTGGAGATCAGTTAGAGAAAATAGAGGAGGAGATTTTTCATATTTTTCAACTTTGCTGACATCAGATACTTCAGCAGGTGTACTCGGTGTAAGCTTTTGAATAATTTTGTTTGCAAGCTCTTCATTGGTTAGTTTGTTTTTTTCTTCCTTTTTTGTTGGATCAAACCAATAAGCATCGAGCCCTTTTTTATCGAATGTAAATTTTGCTTTAATTTTCCAATAATCTTTAGGGATGAAGCGCTCAATTTCAATTCTTCGATCAACTAAAAACGATAAAACTGCCGTTTGAACTCGTCCAATCGAAAAAAGGTCACCTAATTTCAAAGAGGCCAACCGACTGAGGTTCATTCCCACAAGCCAATCTGCAATTTGCCTAGATCTTCCAGCAAAGAATAGGTTGTCATAATCTTTTAAGGGAACTCGTTTTTGCATTTCTCGTTTGATTATGTTGCTGTTTAGTGCATCGGAAGTCCAAAATCTGAAGCTGTTTTTATTTACTTTGGCATAATGGAGGATGGTACGAGCGATCAGTTCTCCTTCACGGCCTGCATCTGTGGCGACAACAATTTCTTTAATATCGTCTCTTTTTAAGAGTTTAATGACAATACCAAGCTGCTTTTTTGTACCTGGATTAGGGCGATAATT
This sequence comes from Bacteriovoracaceae bacterium, assembly GCA_016784965.1. GTDB lineage: Bacteria > Bdellovibrionota > Bacteriovoracia > Bacteriovoracales > Bacteriovoracaceae > JADHTQ01. The sequence continues at coordinate 36,335 of JADHTQ010000009.1, read as the reverse complement.
TATAGTATTTGGAATAATGGGTAGGTTTTGCAGAGTCCACTTTTTCCACTTTAGGTCGTAATCTTCTGGATTATATGGAGTAAGTAGGTGTCCTATGGCCCAAGTAATAATGTAGATTTCACTTTCAAAATACCCATCTCCTCTATTTTTTACACTTAGAGCTAAAGCAAAATCACGTGCTACAGAGGGTTTTTCAGTTAAAATTAAAGATTTCATTGCCTATTTCTCCTGCCTACCTGGAAAACAGTACAATAAGATACAAATAATATGTAGCTAAAAGTGCTTGAAAAGATAAGATTTATAAATTGGAGGGTTCAAAAATTACTCTTCAGAAGGTCCAAAAAGTCTATTTAGGGTTTCAAATAGGGTAAAAAGCTTTTTGTCGGCCAAGCGGTAGTATATGTATTTTCCATCGCGACGACACGCTACCAAATGCTCATATTCCATTCTTTTTAGAAACTGGGATATCTGAGATTGGGATCCCTCTGACTCCTCCTCTATTTGGCTCACAGTTTTTTCACCTTGGAATAATACACATAGTATTTTTAAGCGCAGTGGGCTCGATAGGGTTTTAAATAGTTTCGACGCAACCAAACAATTGTTGGCCATTTTTTTCCCGACTACTGCCCCATATTTTTTCTCTGCCACGAATTTTCTCCATAAAAATAATCGATAAATAAATTCAACTATTATAATATCATTAAGTGTTCATATAGACAACCGTTCCAGACCATTTTATGTGAAATAATTAACAAAAGAATTCGCTTGACTTAAACGTATTTACATATTATAATATAACAATATGTTAATATATCAAATTAATCAAACATATATAGGAGTTTTATCATGGTACAAAAAAAATTAACAGAGTTTTCCATCAAACACCCTAAGGTGGTTGTGATGATTAGCGTTATTGTAACATTAGTTTTTCTGGGGGCGTTTCCTAGTATTAAGACTGATACTGATCCAGTGCATATGCTTCCAAGCGACAATAAAACTGTTACATTATATAACAGTCTAAAGTCGGAATTTAAGGTAAATGACATTGTAGCACTTGGTGTTCAGTCCAAAGATGGATCTTCGCTTTTTACCACCGAAGGCCTTAAAAAAATTCACAATATCACTCAAGATATTCTGGGGATCGAAGGGATAGAAAAGGTAGTGGTGCTAGAGGATATTATAAGTGTTAGCACCACATTTGATATTGTTAAAAATGATGCGGGTGAGCTTTTAATAACTCCCCTGATGAAAAATCCACCTAAAACACAGATGCAGGCAAAGCAAATATTAAAAAGTCTAAATGATAACCCAATGCTTGGCGGCAAAATGGCGGCAAGAGATGGCAGTTTAGTTGGAGTATTTATCCCATTGCAAATTGGACAAAAAGAGCAAAGTTATGCGCTGGGAGAAAAAATAAAGGTGATTGCTAATAAATACTTAGGAGAAAATGAGAAGTATTACTTTGCAGGTCTTCCAATTGCAGAATCTACTTTTGGCAATGAGATGTTTATTCAGATGGCGGTATATGCTCCACTTGCTGGTGTTGTCATATTTTTATTAATGTTGTTTTTCTTTAGAAGTATTAAAATTGTCATGGCACCGATGATGCTTGGGGTGATGGTTGTAATCTGGTCAATGGGGGCACTTATTTACTCTGGCAATGTTATACATATAATGAGTTCAATGATCCCAATTTTTTTACTACCTATTGCAGTTTTAAACTCCATCCATATCTTAAGTAAACTTAGTGATAAAATGAAAGAAGGGATTGGCAAAAAAGATGCAATTAATCATGTGATGAAAGAACTTTTTAATCCAATGCTATATACCTCGCTAACTACTATTGTTGGCTTTACTTCACTGGCCACGACTGGAATTCCTCCAGTTGTAGTGTTTGGTGTGACTGTAGGTTTTGGAGTATTTTTAAGCTGGATTTTATCGATGGTTTTTATTCCAAGCTATACAATGCTTCTAAAAGAAAAGGATTTGAAGGGGTTTTCTGGTGAGACTAAAAAATCGTTTGTGATAGAAGTAGTTCAATATTTTAAAAAGCTAGCTGATCGTAGTGCTTTGGGAGTTATCCTGACGGCCGTTTTTATCATGGGCGTGTCTTACGTGGGTGTAACTAAAATTATTATCAATGACAATCCAGTCAGATGGTTTAAGACCCAACATGAACTTCGTCAGGCAGATCAAGTGATGAATAAAAAATTGGCCGGTACTTATATGGCCAATCTGTATTTTAAGGTTCCAGTAACACCAGCTGCTGAAGCTGAAGGCGAAAGTGATTTTGATGATTTTGCAGAAGAAGAGACTGCTCTTGCCTCGATAAAAGATCCTGTAGTTATTAATTACATGAATAAAATTGGCAATTTTTTACAAACGGTAAAAGGGGCAGACGGCAAACCAATTGTTGGGGGAGTTACCTCAATTGTCGATGTTTTGAAAAAAATTGGTGATGTCGCTGTTGGTGATAGAAGTATACCAGATAGTCGTGAAAAAATTTCTCAATATATGTTTTTATTTGAGTCAGGCGATGTGAAAAAGGGTAAAGACATGTGGAAATTAATTACGCCTGGAGATTCACTGACTTCACAAATGTGGGTTTATTTTAAGTCGGGCGATAATCAAAATATGTCTGTACTAATAAAAGCACTTGATCAGTTTATGGTCAAAAATCCTCTGCCAGAATTTGAGCTAGCAGGAGGTGGCAAAGCCAAGTTGCAAGTTAGCTGGTCTGGACTTATGGCAATTAACAACGTTTGGCAGGCAGAAATGGTAGATGGAATGATGAAAGCATTGATTGGTTCTTTTATCATTGTCTTTTTTATGATGGTATTTCTATTTAGAAGTGTCAGGTGGGCCATTATTGCAATGTTGCCACTTAGTATTACTATCGTATTTATATACGGAGCGATTGGATTTACTGGTAAGTTTTATGACATGCCTATTGCCATCTTATCCAGTCTTACTTTAGGGCTCTCTGTAGATTTTGCCATTCACTTTATAGAGCATGCCAGAATGTACAATGAAAAGTTTCAAGATTTTGTGGTAACCTTTTCAGAGCTGTTTAACGGAACAGCACAGGCCATTTGGCGTAATGTTTTGGTTATATCCATAGGATTTTTACCATTATTTTTTGCTGGACTTGTGCCATACTTAACAGTGGGAAGTTTCTTTTTTATGATCATGCTAGTTAGTGGTATTACAACTTTAGTTTTAATGCCTGCAATCTTGAAAAAGTTTCACCCTTGGTTACCTGGATTTAGAGCAAAAGATATATCAACATATTAATAGTTTAAAGTTAAATATATTTTAAAGGAGTTTAAAAATGAAAAAATTACTAATCACAGCAATAATGCTACTTATAAGCATCAACCTCTATGCCAAAGATTCTATTAATGACATTATGAAAAAGGCCCACCTTGCTGCCTATTATATGGGAAAAGATGGCGTTGCCCAAATGGTTATGAAGGTATACGCAAAAGATAGCAAAAAGCCTATTAAGAAGTTGTTTTATATGCTTCGCTTAAATAACGAAGAGGGAGGAAGGCAGATGTTTTACACCTACTTTCAAAAACCTTCAGATATTTCTAGAACTACGTTTTTAGTTCATAAGTTTATCGATCAAGACGACTTTAGAAGGCTCTATATCCCTGCTTCTGATAAAGTTTTAGCAATTGCTGGCAGTAGAAAGCAAGACCCATTTATGGGATCTGACTTTATCTATGAAGATGTATCTGGGAGACATTTCACCAAGGATAATCATAAACTTTTGGGAGAGGAAACTCTTGATGGTGTCCAATGTTTTGTAACTGAAAGTACTCCAAAGGTTAAAGAAGACAAAACTTACAAAATCAAGGCCTGGATTGATAAAAAAACCTATATACCTATGAAAGTGGTATATTTTAATCACGATAAAGTGGAGTATCGCATTTATGAGTCTCAAAAAATTCAAACTATTGGAAATTATCCTACTATCATGAAAAGAGTGATGACTTCACCTCTTGATGGGACCAAGACAGTAATGATGGTTAATCCTGAAAAAGTGAAGTATGATGTAGGATTAACTGAGAGTGTTTTTACTGAGAGGTCGCTTAAAAATCCACCAATGAAATACTTAAAATGACTATAATTTTTTTTACGGAGGACATAATGAAATTGATTAAGCTGCTGTCAATATTATTTCTACTTATAACTTTAAATGTTTATGGATCGGATGATGAATTTGACAGTGAATTTGCAGAGGATAATACAGCTTCAGGCCCCAGTAAAGGATTGGAGTTTACCGGGTTTTTGGAATTTGAGCAAGGTGCAAACCTTACAGGTGTTGGACCCCATAGAAAAAGTACAGGATCTGATTCTAGAGATTGGGTAATGGCGGGTAGAAGGTTCCGCCTTAAAACTTCCAAAACAAATGACTCTGGAGGGATCTTTGGAAAGTTTGATTTTGTTAATGATGACATTATCAACAAAACCTACATTGATATAAGAGAGTTAAAACTACAGTATACACCCGTTTCTTGGATGGATATTAGCATTGGAAGACAGGTTAGTACCTGGGGGGTCGCTGATATGTTATTTATCAATGATCTATTTCCCAAAAATTGGGTGGCCAATTTTCAAGGAAGAGATATGGAGTCCATGAAAGATCCATCTAATTCACTACGTGTTACCACCTATTTTGGAGACTTTAGTTGGGACATTGTTTATCACCCCAAATTTACTCCAGACACTACTCCGACAGGTTGCTATTTTTCTATCTATGATATGAGCACTGGAGGGTTAACTTCAAATACCAATAGCTGCACGAGTGAAACAATTAGTGCTGATAGTAGTATCTCTAAATTTAAAAATGGGGAAGTTGCTACTTCTTTAAAAACAAAAATTTTTGGGCAAGAAGTTGCGCTATATGGATATCACGGTTTTTACAAAAGCCCAAGAGGTGTAATGATGGTTGCAGGAAATCCCATGCCTCACTATCCCAAATTAAATGTATTTGGGGCGTCTAGTGAAGGGCAGATTGGACCTGGTATCGTTTCTTTTGAAATAGGTTATTACGACTCACCAGAGGATAAGGATGGGACGAACTTTTTAATTGAAAACTCTTCTTTAAAGTTCTTGCTTGGTCACAAAATTGATTTAAGCTCGAATTTATCAATTGGAGTGCAATGGTTTCAAGAAATCATGATGGATTATGACCAGTATAAGGCTTCAGCTCAAGCTCCTACATTGAAAAAGAAAAGTCACAACACTTTCACTTTGAGGGTTACATACAAGACCATGCAAGAAACCCTATGGTTTAATCTGTTTACCTATATAAGGCCAGATGATAAAGATAGTTTTACCAAGTTTGATGTTACCAAAAGATTGGATGATAACTTTTCGATTGCAGCAGGTGTAAATATATTTACAGGTAAGAAAAATTATCTCGATCGAGACTTTGGAATGCTCAAAGATGACGACAATGCATTTGTGCGCTTTAGGTATAATTTTTAGACGCTGTAGTTTAGAATTTTAGTTTACTAAGGTGCTCAATAGTAGATCTAATTTTTCCCGCTTTGGGAAATGTTTCGGTTATGTATCCAATGACGTTATTATGGTCGAATTCATTCGTTGGAGATAACTTAAGTAGGTAGTGAACATAGCTTTCTGTGATTATAAAGACAATTGCCAGTGGTGAAAGATTGAGAGGGGAAATGGCGGATGGAAAGCCATGCCCATTTCTACTTCCATGGTGCTGCTCGATAATTGAATCTGCTCCTATGGGTGCTCTTGGATAGCCTCTAATGAGTTGTGCTGTTTGTGTTGCGTGGGAAATGACAAGTTCTCGGTCGTCGTTACCTATAGAGGACATAAGAAGCTCATCTTCACTATGAAACGTACATAGCTCATCAGTTTTAAGTAAAATATCATGGAAAAATGTAATGAAAACAATTTTTTCTTGTTGCTCCTGAGAGCCCCAATTCATTTGTTTTATAATATGACAGGCAATGTGTGAGATAAGCTGGCAGTGTGCATAGTTAAAGCTGGTTGGATTATCTAATAACTGTTTTAAAAGTTTTGCGATACCGTCATTTTTGCGGTCTTCTGCCAGCTCTGACATTGTCTCGATACTTACTTTTGCAAGTTGAATTGATTCTTCATCAATGCCTGAACCTTTGATCTTCTCTGCTATCATGTGCATGGCACAGTCGGTAGCTGCCATCTTGTCGGTCTTAGAGGCATTTTTATCTTTAAGAGTACTTAATACGTTTGTTGTAAACTCATTGACAAATGTAAGGCGGTTTTTGGCGGGAATAAAAAGTCCTTTTACTCCATCTTTTCTGAGGTTATCAATTTTTTCTTTTTCAATTTTTTGGTTTGCAGTAAAAAACCTTGTGTATGCTTGCTCATTGTCACTGCTGTCTTCTTTTTTATGAAAGATATCACAAATGCAAACGTTAGAAGGCTGAAAATATTGTAGTGGAAAGAATATGTAGTCGGGTACGACCTGTTTGGCCATTACTGTTGCAGTTACCCCCAAACACTTTGCTGCGGCTCTGATAATAGTTTTTAAATCTGCATCTGATGGTAGTCTTGTCACGTATTCATCAGTAGACTCATCATCGCCTATTACAACCATCGGTATCATTCGATTATTGGCCTTTAGGTACTCTAAAATAACTTTCGAAGTATTTTCTTCGCCAATTTTTTCTTCGGCTATAATTAAATGAGCCGCTTCAAGATATTCTAAAAGGCCGGTAGTCGATTTTCCTGACGTTTGTTCAATAACATCTGTGCCGACGTACATCTTTAAATTTACTGCATAAAGATTTTCTAAAGCTGTATCACCAATACATAAAATAGTCCGTGACATAGTTTCTTTCCTACCCACATTTAAAGTTTAACATATCTACTTGTCTTTTTTATTCGGAAGGCTTGTGTCTGCTTTTTTAATAATATCCTCAAGGGTAGACTGTGAGCCTTCTTTATTAACTGTTGCAGCGTTGACACAACGGCGTAGCAGCTCTCTTTGCCCTTCATCAATTGAGTGAATCAGTGCCCGATAGGTGTGTGTATGGTATGCTACGGGCTTTAGGGCTCTGCCTGTTAATACTTCTGGGACAATGGTCAAATATAGAGGCGTGGGAACGTCAAGTCTAATGATTGAATTCATCTCCAACTTTACGTCCGATGCAATGGCAACTTCTGACTCAGTTAGAGCTGTGATAAAAATCTCTTTTTCTATTTCAGCATAATGAGTGGTGTCTTCAGAAGTAGTGAAAAATTGAGTCTGCTCAAACATCTTCTTATTTACTTTTAGATATTTTACTGGATCTTTCTTTTTTAACACTGCAACAGTCTGATCAATTTTGGCCTGTCTTTTTACTTTCAGTTTAGCAAAACGCTTTTCGGCAATAGTTCCGATCAAATCAAAAGACATTTTTTGTTTTATAGGAAACAACTTATCGTAGCCGGTGGCATTTTTTATTACTTGTGTAAGTTGGGGATCACAATCTACAACAAAGACCTCACTTTTAAGCTCATAAAACTGAATAATTGCAAGCATCTTTTTTAAGGTATCGGCATCGTTATATACCTTTTTTATAGGAGTTTTGCCGGCCCTCATTAAGCGTTGTTCCTCCTCTTTTTCTTCATCAGTAGGTTCAGGGGGAGTCTCAAGGCGGTAGATAACAATATGTGGTCGATATTTTTTAATCATTCTTTCGGGATCAGACACTTGCATTTGTGGAATACAAGTATAGTTTCCATCATTTGCTTCATCTACGCGATAAAACGAGAGTTCTTTGTCAATTGTTAAAACTCTAGTTTCTCTAGATTTGGTAGCATACAACATTTCCTTTTTAACCCAGGCATTTAAGGATGTTTGTTCTGCTTTAATACTGTCTTTATAGGCGATCATTTTTAACTTTAATGACTCATCAGTATCCCCTTCTTCTTTGATAGGAATTGGAGCATATTTAAAATCGGCAATATGCTGAAAAACCATTTGGGGATCGGTGGTATAGTCTAACTCCTCTTTGATCATCATGCCTCGATAGGATAAAAACTTGGCAGGTATTTTTGAAGTGACATTAAAGCTATCACCTTTTTTTATGTGTAAGTTGCTTTCTAGTTCAATAAATTTTAAGTTGAATTTGTTTATTTTTGCTCGATGATACGCTTTAACTAGCAGTTCCAGGCTAGCCTTGGCATAACCTGGCTCTCTTACGTGCTCAGGGTAAACTAAGTAGAGTGAATCATATACAAGCGCATCTAGTTCAACTTGTTTGAAGTGATTAAATAACAGTCCTGTATGCATGACTTTTTCTAGATAGGTGCCTCTATCATCAATGGCCATAAGGCTTATCACTGCAAATTTTTGAGTTGTTTCATCGCTTCTGAGCATGCGAATTAGTGAGATGTGTTTTGGGCCATTTGACGATAGATCCATGAATATAATTTGTGGTCTTTTCTTTTTGGTTTCAAAAAAAAGAGAGTACACATTCATTTTTTCATCGTAGAACTGATTAAAATTATATTGTAAAAACCCATAATGCTGGGTGAAATAATTTTGAATACCCTCCCAGTATCTCAGATCGTTTCCGATATATAGAACGGATAAATTTGTTTTCATATTTACACCCACTTCAGGTAGTTGGAAGTAAAAATATTATACCTTATGAAGCATCTGCGATGCAACCCCATAACTGATCATTATTAATAGTGTACCTATATAATTTGATTTATATACTAGGATTTACTATCATTGTTTAATGACAAAAATCACTTTATTGTGGTCATTATTATTTTCGTTATATGTCTTTGCGGCTAAAAACGATGTAGACTACTATTTCATCGAACGAAATGGTTTTCAATATATTTTTCCAATGGAGTATATAGATCAATTACCAAGAATCATTTTAATAAATGAAAAATTATCTACAATTTATGAGCGAAACTTTGATTGGAAGCTAGACGAGATGACTTCTTTGGTGATTAAATCATCAAATAATCAAATACCAAATGCTACTGCTACGACCTCCCCGTTTAACTTGACTACTTTAAACGGTGGGGGAATTTATATGATTGATAAATTCGCTGAATCATCTTGGGGGTTTGGTTTATTGACACACGAGCTGTCTCATATTTATCAAATTAACCCTAAACAGGGATTGGCCAAGTGGTCAAAAAATATTTTTGGCAACAATATGTTTTTAACGATACCACCAGTTTTTGTGACACCCAATAGGGCACTACCGAGATGGATACTTGAGGGTAATGCTGTCATGAATGAATGTCGGTTTGGCAATGGAGGAAGACTTTATAGTGGTCAGCAGTGGGCCCTTTTTTTGTCTCTTGTTAAACATAAAGTTTTAGATAAAACTAGAATTATCAACAATCACCTCTCATTTCCCTTTGCAGCAGAAAAATATATTGTTGGTGGCTATTTTAATCTTTTTTTGGCCGATAAATTTGGTATGGATAAAACAAATGGATACTTTTTAGCACATAGCAATCACTATTGGAATCCGTTACAAATTGACAAATCCTTTAGGGAGCACTTTGGTAGTGGATATTATCAGCTATGGGACGAATTTTTAGCTCATTATGATAAAATTGCACAGGGGCAGTCTCATTCATATGCTAAAACTTTGGGAAAGAGTGTTTATTTAAGACCGATGAATCGCATCGGAAATGAAGTATTTGGCCTATTATCTAATGATGGTAAATCAACACCCACACTTTTTAAATATAATGTTTTAACTGGCAGCTATAAGGAAGAAGTTCGAGATTTACCACTTGGCAAAATTTTTAAATTAAAAGATAGCAAACTATATACTGCAGCATATGGTGAGATTGATAGGAAGTTCACTAAGTTTTCACTTTGGGGAACTCGTAGCAGATACAAGCGTGAGTATCTGTCTAAAATTGTACAAGATATTAAAGGTGATGATGTTTTGTACTTTGATGCAAACAAATCCTTTTTTGAATCAAACCTATATAAAAATGATTCGTTGGTTGGGGGTTGTCATTCCTCTGCACTATTAGATGAGCTGCGAAATTATTATTGTTTTAAACAGCTAAAAAATAGACGTACTTTATTAAAAAATAATAAACCATTATTTTCCTTTGCTGGTTTTTATGGAAAGGTGGTAGATGTCGACAAGCAGGATATTTATTTTATTGCTACCACCAAATTTGGCTCAACACTTTTTAAATATAATAAAAAACAATCCATTGTTCGCTTGAGTGCTCTGGATACAATCGTTGACGCAAAGAAGATTGGCGATAATGAATTTTTAGTGGCAGAAGTTACCCCTAATGGATATCAATATAAAGTTGAGAAGACAGGGATCATAAAAGGGAACTCTCCCTATTATCATAAAATAACAGATAAAAATCATAAGGAGTCACAACTTTATTTGAATACATTAAAAGTTGATGACTCTATACAGTTCAACAAGCAGAACATTAAAAAATTTAATTTCTTAAAAAACATGCGGTTTTCTCACTGGAACATTAACTACTTAATTGACCGAGACTCGTTTATGAAACTTGAAAATCGCTTAGAGATTAATGCAAACTTTACAGACCCTTTGCGATATAACAGTCTTAGTGTAAGTGGCCTCAGAGACTTTTCAAGTGAAGTAAGTAGAATATATTTAGTGTATAGTAATCAGAAAAACTTAATAAGGTGGAGGCTTAGTACAGGCTTTTTAGACTATCAAGATTCACGGGATAAGTTTATTGCAGGGGCTGCAATAGATTATCCTTTTTTTGATTTTGATGAGTATATTACTTTTTTTGGCTCTTCGATTTATTATGAGTATATAAAAGATTCAAAAGGAATAATACCTTCAATTTATATTGGTATTAAAAGATCAAAGTACTACTCTCTTGGATTTTCACCATATCAATCATTTGCCCTAAAGCTAGGTTACAAAGTAGATTATGTCGATGATTTTAAGGAGATCTTTGCTAGTGGGCATATGCTTTATGATTTTGGTAAGGAAAACATTGCAGCAGTTGATTTTGAACTCAAAAACACCAGTGAGAGGACTTCACAGATCGGTGATTATAGTGCAGTAGTTCCACATCTAAAATATTCGTTATCGACATCTCTAGATAATCCTTCCGTTAACAGAGTAAGGTTAGGACTGATGTATAAAAAGGTCGTCAATAGCAGCTTATATTTTGCAGTTTTTCCGTTTAGTTTGAGAAGATTTGCTCCTTTGGTTCTTGCTAATTTTTATTATGATACTTTAAATTCACCACTTTATTCACAGTTGACCTATGAATTGGGAGGGGGGATTGAAAGTGAATTACTAAATTTTCATATTGCAGTATCCAGGTTAAACCTTTACGTCTTCGCGCGTCAAGAGGGTGAGTTAGCAATCAAAATGACATTAAAAATAAATTTATAATCAAGCTGCTTCTTATCTCAAATTGGTATAAAATTAGTAATTGAGTATAAAGTGATTTTTGGTCGGAGATGTATAATGAAGTATTTGGTTATTTTAACATGGTTGTTTTCTTCAATCTTGTTAAGTAATGAGAAAATTGACTGGAAGTTAATATCAGATGAAAATGGAGTGCAAATTTTTGAAGCAGAAAACAATGATAAACCGGGACCAGTTTATCTTAAATTTAATGTTTTATTATCGTACCCCATTGATGTCGTTAAAACAATAATGAGAGATACCTCTCGTAAGGGACAGTGGGTTCCTCGAGCGGCCGTGTTTAAAATAATCGAGCGAATATCTCCAACTGAAAGCATTGAGTATGCTAAATACTACGCTCCATGGCCTTTTGATGATCGCGAAGTTGTATTAAATGTTAAGATTTCAAGTGATCCATTGACCAATGAATTTTATCTTAAAATGCATTCGGTGAAGCACGCACAAGTTCCTCCAAACGATGATTATGTCCGTGCTCACACCTATAATGCTAATCTTCTTTTGCGCCCAGTTGGAGATAAAACATATTTAGAGTTTTGGTTTTTAACTGATTTTAAAGGGTATATCCCAAATTGGATCATTAATATTACTCAAAGGTCATGGCCTGCCAAACTAGTCAAAAGACTAAAGGAGTTACTTAAAAAAGAAGTCATAGAGAGTTCACTCAATGTTGTGGCCAAACAGGCGCAAAATATAGTCAGGATGAATAAGTGAGTATAACAATTCTTGGTCCACTGATTGCCATCTATATCCTATTTGCAATTTTGATAATATTATTTTATAGATTGCAATTACGTCAGTCTGGGAAAAAATATAATGGACTGTTGCAAGAATTAAACTTAGTAAAGACAAAGTTGGGTGAGAGTCAAAATTCTTATAACCAGCAAGCTACATCTATGAATATGCACAAAAACAATTTTAATGAATTGTTTTTGAAGTCGATGAATTCGATTTTCTTTCTTGATAATAATAAGATTATTGATTGCAATCAAAAAACCTTGGATATATTTGAGTATAAAACAAAAGAATCTCTGTTGTTTCTATATCCGTCCAATTTATCACTAGAGCAAGCTTCATTTGACGATATGTTGGCACAGGCGATTAATAAGGGTATTCATACTTTCGAATGGAAATTCATAAGACAAACTGGTAAAGACTTTTTGGCCGATGTTGTGTTATTTCCGATTAATTATAATGACCAACAAATTTTTTGCTGCATGGTTCAAGATAAAAGCACTGAGTTAGCTTTACATGAAAAGATACAGCAGATGCAAATGCAGGTTTCTCAGACTTCTAAGTTGGCGCAAGTTGGAATTGTTGCAGGTATATCTGCCAATGAGCTCAGTACACAACTGTCAGCTATTTCAGGTTTTGGTCAATTGATTACAAAAAGTGATCAAGTAGATAGGCAAATAATCGACTTTGCAGATAAGATTGTTGTGGCATCCAAGAAGATGTCTATTACAATTGATCATTTAAAACAATTTGTGACATCAGCTACAAAGAAGAAGTGGAAGCAGATTAATGTTAATGAAGCTATTGTGAATGCAATTATGATATGTGATAGCTCACTCCACTCTAGTAACGTGCAGGTTATACACAAGCTAAATGACGAACTGCCGGCCATTTGGGGAGATATGAATCAATTGGAAATAGTTTTTCAAAGCTTGGTTATGATGTCATATGATCTCTTTTTTAAAAAGTTACCGCCAAATAGTAGTGATTTGAGCAAACTGAAATTAAATATCTTGAGCTTTGAATGTACAGGAGGAGTAAAAGTTATTTATGAAGCAGCTGTGGGGAGCAATGCGGAGGTGTCTTCAGAGCTAGAAAATAACTTAGAGTATGAACATATAAAAGAGATTTTAGATGAGCACAAAGGTCTTATGGAAATACCTGAAAAAGAAAGTCAGGGAATAAAAATTGAACTGTTTTTACCAATAGACAGAAGGCGCAAAAAAGAGCGCTTAAAAAACGAGAATATCGAGCTAGTACAAACTTTACAAAAAGAAGCCGGCACAGTATCAAAAAAATCAATTCTAATTGTAAACCATGAAGAAGTGATTACTGATATACTAAAAGAAATTCTAGGGTCATATGAGTTAAAAATCATAACTGATGGCAATGTTGTCATTGAGACGATACAAAACAATTTTTTTGACTTAATTATAACAAGTTTTAAAATGCCGATAGTCTCAGGTCTTGATGTACTGTTTACTTGTAACTCCCTAAATCTTAAAACGCCAATTTTATTCATTGATGAAGGATCTAAAGATCCTCAAGAGATGCAAAATGCATTAACAAATGGAGCAAAAGAAATAATAAAAAGACCTTTTACAGATATTGAGTATATTAAAAAGACAGTTGAGAAGTATTTATAGCCAAATTATATTTTATTCTTTTCCCTTATAATCTTTTAAAATTTTAAGCCTTAAAGGGTGTCGTAATTTTCTTAGTGCTTTTGCCTCAATTTGTCTTATTCTTTCTCTGGTTACAAAAAATTCCTGTCCAACCTCTTCTAAGGTATGATCCGACTTTTCGCCAATCCCAAAGCGCATTCTAAGAACTTTTTCTTCTTTTTCTGTTAAGGTAGACAAAGCTGATCGCGTTTGCTCTGAAAGAGAAAGGCTCATTAAAGCATTATCAGGAGAGATGATATTTTTATCTTCAATAAAATCACCCAAGTTAGAGTCGTCCTCTTCGCCGATGGGTGTCTCTAAAGAGATAGGCTCTTTTGAAATTTTTTGAACTTTTTTGACTTTATCAACTGGCATGTCGATTCTTTCTGCAACCTCTTCTACTGTAGGTTCTCTCCCAAGTTCTTGTACGAGCTGTCTTGTAATTCGGACAATCTTGTTGATGGTTTCAATCATATGTACAGGAACCCTTATCGTTCTTGCTTGATCGGCAATTGCGCGTGTAATGGCCTGTCTGATCCACCATGTGGCATAGGTCGAAAACTTGTAGCCTCTGCGATACTCAAATTTATCAACCGCTTTCATTAACCCGATATTACCTTCTTGAATGAGGTCTAAAAATTGAAGCCCTCTGTTGGTATATTTTTTTGCAATTGATACAACTAGTCTCAAGTTGGCTTCTACTAGCTGTGATTTGGCAGTATCGGCCTTTTGTTCTCCATCTATAATAATCCGATACACTTTTTTGATATTTTCAAAACTCATTCCTGCTTCAATTTGTAAGTGATGCCTCTTTCTGATAATATCTTCTTGATTTCTTACAAGTTGTTCAATTTTAACATCTGTAGTAAAAAGCTCCTTTGCAAGTTTTCTCTTATAGACGTCATCTTCAATTATTTTGTCATAAATTGCTTTATACTCTTCAATGGTAGAAACCTCTAAAAATTTAAAGATTCTACTTTGAGCATCATTAATGGCCTTAAACTTTTGATAGTAGTTTTTCACTGGTGCCACAAAGGCATTAATAGTTTTGCGATTAAAGGTTAAGTTTGCAAGTGCTTCGCCACTGTCTTTTAGCTTTAAGTCATCTTCTTGAGAAAACTTGGCAAAAGTATGATCTTCCTTTTCGTATTTTTCCAGTATCTTTTCTATTTCACAAATTTCTGAACAAATCTCATCTTTATATTTTATTAACTCCTCTTCGGTCGACTCATCATCAAGGCCCCTAACCAATTCTTTAACAAACTCTTCAGGATTTTCTTGTATGATAATTCTATCTTTTAACTTGACGATTTCTTTTAAGGCATGTGTCGAGCCGATAGAGGAGAGAATAATCTCTCTTTCACCGTCTTCAATCTTTTTGGCAATGATAACTTCGCCTTCTCTTTTTAATAACTCAACGGCCCCCATTTTTTTAAGATACAATTTAACAGGATCAATAAAAGACGTTCTTAGTTCTAGCTTATCCTCTTTGGATAAAGCCTCTTGGATAATCTCAGTTCCATCAAGCTTAATACCATCTTCTTCAAATTCTTCCTCAGTTAACTCATGAGACTTTAACTCGATATCGTGTTCTGTGATTTTTTTAATGATTAGATCAATAATTTCAGGATCAATAATCTCAGCAGGTATCGTTTCATTGACTTGTTCAGCAGTTAAGTGGCCTATGTTTTTGGCCTTGCGTATGAGTTTTATAAACTTCTTCGAGTTTAAAAATGCGGTTAATTCAAACACTAAGCACTCCTCTTATGATTATCTACCGCCAGCATTTTTTAACATAGTTGCAATTTCTGAATGTCCTCTATGTATGGCCATACTTAAGGCCGTCATTCCACTATTGGTTTTTACATTAATGCTAGCACCTTTTTGTAGAAGCAATTGGGCGACTTCTAGGTATCCACCCATAACTGCATTCATTAGTACGGTAGTTCCGGCATTGTTTTTAGCATCAATGTCTGCACCATTTTCAAGAAGAATCTTTATGATAGGTATACTTCCTATTTTTGCGGCATATATTAATGCCTGCCCTCCATATTGATCCTTACGGGTAACATCTGCTTTGTTTGCAAGCAACAATATCACCATTTCATAATTTTTTTGAAGTGTTGCGATCATCAGAAGTGTTTGTTTAAGACCATTTAGAGCATTGACATCTCCACCTTTGGAAAGTAACTCCTCAGTGGTTTGACTATCATTTTTTGTTACTGATGCAACTAATGCTGTATTAATATTTTGGCAGGCAATAATCAAAACTGAAATGGCTATTGACACAACTGGTAATGTACCGTTAAGTAATTGTATTATATTGAACCTCAGTTTTTTTCCCATACATCATATTTTAACAATATTTTAAATAGGTACAAGAAAAATATAGTTAATGCGCGCTCACCTAGAAGTTAGAGAAACCTTTTGTAGGGAACGATTCTAACCTTACCAAAGGGTTTTAGTTGGTTAATTACTTTTTTGTTCCCCAAAACTACAATGGTTTGATATTTGCTCCCAAATAGGGATGAGAATTTATTTGATAACTTTTCTTTACTTATTTTAGTCACTCTGTCGTCAAATAAATAGATTTCATTGTATGGTTTGCCAATATGTTCCATGTACAAAATTGTATTTAAGAAATCAGAATTGCTTTCAAATTTAAAGGGGTGACCACCTATTAGTTGTCTTTTGGTTTTTGCCAGCTCAGAATTTGTGTAATTTCCACTCCCTAAATCTTTGATTACATTCAAAGTTACGTTTAATAATTCACTCAATGTTTCGTTTTTTGTATAAACGGTTATACCCACTCTACCATAATCCCTCTGGCCAGCAGCAAATGCACTGGCAGAATATGTTAATCCTCGCTTAACCCGCAACTCTTGCATTAGTTTTGATGTAAGACCACCTCCACCTAGAAATGTTGCTGCTAAATCTAAAAGCTCCATGTCTTCATACTCACCGCGATTTAAAAAACGACCAATTCGGACTTGTACTTGGTTTGCTCCCTTAACTGGTATAAAAAATATTTTGGGGCCTTTGGAGAATTTGATCAAAGGGTAGTTGACCCTTCGGGTATAATGTTGGTCAGTATTGCTAAATTTACATTCATTTTTGACAATTTTTTCTATTTGTAAAGTATTGGCCGGACCCGTTATAAAAACCTTTTTTGCCACTTTTTGGTTGAAGTAGTTTAACTTTGATTTAAGAATTTTGTTATTGATGTGTTTTATGTCAGTCAGTTTACCTGTCACTGGATAGTAAAAAGGTCCACCTTGCATCGACAGTTCTCTAAAGGCGCGTTCTACCAAAGAGCTGTGTGATGATATCAAACTACGCAATGAGTTTTTTATTCGTCTCTTTTCTTTTTTAACCTCACTGCGAGGGAAGACGGCATCTTGAAAGAGGTGGCAAATCATTTTCATAGTTGGAATAATATCCTTAACTAATCCTGAAACTTTATAAGTGGAGTATTCATGAGTAACTCGGCCGCCATAAGACACCCCAAAATATTCAAGGTGATCACTAATTTCTCGTTGGCCGTATCTTCGTGTCCCTGCTTCAAGCAATGAAAACATTGTATTGGTAGAGCCTTTATGATTTCGGGCATCACTTAAAGATCCGTCTGCAAAGTAAAAGATCACATCATAGGTGGGAAAGCGATCATCTTGCAACCATACGACTTCTACTCCATTCCAATCAAGCTTTTTAATTTTGTTGTCTAACATGTCACTGCCACCCGATGCATGTATCAAGTACCAGGGAAATAGAATCAATATAATTGTTAGAAATGATAATTTAATCATAAACTGCCTCCGACGCAAGCGTTAGCTGCCGCTATTCTTTCTGGTTTTTTGTTTAGGGTTTTTATCCCAAATTGAGAGGAAAATATATTTTCCATCATCAAACAACTCATGACAAGCGTTTTTGACTTCTTCAGTTGTTATCGAGTTATAAATTTCTAACTCTTTTATGTAGTAACTATAGTCTCCATAGAAACGCTCGTTGAGCCCAAGGAAATGGGCCATGCCGCTGTTGGTTTGGATGGCGTTGAAGTACGAAATCAGGTATTGATTTTTAGTTTTTTGTAAACTTCGCTCAGTTATTGCCTCTTTACAGGCCAAGCGAGTGTCTTTTAGTAGTCGTCTTTTAAATTGCGCCAAGTTTGTTTTCTTTAGTAGGTCGCCACCCATAAAAAAGACCCCACTGTGCTTCATTGTTTTGTTGTAAGCATAGAACTGGCTAAGAAGTGGAGACTTTCCTAAAACATATTTTTGATATAAATGTGAGCTATTACCGTCACCCAAAATTGAAGAAAGAATATCTAAAACTTGTGACCTGCGCTCTCCAAGTTTTGGTCCTCTGTACGCCAACATGAAAAAAGGAGATGGGGTTTGGCCATGAAGTTTAATCTCTCTTTTGTATCTGCCATGAGGGGTATAAAGAGCAGTGTCTTCCACTTCTATTTTGGTAGCACTTAAACTGGTGGACATTTTAAGTGGACCAAATTTTTTCTCTATTGTTGCTAGGGCTTGTTCTGTATCGACGTCGCCAGATATGACTAAGATTGCGTTGTTGGGAGCATAAAACTTACTAAAAAATTTCAATACTTCACTTCGTGATAAAGCTTTAACATCTTCTAGATCACCTATGACAGAACCTCCGTATGGAGTATTTTCGAAGATGCTCTTGGTCATCGATAAATATAGTTTTCCCCTTGGATTATTTTCGTTACGCAATTTTCTTTCTTCTAAAACGACCTGTCTCTCCTTTTCAAAAGCTACTGGATCTAAAAGAAGATTAACCATGCGGTCTGCCTCTAAATCAATGGTTTTTTCAAAAAGAGAAATTGGTAGATTTTCATGATAAACTGTCTGGTCAAAAGAAGTGTACGCATTATTTGTACCGCCATTGCCTTCAATGATATGGTCGAATTCACCGGGACCATATTTTTTTGCTCCCTTAAACATCATGTGCTCTAAAAAGTGACTAGCACCAGTCATACCTTTTCGCTCGTGCCTTCCTCCCACGTCATAAAGGATGTAACATGAGAATATGGGGAGTTTATGATTTTCTGTAATTAAAACAGTTAGACCGTTTGGTAGAACTTTTTTGGTGACTTTTATATTTATTAAATTTTTGGGTACAGACTCTTTTTTGCTATGCTTACTAAGACCAGTAACGCTAGCAATATTGCTTGAGTCCTCAGGGATTTTTTGAGAGACCGTAGAGCACCCTTTTATAAAAATAAGAATTAGTAGTGGTAGCAGTAGAATTTTTTTTGAGTTCATTTTAATGTACCCCATTAGTTTGTTGGATATATGGTAGAGTAATTCTATTTTACCATTATGACAACTTATGTCTAAAGTAGTGATTATTTTTTTGTTGTAGTTGTCATGGATATAAATTACACTTTATAACCATTAGAAGAAGGAAATTGCGATGAATAATAGAACTCAAATACCTATGCATCTTCCCCAGTTAACACCTATAAATAAAATTTTAATAATCATTGTGGTGGCCGTGTTTGTGATTCAATCGATTATATCTGCTACTACTGGTGTGTTTCTCGCGCAAATTTTTGGTTTATCAGCAAGCATGTTTGGTAGTGGACATATCTATGAATTGCTCACATATCCTTTTGTGGGTAGGGGACCTCTTGAGGTAGTGTTTAATGGAATTTTGCTATGGTTTATTGGTAGTGAATTTGAGCAAATGTGGGGTAAAAAGCGCTACTTAAGCTTCCTGGCTACAGTTACCTTAGGTGCTGGAGTAATTTTTCTAATATGTTCGGCCCTGTTTTTTTCAGGTGGTAGAGGACTATATGTTTTAAGCGGCATGGGCGGTTTTGTTAATGCTTTGTTAGTTACTTATGCTATTATCTACCCCGAGCGCATTTTTACCTTCATGCTACTGTTTCCCATGAAAGCAAAATATTTCTGTATGATATTAATTGGTATGCAATTGTATAGTGGCATTTTTTCTCCAGGCGGAGTTTTGGCTTGGGGGCATCTTGGTGCTATGTTGGTAGGATTTTTGTATTTAGTCTTGATTTCATCTACTTGGTATAAAACCAGGGATGAAAGAAAACAAAAAGAGCAAATTAAGCGCAGAATTAAAAAAAGTAATCTCACCATTGTAAAAGACGATAAGACCCCTCCTAAATATTGGCAGTAAAAATTTGATTTTGTTAGTAAGTAATGATATACGCAGAGATTGTCGACAATCCATATTATGACGCAAGGAGTTACGTAGTGAGATTAAGTAGGGCCCTAAGGGCAAAAACGATGGACAGCCGCTTACGGGAGAAACATTTAGCAGAGGAAAAGATTACTCATGAGGAGGAGTTAAACTACTTAAAAAGCTTACCAGATGACGCAGAAAACATGACGTATGTTGAAGAGAAGAGTGCTGCGCAAGAAGAAAATGAAGAAGGTGAGGCAGGCGAGCAGCCAGAGGCTACTGAACAACAAAACGACTAAAAAATAATTCCCTGATGTGAGGTTTATCAAACTTCTTATTAATACGCTCTTTTACTCGATTTTCCAAAATTATTTTGCCGGCCAAGGTATTTAATTCTTGTGGCTCCATTCTTCCTGCAATATCTATTATCGCATCTCGAATAAGTGGCCGTTGCTGTTCTATGAGGGGGGATTGGTGCTTTTTAAACGGTACCAAATGAATTACAATTTCAAGAAACCTTAGCCTGTTTCGCTTTGACCTGAGGTTAATAATCATCTTTTTGAGCTTGATAGTTTTTGCAACCACAACCTTTGCGTTCTCTCTTTTCATTTTTTCAAACTCTTCCTGATTATCGGGAATATCTTTTTTGAAAACAAAAACGGTATACACAAACAGGCTTGTGGTGAGCACTATTATGACAATTGCCGAAATCATAATAATTTTTTCAAGTAGTGATGTATTTTTCATTTGAACATTATATCATGCACTGCTTTGGCAATCAACGGACTCAAATTGTTATAAGCGCTAAGCATATTAGTACCTTACTACTTTTGACTTCCTGCACACAGGTGTGAATTTTTCCGATTGGTGAATCCAGATGGTATAATCCAAAAATTCCATCTTGGATCCAAATATCTTTTACGGTCTTTAATTGCTCACTAGAATATTGATAGCAAATGGGGCTCAGGGCCTTAAAAGCTGCTTCTTTACTGGTCCAGCTTTTCAATAAGTTATCAAAACACTGCAACTCATCTCGATCATTTAGAAATAATTTTGCTGTCTTTGGATTAATTGTTCTGTTTTCTAGCTCCATATCTATACCGATTCCAAGGTAGTCCTTTTTGCTGCAAATAACAGCGGCACCAAAGTGTTGTATATGTGATATTGATACTAAAATATTGGGATAGAACTCCAGAGAGTGATGATCAATAATGCTAAGGTCACTAATATCTTTAGACTTTTGTTTCAAGTTCAGTTCATAGAGGCATTTATTAATTGCCAGCCTGGAAAAGTAGAATTGTTTTGCTTGAAAAGGCTTGCTATAAAGCCCGGCAACGCTCCGTGGCACACCTTCTGTAAATTCTTCAATATTGTATATATACATGGGAATATATATTGCCTAAGAGTTTTTTATTTGCAATATTAAAAAGTGGTTTGTACAATTTTTATCGGAGAAAATCATGTTACCAGATGAAATACAAGCAGCGGTGGCGAAAGTATTATTTTTTATTTTTGCCGTTTGTGTTCTTTGTCTGACAAAAGTTCAGGCCAATGAAACTTGTTATACATATAAACCGAGTACCATGAAGGTTGTTTCAAAAACGACACATCCAGCAGCATTTTAAATAACATTTATATATCGGAGCAATTGAATGCAAAACCCAAACTCAGTCGACGCTCTTAGAGTGTTAGCGACTCATCGTACTAGACAAAATCGGGGTGTTACCAAGGATCATACTGGTAAGTTAATTAGAGTTAGTAGTTATTATGGAGAAAATGTCTTTGACATTAAAAGCGCCAGGGGCATTCCAGAAAGCGTGAGAGAAGAGATCTTAAAAGTTTCAAAATCCAACAAGGTACTAAAAAAAGAACATGTTGCAGTTGTTGCAGCTGCAGTTACAGAGTGGGCAACTTCTAGAGGAGCAACCCATTTTTGTCATTGGTTTCAACCCCTAACAGGTCTTACTGCACAAAAACACGATGCATTTTTACACTTTAAAAAAAATGATCAGCTACGGCCTATTGAAAAGCTAAGAGCAGGCCAGTTACTTCAAGGGGAGCCAGATGCATCCTCTTTTCCCCATGGTGGGTCTAGAACTACTTTTGAGGCGCGTGGGTATACTTCTTGGGATACATCTTCACCGATGTTTTTATTAGAAGAAGGTGCAGAAAATATTCTATGCATACCAACTGTATTTATTTCTTACAACACTGATGCGCTTGATATTAAAACACCACTACTTCGCAGTATATCCAAAATAAGCGAGGTTGCCACAGAGTTTTTACACCTAACGGGGCACTATGATGCTAAACAGGTAGTTATTAATTGTGGAGCAGAACAAGAGTATTTTTTAATTGATAAATCCTTTTTTTATGCTAGACCAGACCTGGTTATGACCGGCAGAACTTTGTTTGGTACATTGACTGCTAAAAATCAACAATTGAGTGATCATTATTTTGGAACAATACCTGAGAGGGTATTAACATTTATGCAAGAGCTTGACTGTGAGTTGTATCGCCTTGGGGTGCCAGTTAAAACACGCCACAACGAAGTGGCTCCAGGTCAGTTTGAAATAGCTCCATTGTACACAGATGCCAACTTGTCTGCTGATCACAACCAAATCATTATGGCCAAAATCCAAAAATTGGCCAGAAAACATGATTTTGTTGCACTCATGCATGAAAAACCATTTGCGGGTTTAAATGGTAGTGGAAAACACCTCAACTGGTCGATGATGGACGATACGGGATTAAATCTCTTTGAACCAGGTCCAGCAGCGCACCAAAACTATAGATTTTTAGCAATGGTGTCCATTGTTATCGAGGCAGTTAATCGTCATGCAGCAGTTCTTCGAACTTCAATCGGAAGTAGCGGCAATGATCATCGACTGGGAGGACACGAAGCACCCCCTAGTATACTGTCTATTTTTCTTGGAGACGCTCTATCTAAAATTTTTGATGGAATCTTATCCGGTAAAACTTATGCAGCCAACGATAAACAGTTAATGAAAATGGAAGTTGATCAAATAGGATATCTTTTCCAAGATAATGTAGATAGAAATAGAACATCGCCCTTTGCCTTTACAGGCAATCGTTTTGAATTCAGGGCAGTGGGCTCTTCTCAGGCCATAGGTTTCCCTCTTAGTGTTTTAAATGCAGCAGTGCTTGATGTTCTTATAGAGTCTAATGCAATCTTAAAAAAATTGATCGATGGTGGCAAAGGTGTGAATGAAGCCTTGATTCAATTAATTAAGCAGTGGTTAGGTAAGTCAAAACATATCATCCACAACGGAGATGGTTATTGCCAAGAGTGGCTAGAAGAAGCAAAAAAGAGAGGGCTTCCCAACCATAAAACTTTGCCCGAGGCACTAGATAATTTTAAAGATGAAAAAGCAATTGAATTTTTAGTTAAAACTGGTGTTATGCAGCAGCAGGAGATTAAAACGCGCTATAATGTATTGCTTGAAAGCTATATCATGCATCGTACGATCGAGTTTTCTACCATTCAAAGTATGGTCAAACAATACATCATACCTTCGGCCCTAGATTACAAATTAAAGTTGCAAGATGCAATTAAGTCCCATAAGGAACTAGGTCTTGGTAAAAAAAGTTCAGCTGAAATCTCCATCTATGAATTCTTAACCTTAAATATGGATGAGTTGTATAACAAAGTTGAAACTTTAAGTGAATTAGTGACTTCATGTTCGAAAATGGATAATGAAAACTCTTCAAAATTAATGGCCAAAGAATTGTTGCCTCTTTTAGAAGAGATTGCAATAAACTGTAATGAATTAGAAGAGATCGTTCCAGAAGACTTGTGGAAGCTGCCCAAATATTTTGATATGCTATTTTTTAGATAGATTTTACTGAACAAATGGCAATATTTCTTGGAGAAATATGCTCATCAAAGCATTCGAGCATTGTGGTTTTGTGCCCGTGCTCTTCAAGGTATAATGCTCTATCTGTTAGAATGTAGTGTTCAAGAACATTTCCAAATTGCCACCTTATCATATTACAAACAAAGAGGTGGTGAATAAGACGTAAAGTTTTGCGATCATCATAGAATAAGTTTAATTGCTTTTTACTAAGATGATTTTTCATTTTTATTCTGTCAAATAGATCCATTGCATATGTACCAAAATCCTGCCAGTAAAGAGATGGTTTTGAGCTTCCGACTCCAATGAATTGTTTTTTATTAAACTTATAATAAAGCAAGAGGTGAAAGGCATAACGGTAGTATTTGACACGTTTTTTTAAAAGAAACTGATCAAAATCCATGGGACTATGAGACCTCGTAGCAAGGTTTAGGGCATGGTCTGTAAATATTAGAGGGGAGTTTTGAGCAAAATTAGAAATATTAACCTCTCTTGGATTCATTTTTAAGTAACAACAACCAAAATTGATAAGACCCGTACAAGAATGTTCTAAAGTAGCGTTAATATGTTTCACACTCAAGTTGCCACAAGTATGTAGTCCAATTGTTAAGGAATGTTGCTTAAACAGTTTAGTAATTTGCTTTTGACTTGTGGCAGTGTCAGCGCCAAAAGACATATTGGTAAAATTAACACTTTTTGCATCTGGTGGCAGTGGGAATTTCTTTAATCTTTTTGTTCCACTTTTAATGAGGTCTGGGTTTTGTTCGATACATGTGCATGGCAAATCATAATAATGGGCCATTGTACGTGCGAGGTGCCCCACTCCTCCACCAATGTCGACTAACTCTTCAAACTGATATGTTGCCTTAAGTTCATTAATGAGTTGTGAGAGTCTTTCAATTTCATGTTGCTTTTTTGCTTTCACATTGATTAAGGCCCAACTGGGTAGAGATTTGATAGCATACTCAGGAATTGGTGCTAGCTTTTTTAGTTTAGTAATTTTTTTCGCGGTTGAAATGAATTGATGGTGCTTGTAAGTTATTTTTTGTAAGTTACATTCAAAATGCCATAATTGCTTTGTATTCATTTGCTTTAAAGGCCCAATCCACTCATTGGGGTAATAATTTAGTGTACCTGGATAATGATTAATCACTTCTTTGTTCCACACAGGTGTAAAAGGCTTAAGAAATGTTTTGATTTTAAGAAAGTGTCGTTTAAGGTCCATAAACGTTTTGGTGTTGTCCGGCCCTCGTTGATTCACCCAGTGACCTATTTAGTCGCGTTTTATTGTGAAGAACGAGGATAACATAATGGGTAGTGGCACCCATGAATTTATGATAAGCACTAGGCCGATCTCTGGTAACAGTCAACACTTTAACTTCCAAGTTATTGTTAGGGCCAGAAATTGCTTGGGATATCGTCTGTGAAGATGCTGACCATATTTTTACAGTTTGACCATTTGCTCCTCGTTGATACAGGTTTATACTTTCCATGAGCTTGGCGTTACTTAGTGAACCTTTGAGCAAAATATCTGCACTCCATGGTTGTTCTTTACTAAAAAAGGTAAAAAATGGTGCCTTTTTTCCACAAGGAGTTTGGGTAGTACAGCTAACTTCAATGTGACCTAAAAACTCAATATCCTGCCTAGACCATTCGACTCTCTCTATTTGCTCTGGTACTTCACCTTTTTCTAGTTTTTTTAAGTAATGCTTAGAGACTTCAACAAGGCGTTTTTTACGTTGATTATATGCTTTTAACATGTCTTGAAAATAAATACTATTAGTATTATCTAAGTAAGGCCCGACATCTTTTAAGAGCGATTCAAGTTTTTCTATCGTCATGTTCATTCTTTCAAATTCATTGTACATTTTAGCAACATATGCTTGGTCAACGGTATTGGTAATTGGTGGAAGGGCAAATTCTATATTTGCCATAGGAGATGTAAAGTACCTAATGGCCCTGGGTCTTGCTGTTTCATTGACTTGAGTGACCAAACTGTTAACATATTTTTCAACAGACTCGAGTGTCATATTTGCTTCTAGAGTTACCTTCATAAGCCCTTGCACACCGCTTGTGAATACATCAATAGATACATCTTGCTCACTTGAGCTTGAAGTTAGTATTTGATTAAATTTAGCTTTAGCACTGGCAGATATTGGACCAAATGTTGCGCCAGCTTCAGCGGATACGGAAAGCTCATTTTTTTTTGTGTTGGTGAGATTTTTGATCTTAATGAGTGCTGTTACCATAACTTGTCGTTGCTCCATCGTTACGTAATCAGTACCACACACTTTATAAAATTTTCGATACTTTCCAGTATCGATAAGCTTTTGGTAACGAGGCAACAAGTATGGCTCTCTAAGCTCATAGCGTCCATAATCAATTACTGCTTTTACCATCAACAACATTGAGTCTTTGGAAAAATTATAATTATCACCTATAGTAGCTCCAAGACCAGCTTTAGGCTTTTTCTTTAAAAAAGCAAATTGGGCCGAAAGGTTAGTTGAGAAATTAAAACTGTCGCGCAGCTGTTGTCTATTATAAATGACCTTTGTTTCTAATGTGCTAGAGGTGCCCTCATCCATGCGGGATACATATTCATCTTTATACTCAATACATCGGATGTAATTTCTAAGAGGACGTAGGCGGTTGACTCCTTTGCCTAGGGCAATGTGCGTGTCGGGGTGATAGTTAAAGACTAATTCTGTCTCATCTTCACCTGCAAAGTCAGATATAACATCAACACTTTCTTCTGCTATAGCGTTATGTAAAATTGCTACAGTGAGAATTAAGTTTACTATTAAAAACCAAGACTTGCCCATTTTAAATAACTCCAGAATCTTGACTTTAGTTATTCACAGTCTTCAATGTGACTGTCAATAATTGATTTAAGACCAAGAATAGTTTCTGGATCCTTTTTGCTTTTATTCACATTGCTCTTTAGATGTTGTAAAGTGCTAATAGTAACTTTATCACAGTCGACTACTTCACCGACGCAGTCTATAACTTGCTCTATATCATTTTGGTTAAAATCTGCTCCACAAACCTCTTTAGGATCTGTACAAAATGCAGATGTTGAGAAGAATAAAGATATTACAATTAAAATAAAATGCTTCATGATTTCCCCCGTAAACACTTCCAAATTTGGTCATTATACAGCTAAAATACTATTTAATTGACAGTGACCATATAATAATGACGTGTTGAGCACAAGGTATATCAAGGTGTTGTGTAAAAAAGTAATTATATTTTACAACAACTAGCTATCCTAAATTTAATAATTTTAAGATATGATGGATATAAAACATAGATAAAAGAGATAATAATGGATTTGCAAAATAAAAAAGTATCAGTATTTGGTGTAGGAAAATCGGGTATTTCTGCCCTTAAGTTACTAAAAAAATGTGGAGCAGAAGTTTTTGCAATTAATACAAATGACCCAAAAAAATGGTCCAACTATCAAGAGGTTGTAGAAATTGTAGGAAGCCCCCATCACTGTATAAGAGAATCGGCTAGTGGGGCCACTTTTGGCTCAAGTGAATTAATTATAATTAGTCCAGGAATTCCTGTAACTCACCCTGTACTACAAGAAGCAATCAATAAAGATGTTCCCATTTGGTCTGAATTAGAGCTTGGGTTTTTGTTTGCAACGGTTCCTATTGTTGCCGTGACGGGGACTAATGGTAAAACAACTACTGTAACAATATTGGGTGAGATGATCAAAAATGCTGGAAAGAAAGTATTTGTTGGTGGAAATATCGGAATTCCTTTATGCGAATATGCTCTAACTAAGCAAAAATATGACTATATTGTACTGGAGGTTTCTAGTTTTCAGCTTGAAACAATTCATACCTTTAAACCGAAAGTTGCAATAGTTTTAAACATCATGCAAAACCATGGAGAGAGGTATACACATATTGACGACTATGCTAGCGCCAAGTTTAATATTGTAAGTAATATGGGGCACGCTGATTGGCTCATATACCCCCAAGATGATGAGCGAATTAGAAAATGGGGTGATACTGTAAAAAATTGCTCTCAATTGCGCTTTGATAGCTCTAACATAGAAGAAGTTACATCCTCTCTAAAAAATAAATTTGATTTAACAAAATTTAAATTATTAGGTGATCACAACCTTGTAAACTTAAACTTTGCAGTCCAGGCGATTAAGAAGCTAGAGTTAGATAATGCAGACATATCCATTCAAAAAACTATCGATACTTTTTCAGGGGTTGATTACCGTTTGCAATTTGTTCCCTGTGATTATTCCTTTACTGCTTACAACGATGCCAAAAGCACCAACTGGGATGCAACATTAACTGCCATAAAATCAATTAAAAAGGGTGACAAAAAACTCTATTTAATTATTGGGGGCCAAAAAAGAGGAAGAGGGGACTCAATCACCCCTTATTTAGATTTGATAAAACATAGTGTAGATAAGGTGTTATTGATTGGTGAAATGACTGATCCTTGTATAAGCGAGCTTAAGGATCAAATCAATTGTCTTGCTTGTTATACCTTAAAAGAGGCGATGAAATTTGTAATTGCCGAGGACTTTAAGGGGATATTACTTTTTTCACCCGCATTTCCATCATTTGATCAATTTAGTGATTATATAGATAGAGGACAAGTATTCACTTCTTTTTGCCAAAACAAACAAATCCCAAAATAGGCACACATAGCATGCCCATTATAATACCAATCAAGATGGTAATTGTAAATCCAGAGGCAGGGCCCGGAGGGACATTGGGTAGTGAGTGTGAGTTATCACTGGTAATAGATCCACAACCTGTAAATGGCTGAATGGTGGGGTATAAATAAGTTATACCGTTGACATCATCCCAGCCAAGAGCAGAACGATCGATTTGTTTATAATACATCAGTGATTCAGCAACGGAACTATGGCCAAGCCCTACTGCGTGGCCAATTTCGTGTGCTAGAAATGTAATCATTTGTTCATTGTTGAGACCTTTTACTTGGTTTTGGCCACTATAGTCGCGATCATTTATAAGAAATAAGGCACCTTTAATAGTGGCCGCTTTAACGTTGTTTGCGATAGTTACACCAATAACTCCTTGATCAATAAAGTTATTCTCTGATCTGTTACAGGCAATTAGAATATCATTTTCTACCACTAATGAGGGATTTAGTTCATTACATATTCCGTTTTGCGTAGAGGTTGAACAAATATCACCAAAGAATAAATCATTAGAGTCAGGATATTCGATTAAGGATCCGGCCACAAGATCAAGTTTGCTGGTGGGCACCGTATTCCAATAGTTGTTAACGGCATCATCAACAAGTGCTAAAATGTCTTGTGGTGTGCGACCGGTGTTATCACAACCCCAATTGGCAACATTTACCTTTACAGATTCGTTGGTGTTAAAAACGGCTTCTACATTAGTACTCAATGTAAAAGCCCCCGCAATATTGCAAAAAATTATTAAAAATAAAAAATAAATATAAATTATTAAATTAGTTTTCATTTTGCATAGCTTTTTAAAAAATTAGCTTTAAACTGAGTGAAACGATTCTCAAGGATTGCTTCCCTGCAACTGTCTGCGAGGTTTTTATAAAATGCAATATTGTGGGTGGTGGCCAAGATAGCACCTAGTATTTCATTGGAGTCAAATAAATGTTTTATATAGGAGCGAGTAAAGTTTTTGCAGGTATAGCAATTACAGTTAGGTTCAATGGGATAAAAATCATGCCGATAATTTCTATGCTTAATTCTAATTTTGCCACGATTGGTAAAAAAAGTTCCACCCCGTGCAAATTTAGTGGGAATAATACAGTCACTCATATCAATACCATGCTCCCAAATCATAAGTAGGTCTTCGGGATTACCTACTCCCATGACATAGCGAGGTTTGTTCTTGGGCATTAAAGGAGCAGTATAGGATACGATATCCTCCATTAGTTTGGGACCTTCACCAACAGAAACCCCACCGATTGCATAACCAGGTAAATCCCTTTTGCAAACTTCCTCAACACATTTTTGGCGATACTTATTATATGTAGATCCTTGGATGATTCCAAACAGGGCCTGTGACTTTTGATCCCAAGATTGGATGCAGCGATCTAACCAACGGTGGGTCCTTTGAATTGATGCTTCAACATATTTTTTATCTGCAGGAAAAGGAATGCATTCATCAAACGCCATCATGATATCTGAGCCTAAGTTTTGTTGAATTGCAATTGAGGTCTCAGGGGAGAGCAGAATTTTTTTTCCTTGCCCATCTAAAAACTCAGCACCCTCTTCTTTGATACTTTTTTTTTGTAAGGAGAACACCTGAAAGCCACCCGAATCGGTAAGAATCGGTCTATCCCACGACATAAACTTGTGTAGTCCGCCGGCCTTTTTAATTAAATCAGATCCTGGTGAAATATGAAGGTGGTAGGTGTTGGATAGAAGAATCTTGAGATCCATCTGCAGTAAAACACTCGGCTGCAGGGCCTTTATTGCTCCATGGGTTCCCACTGGCATAAAAACTGGTGTAGGAATTTCTCCGTGAGCCGTAGTGATAATCCCTGCCCTGGCATTACTGTTTTTGTCTTTATGAATGAGTTTAAAATGAAAACTTTTTCTTTTTCTTGGTTTGTCCGGCATTAATCCTTGGCCTTTTAAGCGTTATTTGTTCGTCTAACATGTTTTTCAATGAGACAAAACCGGCAACGAATGGCCCATTATCCATAATGAATTTTTTAAGGTTTTGCATATTGAGAGATAATGATTTTTGCATTAATTCTTGTAATTCAACTTGAATATTGGGATTAACAGTAAGCTGCTTTGAGTATGAAAATTGGTTGAGAGCTGGGAAGTATTTCGCAAATAATGGGTTGTTGCTCCTTCCAGTTTGTATTATATCTTTTAACAATAATTTTTTCTTTGTAAACAAAAGCGTGGAATTTAACACAATATTTCTATCGCTCTTTAGAAACCTGACTTTTTTTATTAGGTTGTTGCTTTTATGATAACCTTCTGGCCTCAATGAGATTGAGGGAGCCAGTTTGTCTGGTTCAATTTTAAAGTTAAATACAAATTCTGTGAGTTGTTTACTTTTAACTTCCTCGCTTAAGACATGTTGCTTAAAAAGGTCTTTGCAGTCACTAAAGAGTTCTTTGTTTAAACCAAGTGGCGCAAACAGTACAGATATGATGATAAGCGGGTACAAAAGAGCAAGCACGAGTATCTTCAGAGTGCTATTTCGGCATATGAGGTCACTTGAGGAAAGAATTTCTTTTAATGACTTTTTACTGGCCACAAGTGGGAGATCAAATAGTATTAAAGGGGCAGAAATGGTGCTAATCAGCCATCTGATTAGGGCCTTTATTCGGTCAGAGCTAAAGGGGGCATTTGATGTAACTCCACATAAAAAAAGTGTGAAGGTAGTTCCAAGCAATAGATGACAAATTAGATCAAACACAATATAGACGAGATAACTTTTTAATCCTATTACGAAATAGTCAGTCATAAACAACGTATTGTAGAGATCTATTGGCAGCAAAGTCTTTACATTTAAAGAGGTGTCTATTGTTTTAGCTAAATCAGTTGAGATAGACTCTATTAAAGTGTCTAAAGAAATGGTAGGCAAGACAATTGCAACAATTCCATACACTACAAAAACATTAACGATAAAGGCGTAAATTCTAATCAATGCATTTGGGCCGTTGGGTGCAAGGGATAGTTTGGAGCCAGAAGGTTGTAAGGCCACTTTTTTAATTTTAGTTCCTTTTTTTGTAAGAACCGGTTTTGCCTTAGTAGCTTTTTTGGTGGGTTGAATCTTAACCTTATTATCAGTTTTAGTTTTTTCAGGTTTTTTAGTAGTAATAGGTTTTTGTAGTTCTATCTCACTTTCTTCGACTTGGGGCTGCTCTTTTACTTTTTCTTTTTCCTGAGGGGCAACCTGTTTCTTTTTTGGGGGGGGAGCTTCTTGTGCTTGTTCTTGTTCTATTTCCATGTCTTGAGCAGCTGGAATATCCTCATTTCTTGCGACTTGAACTGCCAATGATCCCATAGAAATTTCATCTTGGAGATCAATAATATACATTCTTCCATGTTGTAGAGTATGTTTACCGATAATGCTTTTTTTGTTTTTTCCGGTATTGTGAAATGAAATAATATTATTAAATACTCGAAAGATTCCATGTATCGAGCTTAAGCCCGCATTGGTGATTGTTATGTCCGCTTCCTCCGAGTTGCCAATTGATGCCTTGTCTTCCAAGGGCTTTTTAATCGATTTGCCTCCGGCCATTGTAATATTTATGAGAAACGGTGTGTCATAGCTTTCACCATCTATGTTATTACTCTCCTCTACTAAGTCATCTAATTCAAAATCAAAGTCACTCATGCTACAATTATTCCCTATTTTTTTTCTTTTTACAAATTTATGAGTTTAATTTTTTAATTCAATATTTTCTAGTTCTTCATAGAGTTCCAGTAATTTTTCCTCTAATGCAACTTTACTGCGACTAAGTTCATTGTAGTGTAGAAGATTTTCCTTAGAATTATTATTAAAATCAAAGTGTTCAATCTGATCTTCAAGTTTGGCAAGCAGCTGTTCTTGGTTTTCAATTTCAATAGGAAGCTTTTTAAGGCGTTCTTTTTGCCGATTTGTTAGTTTGACCACCTGGTTATAATTTGTTCTATTTTGCAAAGTAGTTTCATTGGTATTGTTAGGCTTCTCTTCAACTAGCAACTTTTCGAGTGCATTGGCCTCTAAGTATGATTCTACTTGGGAGTGTCCAGCATTAAAGTTCTCAATTGATTTTTCTTTCATGAGCCAAATTTTATTAGTTACAGCACTCAAAAAGGCCCTATCATGGCAAATCAATACAATTGAGCCATCAAATTCTATTAATTTTTGCTCCAAAATTTGTAACGTTTCAAGGTCGAGATCATTGGTGGGCTCATCAAAAATCCATAGATCTCCACTTTTGCATAGATTGTGTGCCAGCTGTAAGCGACTAATCTCACCTCCAGAGAATGTCTTGATTGGTCGATGCAGATCCCCTCGATCAAAAAGAAAACTTTCAAAATAAGCCGAAATGTGCTTTTTACGACCTCCTGGTAGGTGGATCATGTCGCTTCCATCGGTGAGGATATCGTGTGGTGTGAGCTCTGGAGCAAACTCCTGTCTTTTTTGATCAAAATGTAAAACAACAATATTTTGGGCCCGTTTGATTTGTCCTGTGGTTGGAGGTAGACTTTGTGCAATTAAATTAACTAGAGTAGTTTTTCCCTGGCCATTGCTGCCTATAATTCCAATGCGGTCCCCCTTTTTGATTGTTAACGACAAGTTGCTAAGTAGCTCAGCGGAATTGGGATATGCAAAAGAAACCTCTTTAAATTCGATTAGATTGCGGGTTTGGCGACTTGAGCCATGAAGGGCCAACTGTAAATCTTGCTTGGCCTTTGCTTTGATGTCTGTAATTTTTCCGATGAGGTTGTGATACTCCTCAACTCTTTTTTTACTTCTACAGCCTCTGGCCTTGATTCCTTGACGCATCCAATCCGTTTCTCGCTTAAGGCTATTTTTTAATTTCGTCAATAGCTTGGCTTGAGAATGTTCTACAAGTTGTAGGTGCTCTAAGTAGTCAGCGTAGCTTCCGTCAAATTGTTTGATCTTGCCATGTTCAATGTGAAATATTTTTTTTGTAAGCTTAGATAGTAGGTAGCGGTCGTGAGAGATTATAATGTACGCAGTACTTAATTGCTCAAGCTCTTCTTCAAATAGTTTAATAGATTCCAAGTCGAGGTGGTTGGTGGGTTCATCCCATAAAATAAGATTGGTCGTGCTAGATAGTCCGAGGGATAGTAAGATTTTTTTTTGTTCTCCACCACTTAAGTCTTTTACCTCTAAGTTAAAATCTTGAAGGCCAAAGTATTTCAAGTAGGATAGGTAAGATTGCTGGATTTTGTGTCCATCACAATTTTCAAACTCTTCCAATAGCTTACTTTGTTGATCTACGAGGATATCAATTTTTGTATTATCTCTTTCGCTTTCCAAAGAGTGATTGGTGGCCGTCAATTCGTCCATAATCTTCTGGAGTTGCGGGTAGAAAGAAAAGAAGTAGTTTTTAATTGAAATGTTTCCACCTTTAATGAGAGGAAAACTTTGGGGCACCATGAAAACACTGAATTGGTTGCTGGTATCTGTAAGACCTTTATTTTTATCAAATTGAAATGGGGGAGCTGTGATATCTGGTACTAGATCTTCAACCAATATCTTAAGGAGGGATGACTTGCCTTTACCATTTAGGCCCAGTAATCCTACGTGGTCACCCTTACTAATAATTATTTGGGCGTCTTTAAAGATGACTTTACTTCCAAACGACAGATTTATGTTTTTTAGGGTACATAGGATGCTCATAGCAGTACACTAGATCCTAGTGGTGAATTTGAAAAGCTATTACTAAAAATTAAGACGATGCGATGCGGCTGGTGTTGTTTTGGTCATAATTTTGACAGAATTTTTCTTACACCCTTTGTTAGTAACAAAAAAGAAAATTATTTCTGTTAGTAATGCGAGGCCATAAAGTGCTGTATTTATAAAAATTAATTAAAAAAAAGAGCAACTGACTCTCATTTTTAACTTATTTTTTTGCATATTCATATTACACCTACTTCTGGCCATGATAAATTTTTCTAATGATAACCTTTAACAAACTTGGAGGAACTATAAACATAGTAACGCGGTTTTTATTAATGCTCAAAGTGGTCGTCTTTATTATGCCAGTTATGTATACCGCGTGGGCCTCTCATGTGTCTTTTACCTACTGGCCCTACGAGCTTGAAGGTTGCAAGAATACCAAAGATACTTTTTTAAAAGAAACGAGCAAAATTACTAGGGTTTCTTATACTACAAGAAGAAGAAGGCCCTGCAATGTGTATGCTGGAAGATGGGTCGACTATTTTACAGACAAAGATATCACTTTAGCAGAAGATGTGATTGTTGCCCCCATTATTCCACTATCACACATAAAGAAACTAACAACTAACTGGGGTACCGAGCAGTTTTTAAACTATGTGCATGATAAGTCCGCTTTGATCTCTTTTAAACGAGGCAGTGCCGGCGAGAAGATGTATCTTGAAAATTCCAATGGTCTTGAAAGTATTCCTACCTCGCAACCTGGGCGTTGTGAGACTATTGGAATGTGGATGGATACAAAAATAAGGTGGAACATTCCTTTTATGGAGGGTGAAAAACGGCGCTTGTTTCAAAAGGCAATGGATTGTGTAAGCAGTGGAAGCTACCATAGATTGACTGTCTTTGGTGGATGGTCAAAGCCCCAAGGCCACAAATGTGATACCAGGGCTGAAGTCTTGCGTAGGGATTCTATTACCCCAGTGATAAACACTGAACCTACGCATTTTTGTTCCACTAAATTGGAAGGTAAATGGAATGATCATTATTTAGGAGTAATGCAGTTAGAAAGTACGCGTTTGGATATAGATCACGTTGTTCCTCTAAAGCACGCCTACCAGAAAGGGGCTTGGAAGTGGCCTAAATGGAAGAAGAAAAACTATGTAAATTATATGAAGGATCCATTTCATCTTCTGGCCGTTGACTATAGTGAAAATAGAAAAAAAGCAGATAAGGGACCAGAGGGTTATATGCCTCCAAATGGAAAGTTTCATTGCGAATACCTACAAATATGGGTAGGAATTAAATTGCGATGGGGCCTTAGAGTTAGAGATGAAGAAAAAGATTTCATCACCCATAGGCTGAAATACTGTGAAAACATTGATCATTATAAGATCAAAAAAGTTTTAGCAATGTTGGCGATGATAAAAAACTTTGAGTTATGATCTAGACATCGACCAAGCAATCATGCCACCTTTGACATTATAAACTTTTTTAAAGCCCGCTCTTTTTAAGCTTACTGCAGCAATTGATGATCTACTGCCGCTTCGGCAAATTAGAGCGACTTCGCGGTCTTTATATTTATGAAATAAGTCTGAAATTTGTTCTTTAATTTCAGATAAAGGAACTAGTATAGCAGAGTCTAGGTGACCTTTGGAGAATTCGGGCATAGTTCTGACATCAATCAATATTGGCGCTTGTGAGCTAGATAACATCAATTTAAGTGTTGCCACATTGATCTGCTCGACTCCAAAAATTAGAGATACAATTGGACCACGCATAACAAACATAATTAAAAAAATAGCAAGAAAAATAGTCTGCCAATTTTGTGCTGCCCACTCCATACATACTCCTTGAAATATTTTTGTTAATAATACCTTTAACCGTCGCCGTGCTTGTAACATAATTTGTTTAATATGGCGAATTATTTTTATCATAAGTTTGCGTAAAACACCGTAGTTTAGTGCGGTGATATAAGCAAACGCCCACCGGCGAGGTTAATCAGGCCTTTCTTGCTTCTCGATGTATAGTTTAATAACATCTAGTGAAGCTCCTCCACAACTTCCT
>JADHTQ010000051.1 GCA_016784965.1 Bacteriovoracaceae bacterium | reverse complement strand
GAATTTGTTGTTTTGGTGTAAGATGCATTTGACCGGCTCCTTTTTGTATTGGGAACTTCATTATCTTAATGAAGCAGGGGGTCGGTCAATATTCTTTAATTCGTGACTCGGGACATTTTTACTTATTAGCTACACACAAAAAAGGCCACAAAAAACGGCTTTTAATATCAAGTATATTGAAAAAATACAGTGAGATTCCATATGGACTATGGTAGTATTTGTTTAAGAAATTTTAACGAAAAGTATATGAAAAAAAACGACTATAAGATTAGAATCTTCACAATTTATCTCTCAATTTTTTGTTTGCTTGCTTTAACTAGCAATTTGCAACCAGCATTTGCAGATAAACAAATTTCTAAAAAAGATAAAATATATACAAAATCTGGTGCCAACCTAAGAAAGGAAGCAAATATAAATGGAGAAAAAATCTGTGCGCTAATTTATGGAACCGAAGTACAGGTATTGGACTCAAAAGGTGACTGGCGATTTATTGAAGTGCCTCTATATGGGAGGGTGCCTAGAAAAGTTATTAGAAGAAGTCGCATTATAGAGCGTCATGGAACCGACCTGCTTGATACTTTGGGCATGATAATTACAACCATACCTTATGGAGGTCGGGTGCAGATTCTAAAAACTCAAGGGGATAGGGCGTTTATAGTTATATATAAAACAGGTTGGGTACATAGTAATTTGTTAAAAACTACTCCAAAGTTAAGGCTTCAATCTAAAGTATTTTATAAAATATCAACCGGTAATGTAGCATCAAGTACCGATGGCCAATCACCAACATCCACTAACATGCTATCGTTGATAGGCGCGAGTGCCCAATTAAGTGTTGAAAATCTATTCCGTTACCACTTGAACTATATGCTCGCATTCGATATCTCAATATATAATCAAGTTGAAGACTTTGATATGCCGGTAGGGTATGACGCCTCTTTGAGCATATCTCATAAAAATTTATATAAAAAATTGTCTCCGTCTTTTAAGCTAAACTTTGAATCTATTGTTGCTCCCGGAAGAGTATTTGATTCTGTTACTCTTAAACGCAAAAACATTATGACTTCGATGGATGTAATGTGGGTAGGTCTTGGTATAAGCACTAATATAAAACTCTTTAAACGTTTTCAATTGGCCATTTCACCTTCGTTTCACTACAGCTTGTCGGCCAAACTAAGAAGCAGCGATTATGATTTTGAAGGATCTAGCTCCGGGGGGAAACTAAAGTTACTTGGGGAGTTTATTTACAAACGCAAATATCTGCTAAGAGCTGGTGCCACAATTTACTTTATTTCAGGTGATTCAGAGCTTAACTATAATGAGTTTACCGTACAAATTGGAAGGAGCTTATGATTTGCAGCTTACAAATTAAGCTCTCTTAGCAATATCTCAATAGGCAACTAACGGGTCAACCCTTTTTTCGGACACATTTTATTTAAATTATTGAATCCAAAAATTTGACTATAATATTTGCAAATTGTTTCGGATTTTCAATGTGGGGATAATGACCAGAATCTATTTTTTTGATTTCAACATGGGGAAGATCACCATAATCAAAAATATCAAAATATTTTCCATCGATAATTGTTTCTTGCAATCCGTGTAAAAGCAGAGTTGGGATTTTTATATTTCTAATTATATCAATTTCATTTTTAAACACGCAATTAGTGACAGCTGTCATAATTAGGCTTCTTGAGCATGGGTCTGTCGCATAAAAATCTTTTAAAAATAATTCATGATTTTGGTTGTCACCTACAAGATTTTCATTGATAAATTTTAAAACATCATTTCTGTTTGGGTTTTCCTGGAAGAGGCACCCAGTGTTGGGATTAGGTAAAAATGCTTTGGTTAAATCTGGTGGTATATCAAGTGGAGGTGTGCCCCAAGCAATGATTCCTGTTACTTCATCTATAAGATTTGCGGTGGCCTCAATCGCAACATGACCGCCAAGGCTATGGCCTGCTAGGATAACTTTTTTAAGGTTTAATTGTTGTATAAAAGAACAGACGAGATTTTCGTACCCTAAAAAACTATATAAATCTGGGGCCTGGGCCTTATCAGATTTGCCATGACCATATAAATCTAATGCAATAATTCTATGTCCAGGAATGAGTTCAAATTGAGTTTGAAATGCGTTACTGGATGATGAGTTGCCATGAATGAAGAGAACTGTCCTTTCTAACTCAGAGTTGCATTCTAAATAGGAAATTGTATGGCCTAGTACTGTGATGTAGTCTTTGTTTATCATGTTTTGACTCGGTGTCCAATTACTTAATGTGCTTTAATTTTTTTTACCATATAATCTTTGAATAATTTTGTCATAAATAATTATAGGGGGCTACATAGCAATAGTTTTAACCATACCGAGCAGGTTTGAAAAAGCGATTTTTGATAAACTAGAGTATTATATACATAAAAAAATTTAATTTTGTTATATCCATTGAGAAGATACACTAAATTGTATTGTATGATGTCAAAAAGGCTTGCTATGACTAAATTGTGCTCTCAATAGATCTAATTAATTAGTTGCTTTTTCTTCACAAAAAAGTACAATATGAATAATATGCACCAGTGCATATTGCATAGGGCATATATTACAGTTTCTTTTAACTTTGATTTTGGGTTTGATTAATGATCAAAAATCACAAAAATAATATTAAGAATATTCTTCGGTACATTTTTAAAACCCAAGAGATAACTCAAAAAGATCTTGCAAGCAGGCTTAATCTCTCAGCATACAAATTCAATAGGATTGTTAATGGAAAAATTTCTCTTGATACTGATATATGGGAGACAATTTGTACTATTTTTAATATTAATTTTAACTCTATAAGCACTGGAATTATCACTACACATAAGCAAGACCAAGATGAGCTGATTGAAAAACTATCTCCCAATAGACATGATAGATTTACTTACGGAAAAACGGCCCAAATACATACTTTCCTTTTTAAACAAATGTGGGGAGATGAAATATTTGAAGAATTTTGTAAACATGAACATGTAGATCATCTATTATTTACAAACATCAATAATCCAATAGATTTTAATTTTACCTTAAGAATGATGCAGTATTCTGTTCTTAAAGGAAAACTTAATTCTATGGGTCAAATTGCACAATATACAAAGTCTGCAGCATCATACAGAGAGGGACATGGTGAAAATTTTTATAAATATGAACAATTATATGGTATAGATAAGTTAAAAGAGATGGTAAATAATCTCAATGTTAATTATGAGAGAAACCAACGCTATACAATTGATCATATTACAAATAAATCTATGGAGATATCAGTGCGACCTAATGAACACGTAAACATGAAATTATACCGTGATGATCCTATCCTTGGTAATTTTTTTGAACTTTATCTTGCTTCATATTTTCATGAGTTTATGAAAGCTAAAAACTTGGTAACAATAAAAGAATCTATTTTTAAGGGCCATAAGAGATGTGTGTTTCAAGTCAACATGACATAAGGTCAACAAAAAATATAAAACAGTTATTTTCGTTTTTAAAGGATCAATTTGCAGATGACGTTCTTATTGCAAATTTTAATATTACCAAAAGAGCATTTAAAAGGGCCTTGAATAAAGGAGTATTAGATACAGAGTCTTTAAAACACATAGGAGATTTTTGTGGGATCTCAATGTGTAATTTTTTTGAAGGAAACATTGACCTTAATTGTGTGGGCTCTAAGTTAAGAGGTGAAGAATATACTGCATCGAGATATTTGGTTAATAATTATTCATCAAGAAGGGTTGCACATAATATACTTAACAATTGCCCAAAACCTGTTGTTAGTGATGCTTTAAACTATCTACAGATAAAGAAGTCATTTTTTTTCAATGAAAATATTGATAAAAAAATATCTACTGTCATGAATTCAGATCTTTTATTTTATTTGCATAGATACCATGGCTATAGTAATTATCACATGAAAAAGCTTGGGATGCTCAGCGGCTTTTACAATATTGGTCGGCCATTTGGAAATGCGTTTAATAATTTAAGCATTAAAGAAAGTTATGAAAAAGTAGTAGAAGAAATTTCAAGACATTTTGAAACAAGTTTTTTATACGAGATTGTTTCAATAAAAAGCAGAAAAGCAATTATAAGAAAGCATCTTACTGAAAAGATGAAAAATGGATTAAAACAAGATATCTATTCAAACTCATATATCTGTAAATATGTAGAAGGATCACTTTCAGCAGTTTCTTTTTATACGAGTAATAAATTTACTTCAATTACTGAAAGCAGATGCTTGTACCATGGTGATCCATACTGTGAATATGTAGTAAACCTTGAAAAATTATCACCCTGTCATTTTGTAGCTATGAGCTAGATAATCCTCTACACTTATATGTAGTCGATTATTCCAGTATTTTGAATATTCTTGACTAGTTTTGATTGCTAAATCAGAAAATTTTTCTTTGTGCAATACATATGCCGAACAAGAACCCAGTGAATCGAGAATTACTGTATTATTTATCACTTTTTTCATTCCCATCATTTCGCAATATTTATAAGCATCATTATTGAGCACTCCAAACAATATGAATTCGGTAATATTGAAATAATGACTTGCATTTACAAGTGCCATTAGGCCCAGATGAAATAGAAAGATGGACTCTTCCTTAGTTAAGCTTCTTTCAACTGTTTTTGAACGTGATCCAAAATATGCAAAATTTGATACGTTTGCAATTTTTTCATTCACAAATTTTTCTAGTTTTTTAAACTCAAATTGTCCGTGATATCTTTTTTGTAGCATATCGACTATTGGAAATGTTGTTCCGTATTTGATACACATTTCATTAAGAGTTATTTTAAATGAGTAAATTGGCTCAAGTTTTGTTTCGTAATCTTCACAAATAATAATATGATGAGAGAAGAAGTCTTCTGTGCTTAAAGGAAATACGTTTTCGGGATAGCTTTTTAGATAAGAAACTAATCTGGAACCGAGAACTTTACCAAATAACTCTCTGGCAAGCATGTTATCTCTAAGTGTATAATAAGGAGATTCCATGATAACAATTTTTAATTTATGGTGTATAGGTTGATTCATAAATATTCTCGTTATTTTTGTCCAACAGCAATGATCTTGTTAAAAAATAATGTATTGTTCATATTCATCATTTCTTCTAAATAAAGCTCCATGAACTCATTATAAACTTCATCTCCGCCTAAAATTTTAGAGAAGGCATCCTTTGAGAATCTCAATCGATCAATGTTATTAATTCTTTCTTGTTTTAACTCTTCATGATTATTAAAACGATGAACTGTTGCATTCCAGACAATGTTAGAAAAATTAGTTTCCGATAAAAAGATTGGCAATTTTCTACCGACAAATAGATCAATACTAATACCACGTTTTAATTTTTCAAGAAGAGTATTTAGTTTTTGATTGGAGGTCCAGATATTAAAAAACAGTCCATCGACATCGATAAGATAGGCCTTGCCTCCTGGTTTTAAAACACGTCTAAATTCTTTTGTAACCTCTATGGGCCTATCTAGGTACTCATAGACAAGTCGACAAATGACATAATCGAACACCTCCTCCTCATATGGAAGCATTTCAATGTTTGCTTGTGAAAAATGAATATTTTGGTAGTTCTTAGACTTTACTTTTGCTTGTTGAATTCTAATTTCTGAGTGATCGCAAGCACTGACATTATGAAGATTAAATTTATCTATTAAAAACCGCGACAAAGTTCCTGCACCACAACCTGCATCTAAAACTTTATCATTTGGGTTAATACTTAGGTAACAAAGTTCTTCTTCGATTGAATATGCACTTTGTTTATTTTGTTGTTCTAGCCTTTCGGATTCATCGCGATGCTCTAGTAAATAACTCATTACATCGGCCTTGTTATTAATTATTAATGTTCGACTAGTTTCGCATTCTTATTTACATAGCTATAGGGGGAAAATATTGCACTATATGAAAACTGCGATCAATAAGGCCATCACAAGTGCTTTTTGTAGAAATTATTTTCAATTATTTTAGCTATCCTTTCGTCATGGCTAATTCTATAGGTCAAGTATTTTCTGGATTATGGTCAAAATAAGTTAAGAAATTGCGTATATCGCAAGACATATTGCAAAAATCTAGTTAATCACTAAAAACGATTGTGAAAAATATTCATTCCTTTCAGGATGAAAGTAATATGAAAAAAACTATTCTAATTATTGAGGACCATGTTCCAACAAATATGCTTCTTAAAACAATTTTAAAAAAAGAAGGGTATTGTATAATCAATGCGACTCACGGCAAGGAAGCTTACGATTTAATTGTGCATAATAAAATTCATATAATGATTCTAGATGTTGAGTTACCTATTATGACCGGTATTGAATTGCTCAAATTGCTAAAAAGAGAGGGGAGGGTAATACCATCTATTCTAATAACAGGCAGGGATGATATTGATCTTAACGGCCTTAAGGATTTAGGAGTATTAGGTCACTTAAAAAAACCATTTAAGCTAGAAGATATTGTCGAGATCGTCGGTAAAGCTATATGATCTTTCACACAATTTTTTAAAACAAGTGTTCTCTGTGTCTATGGAATGGACCAAGATATTTTTTTTTTGCTATTGGCTATCCAATATTTTATATTTAATAGTATTGAAGTGCATAGCTTTTATACACGGTGAGGTGCAGTATGGAACATAATTATTTAAATACAGGGCTTGGAAGGATACACTTCGGGCTTGTGATTATGTCTTTAGTGGTTATTTTTTTTGGTTATTCTTATGAGTACTCTGTAGGCAAAGAGGTTGTGATATGGGGGATACCAGTTTCACTCATCGGATTTGGGATGTTCTTAAAAGCTAAATGGTCTGTTATAAAACAACGGAAGTTTTTTACGATTGGCTGTCATCCTATGAGTCGAACTAATACCTACTTGTATGTTATTGGGTGGATATTGATGATAGCTGGTTATTTTTTGTCTTTCAAAATACAATTTTAAGTCATGATAGGTGAGGGGCCTTTAATTAATAATTGGCACTATGGTGTTCTTTTTGAGACATAGGTTATACACCTATATGAATTAGTCAGTTTTGGCCTCCTTATTTCATAGAAGTAGCTCACACTGTTTGGGTTTGGTCACACATTTCCCAGGCAAAGTAAAGCTCTCAATCTTTTTTATTCCATAATCTACAATGGCCTTCCTTGAGTTACAGGCCCTGCATAGAAGTTGCAGATTAGTTGAGTCATTACTGCCTCCTTTTGCATAATTGTTGATATGGTCGATCTCAAGCGCATATACTGACCCGCAATTTTCACATTTACCATGTGCTTTAGTATAGACTTCTTCCTTTGTTGCCTTGTCTATGTAGCGAGTTTGTTTGTTACTTGTTTTTGGACTTGATTGTGGACTTGATTTTTTTAATGATTTAAATTTCTTCTTTTCGGTCTTCTCAATCATATTATCTAACATCAGATCCAATAATTCCTCAGTAGAGTGATTTTTCTTATGTGCAAGAAGCCCTTTAAGCTTTTCCAGCTTGTGAGCAGTGTTTTTGCTTAAAGATAGATGTAGTCTAACACCACCTCCTTGCTCATTGTTTTTGCGCTCGCTCTTTGGAGTAGGAGTAATTCCCAGGTCATCTTTTATCTTGTCAATCTTGGTCTCACATTCTTTTTTACTCATACCTTCAACATCTTTAACAATCTTAACTTTTTCATCATCAGCTATTTCACTGTTTTTAAATAGGGAGCTAATCATGTTGGTATTGGTTAAACTTAAGCTTCCCTTGTCAAGGCCTGCCTTAACTTCCGGCATCTTCTTTGCCAATCTCATAGCATCAATTCTTCTAAAGGCCTCCTGTTTAGAAAATCCCAGCTCCCCCAAACAGTACGTAAAAAGAGATGAGTATGAAAGATCACAAAACAGTTTCCTGCGCTCTATCTCGGCCAAATGATCCAGTATTTTTACGGAGATCTCGCTCTCTTTATTTACTAGTATTTTTGTATTTGCAAGCAGTTGTTTGTCGTTCAAAGTGGCTGTGTTCATGGGGCTTTCCTTCGTTTTGGAGATGTCAATTTATATCAAAAAAGAGGTGCTTTGGCAAACATTTAGTGG
Organism: Bacteriovoracaceae bacterium; assembly: GCA_016784965.1. Classification (GTDB taxonomy): domain Bacteria; phylum Bdellovibrionota; class Bacteriovoracia; order Bacteriovoracales; family Bacteriovoracaceae; genus JADHTQ01. The sequence goes on along the minus strand of JADHTQ010000051.1, from coordinate 23,884 downwards.
CGTAGATGCCTGTGTTTATCAGTGTTGCAAGAGTTGGCAGTTGGCGCTTGCCGGTTTTTCTAGGAAAAGTAACTATGAAATTCCATGATGTTAAGGTGAAACAAAAGATTTGACGTTCTGGCGTGACTACTTGGATTGGCCAACGTTTAAAATTTTGGAGAAAAAATTTTTTCAAAAATATATGTTGTTGATAAAAGTGATGTTTGTTGACCGATAGTGCTGAATATTTGATAGAGACAAGTGGGGAAAATGAGAATAGAATTTTTTATAAAAAAGGATGAAAAGATGCCTATATTAGATGTGCAAATTATTGGTGATTGTGATTTTTTAAAAGATGGAATCGCTCAAAAAATTGCAAATAAGGCGGGAGAAATTCTAGGTACTTCTGATGGTCGAACTTGGGTTAAATTAGAATACCTATCTCAAGAAAACTATGCAGAAAATGGTTTATCTTCAAATGAGCTTCGGCCAGTTTTTATTGAATTACTAAAACGAGACAATCCAACAGATGAAGAAAAAGAATCTATTGCAGAAAACTTTGCCATTGAAATAGGTAAATTATTAAATCGACCGCAAGAAAATATTCATACATACTTTCTTCCAGAGGGATTTAAATCAATGGCATTTGGTGGGAAGTTAATCAAATAACTTTATGAGCAGTTAAGCTGCTTGCTTTGACACGATGCAGGCTATAAATGTTGGACGCACGAACTCATTCCCCTTTGCTCCTAGGGCCAGGAGTCCTTTGTCTGGAAAAAGTGAAAACGTTAAAAATGTTGTTTGAGTGCCTCAAGAGTTGATATGGAGGTGGCGGGAATCGAACCCGCGTCCAAAGAATCTTTCAAATGGCGGCCTACGTGTGTAGTCTGCACTTTTTGCCAGCAGACAAGGCTATTCGGGTTTCGTGCACCTGACAAACCTCGGATATTTTTTTACCTGGTATTACCGACAACTCCAGCTAACCCTGATTAACAAGGGGGTAATGCCTTGTTTGTTAGCTTCTGTTTCTTGGATGCTAACCCCTCACAACCTGGAACCGACTAAGCGGCCATAGCTGGAGCAAAATCAAAAGATTCAGCAATTATTTTGTAGTCTCCTTTTTACTGGGCCAAGAGACCAACCCAGACACGCCCACTAAATGTCTACATTCCCTGTCGAAACCAGGACACCCCCAATGATTAAAAGTTTACTCGAATGTGCGTTTGGTATCCGCTTGTGAGGTGCATACTATCATTTCTTGTTGTGAAAAAGAAGCTAAAAAATTGGGGGAGGGCCAAAGTGGAGCAACCAGTAACTTGCAAGTAGTTGACAGGAAGGCGCGGGTAATGAGCAGAGAGCAAGGGACCTTTTTGCCCATTTTAAAGGAGGAAAATATTTTACTTTATCATTAATGATTTTAGCTACATAATAGGAGATAATTACTGATTTTAAATAGGACACTTAAGATAAACAAGAGATAGTTATAGTTGCAGTTTTATTTTTAAATAGCTTTGAAACTGTTGGACTTTAAAAATTGCAAAAGTTATTTTCAAAAGTAAGGAGATTGGGATGAAAGAGATGACAAAGGTTTTGCTACTTGTGTTAATTATGGCCGTGGGGCTTTCTGGTTGTGGAAGTAGTTCGAAGAAAAGAACTGGCAAAATTAGAACTTATGATGAGGCAGATCTGGCCGCACGTGCTGACGAGGTGTTTGAGTTAAATTCTGATTCAGACTCAAGAAAGGCCGGGGGACTTAGAACTGTTTATTTTGATTTCAATTCTTCTAGACTTAGAAGTGATACCAAGGATTTACTGCGCTCAAATGCCGACATCCTCAAAGCAAATGACAATGTTGAAATTCAGATTGAAGGTCATTGCGATGAAAGAGGTGGGGTACAGTACAACCTAGCGCTGGGGCAAAGAAGAGCAAAGTCGGTTAGAGACTATTTGATTGCTTTGGGAATTAGGTCTTCAAGGCTGGATACGATCTCTTTTGGGAAAGAAAGACCGGTAGCTTACGGACACGACGAGGATGCATGGTCACAAAATAGACGTGGCAACTTTGTAGTTACTTCACAATAAGCTTAGGCCTTGTAAACGTTACATGCAACCTGTTTGAAATACTTTTGGTAGATCCATGAAAGGGCGTTTAAAATGCGAGGTGTTTTGGGCAATCTGAGATTTCTAATACTCGTAATACTGTTAAGCGCCTGCGGCTTGGCCACTACTCGCCCTAAAGAAGACATGAGTTATGCAGCATCAGCATTTTGGGCGGCCAAGGCCGCAAAGGCCAATGTGCTGGCCCCTGGTTTTTTTAGAAAGGCCGAATACTACTACCTCAAAGCTAAGTCTTCATACAAAAGAAAGTATTTCAACAAAGCAAAACAGTATGCAATTTTATCGAGGAAATTTTCTGAAAAGGCCGAATTTGTTGCGGTTAGAAAAGCTTCTTTAGATGATCAATGATATTTTGTATATTATAATGGCCTTTAATAACTTATAATAATTTATAATAACTTTTAATAACGATTAACGTTACCTAAATCAATGTGGATATTAATATGAATGTGTCATCAAAATTATTAATTGTTGTCAGTTTACTATTTGTTTTTGTTAGTTGCAAAACCTCTGAAGAGATTAAAAGAGAAAAGCTTGTTGATACTTTAAGTGTTCAGATGGTTCAGTCTCAAAGAGCTTCGGCCGATCAATCAGTTTACTTGCAAGACTTCGAGGAAAAAATTGCTAAGCTTTCTGGTCAGGTAGAACTTAAGACCCATGAGAATAAAAAATTTCAAAAAACTCAAAAAGAGTTAATTGCAGTGTTACAACAAAACCAGAGTGGGTTGTTAAAGCAGGTGGATGAGCAGAAAAAACAAATTCAGGAACTTGAAGACAAATTAGAGGTGCAACAAGAGTTTATCAGTAAAGTTTTAGACACCCTTAAAAAGATGAATAACAAAAAAGTTACTAAGGTGTCTTCCTCTTATGACAAGGCCATGAAAACTTATAGATCTGGCAAGTACAAAAAGGCCAAGCAGATGTTGACCAAGCTTTCCAAGTCTAGAAAGTTCAAAGGTAACAAAATGGCCAGAATCCTACACAATTTGGGGATGTCCGAGTATATGATTAAAAATCATAGCAATGCGATGATTTATTTTGGGAGACTGCTTAGTAAATACCCCAAGTCACCCTTTAATCCCAATGGTATGCTATTTCTAAGTAAAAGCCTCAAGCGCGTAGGCCGAAAATCGGAGGCCAAGCAGACATTAGAAGAAGTGATGGAGCGCTATCCAGATTCTCGCTCGGCAAAAAAAGCAATGATAATTTTAAAAAAAATGAAATGAATTAAAAACAATAGTTTTAGCGCTTAAGATAGTTTTAGCGTTTAAGTAGGACTGCTCATGAAAAAAACCAGCAAGCTTATTATTTATCTAATAGTCGTTGGGGCAATATACTCCTGCACCCTTTTTACCGCCAAAATTGATGACCAGTCAGTAATGTCTGATATGCCAAAAGGTTCCACATTTTCCATAATCTTTTCTCACAATATAAACGGTGAGACTCATCCCTGTGGTTGCAGACACTTCCCCTTGGGAGGCCTACCTCAAGCCGCAGGTGTTTTTTCAGATCTTAAAAGTAATAATTTGGAATATCTATATGTGGATATTGGCGACACATTCTTTCCCTCGGTCACTGTTCCAAAGCCGATGGAAAAGTCACTAACTTTTGGTGCCAAAAATTTATTAGTGGGGCTAAATAAAATAGGACTAAAGGTGCATGTGCCTGGAGACCAAGACTTTGCCGCGGGAATGTCATTTTATAAGGAATTAGTGGCCAATGCTTCCTTTGACATTTTGGTTAGTAATTTAAAAAACGAAAAGCTTTTTAAGCACAAACCGTGGATTAAGATTGAGCGGGGGATAAATAAGATATACCTAGTGGGATTTGTCTACCCGTGGGTTTTGCCACAAGAGGTAAGAATGCATTTTCTACCCATAAATGGCGCACTAGAAAAAGTGGTAAAAGACCTGGAGCGCGATGGGTATCAAAAGGATAATCCCTTTCATCGCTTGGTGGTGTTATCTCATAGTGGGATGCAAGAAGATCAAAAAATTGCCAAAAAGTATCCCTTCATCGATTGGTTTTTAGGGGCACACTCTCAAAGCTTCAATCGCTTTGCAGTAGAGGAGGGCAAAACCAAATTGGTCCAGGTGCTCTCGCGCAATCACTATTTGGGACATCTGGCATTTAGCTTGGATCGGGGTAGGTTAAAAGACCGCTATAAGATTATTGAAGTGCGGGTAGGGCTTGAGAAAAACTTGCATCCCAATCCCTTTATCAGCTTTATTGACGATCATAAAATCAATATGCGCAAGATCCAGCTGCAGGAGCAGGAGAGTATGCTTGAATCTGGGGATGAGATTTTAAAGTACAATACATCGGCCAGTTGTGTAGACTGTCATGCTCCTCAAGTCGACTTTTGGCGAAAAACTCCACACGCTTTGGCCTACCAAAGTCTAATCGCCTCTAAAGAGGAAAGTAATCTGCAGTGTGTCAAGTGCCACTCCCTGGGCCTTGATAGCCCCCATGGTTTTTTTAAGGCAGATGACATTGTGGTCTTTGAGAGTCAGGACCAAGCCGATGTGAAATCCCAAAAATCAAAATATTGGCAGAAGCTTGGCAAGGTGATGAAAAATGTGCACTCGGTTCGAAAACTAAACAAAAATAAGTTGTTTAAGCTTTCAAAAAATTGGGAGAAGCTGGATGACTCCATGAAGGTTACTCACAACTATGCCAATGTCCAGTGCTTAAATTGTCACACCCAGCACTTAGAGCACCCATTTGTGGCAAATGAAGTCGTGGCAGAAAAAAAAGTTAAGCTTGCCCAAATGAAGAAAAAATGTCTACAATGCCACACTCGGGACAGATCCAATGGGTGGTATGTTCAAGATAATATGGGTAGGTATGGAGATCTTAAGGCCCAAGATTTTAAAAAGAGATTCAAAGAGGTCTCATGCCCGCTAAGGCAGCATTAAGGCAGCATTAAGACAAAATTAAGATGAAAAATAAAATTGTACTTGGAATTGAAACTAGTTGTGACGATACTTCCGTTTGTCTGTTAGAAGGACAGGACCAAACGACGAAGATTTTATCTCATATCAGCTTTTCCCAGGAGAAGTTGTTAAAAAAGTGGGGTGGGGTAGTACCTGAGATCGCCTCAAGAAATCACGTCGCCAAGCTTACTCCTCTGTTAGAAGAGGCATTTAATGAGGCAAACCTTACACCTCATCAGATAGACCTAATTGGGGTTACTACCCATCCTGGTCTTTTGGGGCCACTTCTGACCGGACTTAATGCTGCAAAAACTATAAGTTTGATTCATAAAAAAAGCATCGTTGCCGTTAACCACATTTACGCCCACCTGGAGGCAATCCATCTGACTGACAAAATCAACTATCCCTACCTGGGCATGGTAGTCAGTGGCGGCAATAGTCTATTTATTTTGGTAAAATCAAGCAGTGATTTTGTGATACTAGGTAGCACGGTAGATGATGCCGCCGGAGAGGCCTTTGATAAGGGGGCCAAATTGATGGGGCTGGGCTACCCTGGCGGAGTGATTATTGATCAGCTGGCCAAAAATGGCGACACCAAAAGATTTAAGTTTCCAGTGGGCCTTGCTCACTCCCAAGATGCGACTTTGAGTTTTTCAGGAGTTAAAACCTCCCTTGCGACTTTTTTAAAAGAAAATCCCGAGTTTAAATATGTTAAAGGACAAGAGTTTGAGCAGAATCTATTTGATTTGTGTGCCTGTTATCAAGAAGCGATCACCCAGGCCTTGAAGCTGAAGATGAAATATGCTATCGAGCAAGCAAGTCAGCTTTGTACTTCCCCATTTGAGATTGTAGTGGGAGGAGGGGTTGCATGTAATAGTAATTTGCGACACAAATTGACCAGTGCTTATCCAGATGTATATTTTGTAAAACCGCAATTTTGTACTGATAATGGGGCGATGATTGCCAACTGGGCCTTGAGAAATGAACATCAAAAAGTGCCATTTCCCGATTGTTTGTCAATGGATGCCAGTGGCAGATTTATCAATAAGACAAAAACTAAAAAAAGTAGCAACAAGTGAAGCGAGTACATGCCAATAAAAGATTGGGGCAACATTTTTTGCACGATCAAAAAGTGATTGATGAGATCTGTAAGCAGCGTTACCAAGATGCATCGGCAATTATAGAAGTAGGGCCAGGTCCTGGAGTTTTAACCAAGCATTTGGCCAATCATCAACTTCCAATGCATGTTATTGAAAAAGATAAGCGTTTTTTTGAACATCTAAGTGACTTTATCGATCCAAAGCAAATTACGATTGATGACTGTTTAAAAATTAGTCTTCCAGAGTTAATTAATAAGCACGATTTAGGGCGAGGTAAGATTTGGCTGATATCCAATCTGCCATACAATGTGGGAGTACCTTTAACTATAAGCTTTATGAAGGTTGTAGAGATCCAGTATATGACTTTGATGTTTCAAAAAGAGGTTGGAGAAAAAATCACTCCTCAAGTTACTTCCAAAAACAGGTTTATGGGCTCGCTATATGCACTTTCTCAAAACTATTTTGAGTGCCAAAAAATTATCGATGTAAGCAAAGCATCTTTTGTGCCGCCACCAAAGGTTGAATCTATTGTCTTGGGTTTTAAGCGAAGAGTTGATCCCGTGATCCCTTTGGAGGAGTTTGGTCAGTTTGAGCAGTTTTTAAGAAACCTCTTTTCTTCTAAAAGAAAGCAGGTTAAAACGGTCTTATGCGCCTTTTATAGCTCCACGCAAGTGCTTAGTAACTTACAAAAGCAAGGGATTGATCCCAAGTTAAGAGCTGAGACATTGAGCTTAGCACAAGTGCAAAAATTGTATCGAGGTATCAAGTATGGGGATTAAAATTATTGCAAAACATAAAAGGGCCTCCTACGATTATTTTCTCAAAGAGAAATTTGAGGCCGGGATTGTCTTAGTGGGAACTGAGGTTAAGAGTTTGCGTGCCGGCAAAGTTAGCATTGCTGAGTCTCATGTGACCATTGGCAGAGATGGTGAAGTGTGGATTCATAATGTCAATATTCCTCACTACGACTTTGGCAATATCAACAATCACGAAGAGGCCAGAAGAAGAAAGCTGCTGCTGCACAAAAAAGAAATAACTAGAATTCACCATAAAATGAAAACTGAAAAATTGGCCCTCATTCCTACTATGATCTATTTCAAAAGATCCTACATCAAGATCGAAATTGCACTGGGCAAGGGTAAAAAACTTTATGATAAGCGCCACGATCAGGCACAAAAAGATGTCAATCGCAAACTGCAGCGCGGGCTATACGACTAAGCTTTAAAGCGCCTGCCAGTAATAGACCATTCCCACATAGGTACATAGAAAAATGACGCCCCCAATTTTGCGAAAAGTAAAGTTTTTATGGGAGAGGGCAATTAACAAAAAGGCCACAAAAACTAAAGTGGCAAGCTCTGGTAGGTAGCTACCTTTGATGGCAAAATTATAAGGGCCAAGGCTTCCCAGTACAAAGGCAATATTGAAGATATTTGAGCCAATTACATTTCCGGTAATTAAGTCGGCATCTTTTTTGCGATAGCAGGCCACCATGGCAGTTACAAGCTCTGGAAAAGAGGTACCAAAGGCGACAAAAATGGCGGAGATTACATATTCAGAGATGCCCAAAAGAGTGCCCAATTTGCTACCAGAAGATACCAACAACTCCCCACCAAAATATAAAAAGACAAAACCGATTATCAGCTTAATAAAATGCAAAATTTTTATCTTTTCTTTTTCTCCATTGGCATGAGGGTTTTTGGCTTCTTCCTTTTTCATTTTTTTAAAGGTTTGATATAGGTAAACAATAAAAAAGACAACTAAAACAGCGGAGGAGATCCATGTAAAGTTCGCTGGAAACAAAACGCCAACCAATAAGAAGGTTATAACCAAATGCAAAAGGCACTGGTGTTTAATGCTGGCAGAGCCCAGATGCAGTGGAACAAATAAAGCAGCACTCCCCATGATTAGAAAAATATTGGCGATGTTAGAGCCAATGACATTGCCAAGTGCTATATCGCTGTGTCCGTGAAAGCAAGAAATTTGCGAGACAAAAAACTCAGGCAGAGATGTTCCAAATCCTACAATGAGAAGGCCTATAACCAGATGAGACATGCCAAAAAATCGGCCAACTTTTTCTCCCGACTCCAAAGCAAACTCGGCGCCGAAATACAAAATGGCCAGGGAGACAATTAGAAGAAAAACTTGCAGTAACATCTTTTGTGCCTATAATTTATTATGTTAATCAATTTTTTATTTCAAAGGGTAAATGTATGAAGCAACAGTACCACAAGATACCAGACAAAACATTTAAAATGTTAACTATTTTGTTTTGCTTTATTGGGGATATGGTGCTTTGTAGCTATTTATACTTTAGATATACAGACTACAACCTCTATGAAATGACCATGGAAGAGGTTGTCAAAGTTCAAGCTGAAATGGGACTTGCTCAAGTTCCTCCAGAATTTCAAAGAGAGCTATTTGAGGTGTTAACGCAAACACTAATAACGGTGCTAAGCTTTATCATCTTATTTCACATCATGATCTATACTGCTCATGCCTTTAACAAACGTTTTGCCAGAACCTACCTGGCAGTTATTACTTGGCCTGCTTCGATCCTCTTTTTTTTATTTGGGGCCTTGGTGGTGCTTGGGGCACCAGGAATTGGTATTAGCTTTATTACTCAATCACTACTATATCTATTTGTGGCCTTGGGTCTGATGTATAAAAAACCAGCTTCTGTACCTAATTCCCAAAATCAGGAATTAAAAACTTAAGATCTTTAGATGATGCCCATTTGGGGATTGGTTTGACCTTTTTGACTACTTGATGAAAGCCGATGGTGGCCATTAAAAATGCATCAAATGCCACTCTATTTTTAACAATTATTTCTAAATCATGTTTATAGATAAACAGGTTTAAATGCTTTTCTAGTTTCATGACAATATCGAGCCTCGACTCAACACCTTTAATATAGTGGTTGAAGTCCTGCAGGTTTTGTTTGGTGATAATCTTGGCCTCAAGTAGCTGCATCATGCACAGGTAGATGTTGCCCTCATAAATAGACAGAGTGCTGGGAAAGTGCTTTTTTAAATAAGTATAGCGCGACAAAAGCATCAAGGAGGTGGTGCCAAATGAATCGTAGCTGATGCTAAAAAGCTCCATGAGCTGGTCGTAGTATTTACTCCAAATCCAAAAATCTAAGGGGCGATTCCAATAGGGGAGTAGTCCCTTTTTTAATCTTCGTGTAAGCGAGCGCGACAAAAGTTTGGAAGAGGAGTTTTTGTGCTCTTGCAAAAGGGCGTCAATTTTTTTGCCAACCTGCTTAATAGATGGTTTTGGGCACAGTGTACTGCCTGGACAATCTAGAGTGCAACCGAAGCACTCAGGCATGGTTAAGGGAAAATCGACCACCAATTTTTTTAACTGAAATTGTTCAATCCAATTTTTGATAGCTTCATTGCCATCGGCTGCAGTCTCATCGGGCATGTTTAAAACAGCACGCAAAAATAGGCGGTGATCTTTGGGGAAGTACTCTAATAAACAAAAATAAAATTGATCTCGGCGCCCACCTTTTAAACCTATTCCACCAACTTTTTTACTCAACATGATGGGCCTTTTTATAACAATTTATACAAATGAGTTGTTAATAATTTCTCCTACTCCCCCTAGCCCTGGGACAATGTATTGGATGTCATTGAGCCCTTTTTCTTGGTCTTTGTGGGTTCCTGGAGTAGATTTTAAAACCTCGCTGCTGGAGAGCCCCCGGTCTAGTCTGATGGAAAAAATTTCTAAATCGGGATGATCTTTACTCATCCGGGCCACGTACTCTGGAGTTATTACCAGGTGCAGTGCTATAAACTTTGTAGCATTGCCTTTTACTTTTTCTTTGTAGTGGGAGACAGCGTATGAAAGGCTGCCACCTGTTGCACCCATGGGATCTGGAAATAGCACAACAGAATCTTGTTTGCCTCCTCCAATTTTTGATCCACTGACATCGACTCCGACGACGACGCCATCTTTGTCCACTTTGCGGTTTAAGTAGATATGGTCTTGCCTTAAATTTTCAGGTGCCAGTAGGTAGTTTAGCTCATCAAAGCACAGGTGGGCGGGAAGCTGACCCGCTCTTGCAAGATCGACACATATGACCTTTAAATCTTCTTTTATAATCTCGCCTCCAAAGACCGCCTCTGAATTTAATGAATGCATTCTGGTTTCCCACTCAATGTTTTGTCGAGAAAAAGTGCAGTTAATCACTTCGCGCAAAAGGGCGCGGTAGAGAGTGGTAATATATGTATTAATTAGAGGTTGTAGTGTGTCTGCCCTGCCAAGTTTGGCCAGCATCGTTTGTAGATAAGGATTGGCCAGAATGTGGACGTTATCTCCATAGTGATGTTCAAGTTTGCTGGGGGTATATTTTAGGGACTGGTGCTGGATATCAGTGCTCATACAATCTTCCTTCAATATTTTCATTATTATTTACTACTCCAATGTTGGAGTAAGAAAGCAGGTCATCTTCTTCACCAAAGTAGTCACAATGGGCCCGGCACCTGGCATCATAGAGGTTACTCTCACCGACTAAAACTTGCTCTTTGTGTTCAACATCCGTGCGAAAGGTTTTAGTCGCCGGCGCACCACAAATGGTGCAGATAGCTTGTATTTTATCTACTCGATCTGCAATGGCCAAAAGGTGGGCAATGGGACCAAAAGGTCTTCCTTGATAGTCTTGATCAAGGCCCGCGCAGATTACTCTACACCCTCTTCTTGCCAGCTTTGATACTACTTTGATGATGGAGTCATCAAAAAATTGGACTTCATCCAGGGCAACAATTCGCGTGGAGTCATATAATTTGGTTAGGATGTGCATTGGGTCTTGGACCGGCATTGAACAGACGGTTTGCGACGAATGGCTTACTACATCCGACTCATGATATCTATTATCAATTGCTGGCTTAAAAATTTGCACTTTCTGCCTGGCAATTTGGGCGCGTCTAATGCGTCTAATTAATTCTTCAGTTTTGCCCGAAAACATTGGGCCACAAATTACTTCAATACTACCACCAAAAAATTGGCCTCCACCAAAAACACTCACAGCTTCTTAAACTCCCGCAAAATGAACTAAAATTGTTTTAAATTTATTACCCAGCATAATTTCAAAAATATAATTCATTGGCAACAAAGATATTTACAACTTGTCGGGCACAAGGCTAAGGTCTTGTGAAAATGGAGGTAGAAATGAAATTATTGGAAAAATTATGCCAGGCTGCAGCTATTCCAGGTCGCGAGCAAGAAGTCATTGATATAATGCAAAAAGAGCTTAAAAAAACATGTCATAAAGTGACTATCGATGATATCGGAAATGTCACAGCGCTACATAGACCATATAAAAAAAATGCCAAGAATGTATTAATAGCAGGTCACATGGATGAAATCGGCTTTATTGTTTCCTACATCGACAAGAGTGGTTTCATTCGCTTCTCACCGCGAGGTGGGCATATCCCTAAAGTTTTAATTTCTCAAAGAGTTCGCATTGTCGGCAAGAAAGAAATTGTAGGGATCGTTGAAAGTACTCCTGCCTTTTTAAAGCGAGACGAGGCCAAAAAAGCTTCCGACATTAAAGACATGTATATCGACACAGGGCTAAGTGTCAAAGAGGTAAATAAAGTTATCCAAGTGGGCGATATCATCGTTTTAGATAGACCATTTACTATGCAAGGTGATGTCTGTATTTCCAAGGCCTTTGATGATCGAGTTGGCTGTTATGTAGTGCTTGAGACCATGAAGCAACTCAGTAAAAGTAAAAAACTAGGCAAAGTCAACGTTTACGCCGTGGGCACTACCCAAGAAGAGGTAGGGCTGCGGGGCGCTAAGGGCGTGGCCAAGGATTTAATTCCCGACTTTACTATCGCCATAGATGTTACTGCAGCTTTTGATACACCGGGGGTTGCAGAGCATCAACAAGTGTCTAAATTGGGAGAGGGAGTGGCCATTAAAATAAATGATATGGGCTCTATTTCCAATGATGGCATTGTTCAGTTTATGAAAAAATTAGCACAGAAGTATAAAATCAAACATCAGATGGAAGTGTTGCCCTTTGGAGCAACTGATGCTGCCGGTATTCAGGCCTTCGGATCTGGAGCGGTCTGTACACTTTCAGTTCCAGCAAGATATGTGCATTCACCAAATGAGATGGTAAATAAATTGGATGTGAAGGCCACAATTGGCCTTCTGGTCAAATTTATTGAAGAGTGTGCTGCTTGTAAATTGCAGTTTTAAATAGCTTCAGGCTTAAACCAACAACGAGGCCTTGCTCCTAGCTGATAATTTTCTGCTCTAGTACAAACGCCTTGGTTGATATCCTCATCGCTAACTTCATCTTCGATGGTCTTATCGCAAAGTGCTCCTTGAAAGTAAGTATCAAAGCGACATTGAGTTGCTGGGTACCCTGCAGAGTTAGTTGAGCTAACTTCATTTGTATCTGGAGTATCAAAAGAGATGGGTGTTGTTTGATTGCTTAGAGCTTTAAATAGGTTGCCCAGTGATTGCCCTGCCATACCCGAGCGAGCACAGATAGCTGCATCTTCACTGTTGTTAAAAGCTTGATTACAAAGCTCAGTGGCCTTTGGGTCAATTTCCATTGTCGCGACTATTTCGTCATTGTTGTCAAAGCTAAAGAAGTGTTTTAAGCATTTTGTGGACCCAAAGTAGTCAGATTGCCCTTCAGCACTGGCCCAACTGCTTCCTCCCCACCAAGAAGACTTTTTGGGAAGTCCACCTAGGTGATGACCCATTTCGTGACATGCCACAAGCGCAAATGAATCAATTGTCACGGCATCATGTCTTGCTAGACCTCCAAACATAGAGATAGTCCATGTGTTGCCAGATTGCTGAGCGTAGGCATTAACTGTTCCGCTAGACCAGTTGCGAACGATGTTTAGCTCCTTTCCCTTTGCCTCCAAGATGGGGGCATAAATTTCATTGATTCTATCTAGGACTTGGTTGAATTGTTCCTCTGTGACAGTTGAAGCATTTTTTGCATCTACACCAATGTATAAATTATTCTCTGGCACAATGCCAGTTTTGCCGTGTTGGTCACAAGAAAAGACGTTTTGAATTCCTGTAAGTATTAGTATGAAAACGAATATACTTTTAACCATGCTTTTCCTCCATGAAAATTGTTACCTAAAAGTTTACACTTGCTCTTAGTTTCATTATCTACCCAATTTAAAAAAGTTCCAATCAATGACTGCGACAAATTCTAGTATGTAAGAAAAAATTAGGTTATGATCTAATTATGTTTAAAGTAATAGTATTTATTCCACTCAGTCATGTCGCAGCAGTTAAACAAGGGATGTTTGATGCTGGGGCAGGTAAAATTGGCGTTTATGATAGCTGCTGCTTTGAGACACAGGGAACTGGTCAATTTAGACCCCTTGAAGGTAGTGACCCTTTTGTGGGCAAAACTAATGAGGTAGAGACGGTTCAAGAGGTGAAAGTAGAGATGGTTTGCGATCCCAAATACATTGAAAAAGTAGTTGCTGCTATGAAGCTTATGCATCCGTACGAAGAAGTCGCATACGATGTTTTAAAACTTGAGGCCTATTGATAATTTGCCATTTATAATACTGGTTGACTGCTGGTGTTGGTTTGCAAAGTATTCAGTGGTCGAGATTGCCTCGACGACCAATTCTGTCAAAAGCGAGTAACTTTCGCCAATGCGGGATAAAACTCCCAAGCGACCAACCGGCAAGAGAGTGGTGTTACCGGCAATCTGCTCTAACTCTACTGTGGTTGTCGACTTTCCAAGCCCAATACCTAGTGCCACATAAAAATTTCTTTTTTTGCGGTGAAATCTATAAAAATGGTAGGTGGCCTCTAGGAAGACAAAATATCGATTAGTAGGAATGACCAGTGAGACTTCATCAATTTTTGCAGCTTCATAGTCATAGCGAAATCCGCCGCCCAACTCAAACTGATCAAACAACTTGCGATTGTACTGCACTTCTACTTGGTAAGAGGTGCGGGTGACTGACTGTTTGGATTGAGTTTCTGAGATTGATTCATAAATCGAGCGTCCCAGGGCACCTCTGACTATCAAAGAGTGTTCTGGAATATCAATGGACGGCAGTAACACTTTAGTTAAATCATCAATTTTAAGCTTGGAGACTGCCATGGTCGTCAAAATAGTCTCAAGGGCGTGGTTAAATATGACATAATTGCCCTTAGAAAATGGAACATTGGCCCCTTTTTCTATCGGTCGCCATAGTGAGAATTGCCTGCTGACTTCAACTGCTTTGGCCACAATAGCAGAGTCTTTTGAGGAAAAAAGAGACATCTGCCCATAGCTCACTCCATTTTCTCGGCCCCGCCTGATGGCAAACATGGATCTAGTTTTGGAGACAGATTGGACAAGCACCAGCTCATCTGCCCAAGTAGCTGTATTTAAGTTGATTAAAATGATTGTTAAAAAAAAGAAATATATAAGTGGGGTCAAGTTATATTTTTGCATCTTTGATTTTAGACCTCTTCCATAGCTTAAGTATAGCATGCCAAGAATTTGTGTCATTTGTTTTATTATTGTCGTAAATGAATATGATTTACGGGGTGGATAACTAGCAGAAAAGACAGTAGTCGCTGAAAGTGGTCCACTCAAGTGCAAATTGTCCTTAAAATAGATATAGGTACAGATAAAGTTGACTTAAGGCCTAAAGAACTGGCCGTTTTAGACGATAAGGTCAAGAGGGAGTAGTCAATAGGTATGGTTATAACAAGCAAATTATCTCAAATTTTTGTTCTTTTTGTGCTGCTGGTACTCCACTTTTCGTGTGTACCGCAGATGGATGAAAAGGGTGCCGAGGTAAACTGCGGTTTTGGCAGTGATTTTAACGTATACACCAGATCCTGCGAGTCCCTGGCCCAGGCAGAAATTCAAGTAATCGGGGTATCAGAAGATACCGTTATTCAGCCAGAGCTGCACTATAAAAACTTTACAGATATAGATGCCCAAGAGTGTAATTTGGATATAAATTCTATTACTTCTTCTTTGATCAGTGTTACCACTTGCCAGTGTATAGGAGCCAAGTGTTACGTTTATATCTCTGGCATGGCCGATAAAAGTGGCTTGGGTCAGTTTATCTACCAAGTACGTGGGTTTGGTAGAACTTCAGATCCAATCCTGGTAAGAGTTGAAGTAACCCCAGTCAATGATGCACCAACGGTGTCTGACGCCAATATAAGCATGAATGATAACTCTTTGGGATATGTGGGAGAGTTGAGTTTGTTAGTTGATGATGTTGATGGCAACGACGTTAATAATTTAACTTACGAAATAATCACTTACCCCAATCCGGCCCTTGGAAATTTGGCACTAAATACAGCTACAGGTGCATACATATATTATCCCGAAGCCAATGTAGATCGCGGAGCATCTCCTCGTTTGCCATATTCAGACTTTTTTACCTATAGGGTTCGCGATCCACAACTGCTATATTCAGGGGTTGGCAGGATAGATGTTACCATCTCTCCAGTAGATGATCCGGCAGTAAATGCCACCACAGTGGCCTTCGTAGATGAGGGGGCAGTGGGGAATTCATTTGATGCAGGTTATGACAGCAATTTAGTGGGTAAGTTTTCCATCGAGTATTCAGATGTAGAAGCAGATTTGGCCACAAGTTGTACTGCCACTGGATACAATCCTGTAGATATATCTCCAGTTGATCCAAATGACTGTAGCTGTGATCAATATGGCATATGTACTGCTTCTGTAAATATGAAGACCTATAATGAGGACTTCAATGGACTGACAAGTTTTACCTACTTTGTCCAAACCGGTGGTCAAAACTCCGCTGAGACATCTGTGGCCTTGCAAGTGCGGGCCATTAACGACTTTCCATATATTGGAGAAACTCCAGAAACTGTTACAGACTCAACGGGTGTTATCTTATTTAACTCTGCACCGCTTCGAGTTTATGGAGCAGAAGATCGGCCCATTACTATCTCTGGACTAGCACTAAATCAGGGCAACTTGTCCGATACTTTAGAAAATGATCAGAATATGTGGATCAAAATTGTAAGTGATAATACGGCCTTGGTTGCCAATACTTACGGTACCACCGATGGCGCAATCAGGATGTACTTGGGTGATGGGAATGTTTTAAGCGTAGATAGTAACAACTTTGCATTAATTCCAAGTTCGACATTCAATGCTACAGACAAAACGTTAGATATTGTTATCACTCCCACTTTGGATCAATCAACGCCAGGTAGTGATCCAAACGTTGTCAACTTAACTATCACTTTAAAAGATGATGGACAAAATGATCCAAATAGTACCTATCTGTTTAATAACAATCAAAGTACAAGTGTCATAAAAATGTACTTTGATGAGGTTGACGATCCACCGGTGGTGTCAGCTCCCAATCAAGTCGTGACCAACGAGGGTGGGGCTGTGGTGATCACTGATATCGTGCTCGATGAGGGAGGGGGACCTGGTGAAGATGCTCAGCCCATCACCTTTAAATTTACAACTGATAATCCAATACTGCTGCCTGTGACAAATATTGAGGCCTATTATGACCTAGACGACGATGAGCTGGCCGATTATTCAGAGAAACTTGATACCAGCAATCCCAATAACATTAGCTTAAAAGATGGAGTAAATCCCGCCCAAGATCATAAGTTGCTACTTAAGGTGAGGGCCGCTGGAGGTTATGCCGGTAGTGCAACTATCACCATAACCAGTAGTGACTCAAATGAGTTGCCAGTAGATTTCTCACTTGCTGATCCAAACTATTCAATACGGCAAATTGAGTATGTCGTAAATCCTGTAGGAGCAATACACCAGGGATGGAAAAATATTTCAGCTGTTGGACCTAAGACAGATAAAAATAATGTGGTTATTGGAAATGAGAGGTGCAACTACAGCGAAAATAAATGCAACAGTGGAAACAGTTGTATGGGTACTACCTCACCGCTTGGTTCTGTAACTGCGGATGAGATAAATACAATCTTTTACGATATGAGTAGCACTAAATGTTACCTATCAACTGTTGCAAACTCAAATGCCGACTGGGTCGAGCTTAAATCTTCATGCAATATCTCCTCAAGTAGTGTCGTTTCAACTTGTGTTGGAGCAAGTTGCGTGGGAGAGGGGCCTCCTTGGAGCAACTCTGATCCAAATGACGTGGTTCCAACTCAAAACAAAAGTGATAATTTTTATTACGATAAGACCTCTGAAGTTTGCTATCGCAGCTTTGATGCAAACGTTCTTGATGGAGCGATGACTAGATTTGATTGGAAGAGCTATACTGGCACTTCGACTGTAACTTTAGAGTGGAATAATTTCATTATGGCCGGCTCAGGTGATGATGAGGACGTTAGTATAATTGGCCACAATATTTATCGAAGAAGTGTTGGGTCTGACTATGATTTTACAACACCGCTGAATAGGTCAATGCTCTCGTCTAGTGTTTTAAAATATGTCGATACCACTGCAGTGTCTGATCGAGTATATTTTTATGTAGTCCGCCCTGTTGATTCCAAGCATAGTTTACCAACGGCAACAAGAGAGGAGTTTACAGAGATCAGAATTATTTCTCCACCTGCAAATATGGCATTTGTACATCGCTGGATGGTAAACAAAGATATTTGTGGCATGATGCACTTTGGAGTGGATACATTCGATCCGCAAATTACTTACACCACTCCAAAACCAATAACTGATCCTGAAAAAAATTATCGTTGTCCCTATAGCGGACCAGGTGAAACTCTTGATCTGATCGATAACTATACATACTATGATTTTGGTCGCGACATGCTAGTAGATTTAGTGGAATCTGGTTGTAGCTTTTCAGATGCCTATCAAGCACCTGAGTGTGGTCAAGATGGCTGTATTGGGATAGGCTCGCCCATGGAAAACCTAATCACTCCCGGTGGCCTTAATTTAATCTATTATGATCGATCTAAGGGACGCTGCTATCGAAGCTTTGGTACTGCAAGTAAAGATGATTGGGAAGAATTTGGGGAGTTGGCATCCTACAATGATGAGTTTACAAGACCCAGTAGATCGGCATTTTTACCACCTATATCCAACATTGGCCAAGAGAGTGCTTATGTTTTTTGCGCCGAGAGAAGTAGCATAGATGCAAATCAAATTGAAGGTGTTTTGGGTACTTTGGATTCTAAGCTTCCCACCAGAAAAGAACAGATCGCTTACTCGTCGTGGAGTAATGAATTTACCGACTCTGACATTAATACCAAAGAAAAAGGTCTTTCATTAAGTAGTGGGTCCAAATGTAACTCGAGTCTGGCCAGTGGAGTAGAAAATGGTTATACGGATGTTATTATCCCCAGTACAAGCTTTTTATACGCCATCCCAGGCACCGGTGCTTCAGGTATTAGATCGATCTATACTGGCTCTATTTTGGCCGGGGAAAATGAGTTGAGTGAAGAATGTGTTTCTAGGTATGGTATCCAAGATACAATTGGCAATGTAATGGAGTGGGTGTCTGATCTAATTGTTTGTGATGATGACTACAGCTGTTTTGGTCTAACAAGTAGTAGTGATGCCAATGAGTATCAATTGGATCCCAACAATAATGACTTTAGAACTCTGGATGGGCAGTTTAACTCCTATGCATTTGACGGCCAAACAGGTCCCTGCATCGATTTAAATGGAGATGAAAGTTGTGACTCCGCCCTTGGTAGTTGGAAAATTGAAGATGAGGATTACTCTGCGGGACACTTTATTGTCCCAATGGGTCTGCCTGTCGTTCGCGATTTTGCTTCAAATTATCCATTTCCCATTAGCGACGTATCACCTTATCTCATGGAGATAGGCCCAACTGCGGGTATTACCCACAATGCTCTTCACAATGATGCCATAAATGTCAATGCTCAAACAATTATGAAGGAGACAAACAACATTGGTAGTATGGCCACAGGTGGTAGCTATAAATCATCAGATGCAGCCGGTAGGTACCATTTTGAATTATTGCCCTATACAAGTGTGCCAGGAAGTACTGCTAGCTTGTCAATAAGGCCAGTGGAGCTAATAATTTATAATCCATCAGATACGGAAGCAGCTTATTTGGTTGCAGTTGATGCTGCTGCTGGTAACGATATATCTCTAGAGATAAAAGACAGTGGAGCTATCACCTCAAATAGTGCAACTATAACTGTATCATCAAATGCGATTACCGCAGATATCTCAGCAACGGCAACTACGGCCAAGACACTAGTTGATGGAATTAATGGCAATGATGATGCTGCAAACTTAGTAGTTGCAAAATTGGCCGATCCCAATGAGACAACTGGCACGGGCCCTTTAGATCTTAAGTTGATTAGTAAGACCAATTTAATCACGGATGTCCCATTAGTTTTTACAGCACAAGAGGTGGGGATAAGTGGTAATGAAATATCCGTCGAGTTTATAGATGATCCAACACTAGAGCTTCGAGCAGAGACAGTTGAGGTGGTCGGAAATAGCATCAAAGTTACGATCAACTCAGGAGTCAGCAGAAGCATTGATATTAAAAATGCGATAGAGGACAATCTTGCAGCAGTTGATTTAGTAAATGTTAGCTTAAGTGGTGGCTCCTTTGAGCATCATGTACGAATGTACCCCACTAACCTTTCAGGTGGACTGCAAGAGGGTAAAAATGCCAGAGCGGATGTGGGATTTCGCTGTGTCGTGCCCGTTGATAGCAGTGTTTACGATCCCAATGACTACTACCATAATTATCAATATTAAATTAAACAAAAAGGAATATTCTACTTGAATCCAACTTTTTTATTGCACTCATCAATGGTGCTTTCTAAGTCTTCACTACTGTATAAGACAATCAACTTTAAGTAGCCAAAAGCATTTACATCCATGCTATCAAACTGAATAGCAACGCCTTCTGACTCGATTCTAACGATGTGACCTTTCACTTTATGCTTGATGTCGTCGTGAATTGACGAGAGGATAATTTCTACATTAGATTGCAAAGTACAAACAGGTGGATTCTTGGTATTTACATACATACCACTTAGGCTAATATTTCGAGTTGTATAATCTGTAAAATCACTACCATCAAATCGTAGTGCAATCTCGTGTTCACAAACAGAGCGGACTCTTCCTCGCCTATCTGCACCCATAAACTACTCCTTCGTTGTAGCTTATTTTTTGCCCTATAACATAACTACTAGTCTAACATGAAATTAAAAAAACTAATAATCTGCCCACAAAAAATTTTTATTTATTCATTAATGCAATTTAGACTATATAAAAGCGCCTTGTTTTGGCACTTTTTCTAGTGATTTCAGTATGTTGTCGTTGTTGTGAAGCTTTTTTTTGCATGAAGTATTTTAAATGATAATTATATAAAATTTTTTTAGTTTGTAGATTAAATAAAAAATAATCGCCCAAA
Organism: Bacteriovoracaceae bacterium; assembly: GCA_016784965.1. GTDB lineage: Bacteria > Bdellovibrionota > Bacteriovoracia > Bacteriovoracales > Bacteriovoracaceae > JADHTQ01. The sequence continues at coordinate 3,403 of JADHTQ010000051.1, read as the reverse complement.
ATTCATGGCAATCATCGTACTATTTACGGGTTAGCAAATCAGGTATAATATGGCCATTAAATATCTAACAAGAGGTATCTTTGAGTGCAAAACAGAAACTATTACAGGCATTTGATAGTAAACAGCTAATTAATCCCACAGAGGGCATATGCAACAACATTCATCTATCACAGGCATTAGCTTCTTTTAATGGTTTAAATGTTGAAGTTTCAAATCAGCGACAAAGTCAGTGTCTGGAAAAAATGAAAAAGTCTATTGGTAAATCCCAGCATTATATTTTTTTGTTAATTGATGGGCTTGGGTACTCTTTGTTGAAACAATTTCCAAAAGATGGATTTGTTAGCTCTTTGGATCAAGTACAAAAACTAAATACAGTTTTCCCAACCTCTACAGCAACGGCCTTAACTTCGTTATATACAGGAAAGTGGCCCTGTGATCATGGCGCACTAGAGTGGTGGTTATATCTGCCTGACAAAAAAAGAAGTATCATTACACTCCCGTTTGTTGATCGATTTAGTCGGGAGAAGTTAGTTGATTTAGGTTTTGTGGCCCAAGATATTTTTGTTGCCCCTAGTATGTTTAGTCATTTTAATAGTGAGGTGCGAATTTATTCCCATGGGGCAATTGCAAAAAGTACCTATTCGCGCTACGGTGCTGGTTATCAAAAGACCTATGGCTATGAACAGCTGGGTGAGGGGATAGATGCACTTATTCATGATCTCCATGAGCTAGAAGAGAGAAATTCATTTCAATATTTATACTATCATGGCCTTGATTCGTTTATACACAAAAATGGGGTGACAGCTAGCGGAGTCAATGAAATTTTAAAACAAATTGATCAACAGATATATCGCATCAAGCAAAACCTGCCGGCCAGCAGTAAAGTCATTATTACAGCAGATCATGGTTTGCTGGATATTGATTCTAGAAATACACTAATATTAACAAGTGATGGACCACTAGATAAACTGCTGATAGTCCCTCCTACAGGGAGCGTCCGGGTTCCCATTTTTCACGTAAAAGTTGGCAAACGTGAAGAGTTTCAAAAGATTTTTAATGAACTGTATGGGGAGCATTTTATTTTGTTATCTAAAGAAGAGATCTTATCTTTAAAACTATTAGGTCCAGGTAGCTTTTGTCACGCCACCAGTGAGCGCATCGGAGACTTTGTTGGAATTGCCACAACAGACTGTATTTTGCAATACTCTAAACATTCCTTTAAGCTTGCTGCCCATCACGGAGGGTTAACTGCCAACGAAGTAGAAGTTCCTCTCTTGATCATTTAGATAAATTTAACTTCTACATTTTCAACATAGTGCTTTATCTTTAATACTTCAATTTCAATCAAGGCCATATTGTGAGCTATCGCCGCATTTTCAAGAGCTAGGCCTAAAACACCAAGGTCATCAAACCCATAACCGCCTGCATTGCCCGCGAGTTTGTGACCTATGGTCTCTAGGAGTGCAAAATCTTGTGTACTTGTTGCCTTGCTTAGTTGCACTATTTCCTTTGCTCGATTCTCTAAATAATCTGGAATAAGTTCTTTTATATCACTATCTATTTCTATAATAAATTTTTTATCAGACACCAATTGCTCCCATTGATCAGTTTTGCCCATTACACTTAAGTTTGCTTACAAATTAAAGTAACTTAGTTACCATCATTTGCAAGGATTTTCTATCAATTGGTTTGGGCAAAAAAGTAACTTTTCTAAGATCAAAGTTTGAAAGAATGATGTCGTTTCTATATCTATGGTTTGCCGAAACAAACACAATGGGAATCCCATCTTCATACAAGCAGTTTATCGCCTTGGCAAGCTGGATGCCATTTACTCTATCCAGCATTATATCTAAAATGATTAGATCAGGTCGCATATCAAACATCTTTTTTACAGCAATCGAGGGGGTGCTGGCCGATTGCACATTTACATCACCCAGATCCTTTAGAAGATGTGTCGCCAAAACATTAAATGCCACATCATCATCTACAATTAGAATGTTTTTTTGCTTTAAGTGTGGCATCGCCGACTCTGCCAGTGCATTTATTATTTTTTGCTGAAATTTTGATTCGACATTTTTGGCAACTCTAATGATATTGTGCTTTTGCTGCTTTGACTTTTTTGGTTTGCCCTGTTCATTTGTTTCCATTTTGATCTCCTAAAGTGTGCTATGCTACCTTTTTTTGGTAATCTTTAATTGCGTTAATAGTAGTCTCTGCGATACGTTCTCTCATATGTGATTTTGATATATATGCATCACAGTTTTTTAAAACTGTGTTGTCGGCCTTAAAGTTCCCACTGATTAAAATGACAGGACAGTGTCCTGAAAGCTTTCTTCCAAGCGAGATGCCGTCCATATAAGGCATTTTGATATCAATGATTAGTACATCGAACCTGGAGTCTTCAAAATACTCGATTGCATCCATTGGATCACAGGCAGTTGTTGAATCTATCCCCTTGGCCGCTAAATAGTAGGGCAGAATGTTTAGTATTGCTTCGTCGTCGTCGATTATGAGGGCCCTGTGACCTTTGTCGTTTTCCATTTTGCTTACCCCGAGTTACCTGAGTTCAATGTATTCCTATCGATTGTGCATAGTGTTATTTTAACCTAAACTTCGATAAAAAAATGTCATATTTTTGTGACAAACTAAGCTTGACCATAAAACTATAGTATAATTAGGTAATTATAAATTTGTTGGTACAGCTTAATTTATCTCAAGGAAAAAAAGATAAAAGACGAAAAATACTTATAAGTTACAAATTTATATATATAAGGAAGTGATTATGAAAATCAATATCTGGTCTGAAGATGGCATCATTTGTAATGTTGAAAAAGAAAAAAAAATTTATATTGGGAAGATCATCGATGATATCCCAACAAAAATTGTGCCTTTTAAGGAGAGCATAGATATAAAAAAAACCCTTTTAGAGTTAAAAGAGAAGTTTTTTGTCAATGCTGAGTCCATTATTTTAATAGATGATGATGAGGATTTTTTGGTGGTTTCCAAACACTACCTAGTAAGCCTCGGACACTACGTTGAAGCATATAATAATGTAGAAGTTGCATATAATGTGTTTAATGAAAATCCCAAGCGGTTTCACCGGATTATCATTGATCATAAGATGCCTGGAATGGATGGTAGTCGCTTTTTAGAGTTAATCGGACCTAAAGCATCAGGTGTTAAAGTTTGTATTTTATCTGCTGACATTAACTCAGTTCCACATGAGACTTCACAGCGTCATCTAGTTATTAAAAAACCTTGTAATATCCTGAATTTTTCATCCTAAACTTGATCTGATCTTCAAATACCTGTCCTGGTCATTGACATGGTCATTTTTACGATATTTTTCCTTAAGCAGTCTGCAAACAATAAATGTTGGCCTATTATACAAAGAAAAGTATGA
>JADHTQ010000050.1 GCA_016784965.1 Bacteriovoracaceae bacterium | reverse complement strand
CAAGCCTCCAAAGAGGATATAACGGTCCATTAGTCCAGACTCATTTTTATTGAAGGCAATTGTCTCACGAGTACAGCTTTTGAGAAAGTGACGAAGCTTTAGATCTAAATGATTCACAGGAAACAAAGGATTTCTCCCATCTCTACATGCCTTAGAATTAATCGTAAAGTGCTCAAATGTATCTGAAGGGATATCCCTTTTTAAAACTATTTTATATGCCTTATGTTCATCTGTATATAACTGTATGTTTCCCATTTCACTATTCTTTCGGGCCATAAGGTTGGTAAAAACTTCCTTTGTAGAAACTCGAATTCTATCTGTTGGATATCTACCATGACTTTTAACAATATTTTGAAGCTTTCTTTTCTGACTGGTAGTCATTTTCCCCTTTCTATTTAAGTGAGCATAGTTGAAATCGTAGAGAAACAAACTGTCAACTCCGACGGCATGGTTAATATTGTTTGGATCAAACTGACTATGCACAAATGTTTCAAAGCCATCATAAGCAATGGCCTCGTTTATCTTCAATGGCCCAGATAGCTCTTCCCATTTTAGAAGCGTTTGGCGTGCAAGATGTTTAATTTTGTTTCGCACACTACATTCTGAAAGATTAATATTGCGAGCTATAGATCGATTGCTGTGCCCTTGAGTGGTTGCCTCAAAAATATATTGAAAAAAACCCTCATCACTTCGGTGCCGATAGTTTAATTTAAACGCTGTATAGCAAAACCCCCTGCCACAATCTATACACTTATAAAGTTGATTAAAACCGGGAAACTTTTTTACTTTCAACACCCCATTCTTAACCCAGAAGTGCTTCCCACCATTATGATACTGACACTTTGGATTTGGACAATACGGTGGTACAAATTTTTCTTGCTTAATTCGCTCAATCTCTTGAGAATCTGCGCTCCATTTAAGTTCCATACTTATTACTTCATCAATTCAGTGGTCGTTTATGACAATGTAAACATTTGAAATAATTACAGGATTTCTATTGGAGTATCAAAAATTGAATTGCAAAAATTAAAAATTGCACACTTGAGTATCCCTAGTTCCAAGCGCACAGTTTAAACATTAAATCGAAAGTGCATTATATCGCCGTCTTGTACTAAATATTCTTTACCTTCTACTCTCAACTTACCCTTTTGCTTAACCATCTGCTCTGAACCAAGCTCCATTAGATCATCGTAGTGATAAACTTCGGCCCTTATAAATCCTCGCTCAAAATCAGTATGAATTATACCTGCTGCAACTGGTGCCTTAGATCCCTCATGAAATGTCCATGCCCTTACTTCCTTAACTCCTGCAGTAAAATAAGTGCGAAGGCCTAACATGTTGTAAGCCGTATGAATTAGTTGTGCCAAGCCAGATTCAGAAATTCCTACACTGCTAAAAAACTCCTGTCTTTCTTCTTCAGAATCCAAACAACTTATCTCTGCTTCGAGTTTTCCGCAAATTGATAATGCTTCATTGCCCTCTTTGTGAGCATGTTCTTTTACTTGCTTTACAAACTCGTTATCAGTTAATAGCGAGTCCTCATCGACGTTGCATACATATAAAACTTTTTTTAAAGTTATAAGGTTGAGATCAGCAATGGCATCTAACTCCTCTTGGTCCAAATCAATAGATTGAGCAGCAATACCATCCTCTAAGGTGCTTTTTAATTTTTTGAGCACAGGAGAGGATATCTTTGCCTTTTTTTGCACCTCCTTATCCTGTGACTTAAGTAGTTTTTCTAAATTATTAAGTCTGCGCTCTACTACTTCTAAATCGGCCAAGGCCAGTTCCATATTTATTACTTCAATATCAGCTATGGGATCAATTTCCCCGTGGACATGTACGATATCGCTATTTTCAAAGCAGCGGACAACATGAACGATTGCATTTACTTGTCTTACGTGACCTAAAAACTGGTTACCCAATCCTTCTCCTTCAGAAGCACCCTTGACAAGCCCCGCTATATCGACAAACTCCACAATAGCAGGAAGAACTTTTTGTGGCTGCACAATGTCTGCAATATCGTTTAACCTTTTATCGCGTACAGTAACAACTCCTACATTGGGATCTATTGTACAAAATGGATAATTTGCAGCTTCTGCAGGTGCTGATGTCATGGCCGAAAAAATTGTTGATTTTCCTACATTGGGAAGGCCTACAATACCACAGTTTAAACTCATAAAAACCTCAAATATTATTGATAATACTTTTTTTGCTAAATGTTCTGGCAGTTTTTTCAAAACCATCAGTTATAAATGCATCTATGGCATCTGCTGCAATTGACAGATAATCATCAAGTAGCATTGATTCATCCTTTGAAAATGGTGATAGTACATAGGAGCTGACAGTACCATGTTGAGGTCTACCAATCCCTAGTCTTAACCTTTTAAATGATTGCGTCCCGAGGCAATTAGCAATTGACCTAAGCCCGTTGTGTCCGGCCAAGCCACCCCCATTTTTTAAAGCAACAGTACCAAATGGAAGATCCAGCTCGTCATGTATAACTAAAATATCTGCAGGCAAAATTTTAAAAAATTGGGCCAGGGCCAACACGCTCTCACCACTTAAATTCATAAAAGTCTCAGGTGTTAGAAAAAAAATCTTAGATCCATTTTTGGAGATGCTCGAATACTGCCCCTTAAATTTACTTTGCCACTTAAGCTCAGAGTAAAATCTACTATGTTCTAAGACCATTCTTCCGATGTTGTGTCTAGTTGTACTATACTTTCTTCCAGGATTTCCTGCACCAACAATTAGCTTTTGCACCTTATGTACTCTTGCCCGATTCAAAAAATAACTTGCTCAATGATTCATTTTTAAAAGTTCGGTAGATGGCCTTTGATAAAACTTTGGTAACCGAGATAACTTTAATTTTGGAAATCTTCTTGGCCCGGTCCACTAGTGGAATTGTATCTGTAACAATCAGGCTATCTAGCTCTGATGATTTTGTAATCCTATCTAGTGCTGGATCGGAAAGAATTGGGTGGGTAATACAAGCATATACTTTGGTAGCACCTGCATCCTTAAGGGCAGCACAGGCCTGAATTAATGTGCCTGCAGTGTCGATAATGTCATCAATAATGATACACTCTTTGTTGGTTACATCTCCTACAATATTCATTGCTTTGGCAACATTTTTACCAATACGACGTTTGTCTATCATACCGATGTCACAACCCAACCTTTTGGCATAATGTCTCACGCGCTCTACTCCCCCACTATCTGGAGAAATACATATGGTTTTATCTGTTAAGAGGGTATCTTTTATATATTTTAAAAATACCGGAGAGGCGTAAATATTATCAAAAGGAATGTTAAAAAAACCTTGAATCTGCCCTGCATGCAGGTCCATGGTGATAACTCTGGTTGCACCTGCAACCGTTAACAGGTCCGCCACAAGTTTGGCCGAAATCGGGGTCCTTGGGCTGGCCTTTCTATCTTGTCTTGAATAGCCATAATGAGGCATAACAGCAGTTATTGAAGCTGCAGAAGCACGTTTTAGGGCATCTATTGCAATTAGTAACTCCATTAAATTATCGTTAACCGGAGTACATACCGACTGAATAACAAATACATCTGCTCCGCGTACAGTCGACTCAATTTCACAAAAAATTTCTCCATTTGCAAAACGTGTAATTTGTGGTGACATGAGCGGAATATCTAGGATATCTGATATTTCATTGGATAACTCTGGATTAGCTGTACCTGAAACCAGTATGATGCGCTTCATAAAAACACCTTCGTTTTTACATTCATAATATTATCTTTTGTATACTATCAAACTAAAAAAGAACAGAGCAAATTTTTCAAAAAATTCTGTAGAAAACGTCAATATCAATTATTGATATCAACTCCTAAGCGTCTACCACAAACGTGAAGGTAGCGTTTTGAGACCTGTTTAAAGATGGAGTCTGCTTCATTATTATTGATGGCAGCTCCTACTAGATGATATGACACATCATCCTCTGCATCTGTGTCACCCTGACTTGACCTCGCTGTAGTCATGGTTGAGGCCACAGCTCGCTCATCTTCTGGAATCTCTTGGGGGAGATCGACATCGCTTTGTACCTCCTCTGCCACAGAAGGCCTGGGCACCAAATTATTAAAAGTCTTCACTAGAGGCCTTCTTTTAAAATTTGCAGCAATTTTTGAAGCTCCACCGTTTGTTGGCACCAAATCGGCCAATATTTTTCTTTCTATGCCCTCAAAGTTGACGGGATAACGGTTGTTGAGATTGTATTTTCTTTGAATACGTCGGTTTACTTTTTTCTGGAGAGCAAATAGCTTTCTTGAGTACTTAGCATTAGTTATATCACCTTTTGGAATATTGAATTTGTCGCAAAACTGATCCATATTCCATCGTACATAATCGATGTTTTGGTGAAATTGCCTACACTGCAGGCCTAAAGTCTTATCCTTTATTGTATTGCACTTTCTTAGCACAAAAGCTTGTACATGCTCTAAGCTTGTAAACATGAATATAAATAGCCATACAAACTTCATTTGACTCCAAAAAGTTTAACCCTTTTTTGGTCACTTAATAATTTTAACGGGTATCCCCAATACGTTATCGACAGATTTAACTAAAACTTTAATTACCCGAGTATTTTGGTTAAGTTTTTCATGAAACTACCGATAAGTAAAAAGTAGGTAAGACTACATACTGATTTGGGGCACAACATGCACAAAAAATTATTCATAACCATCTGTTTCTCACTTTTATTTTCAATGGGTGAGTCCTTTTGTGCAACCTTTATCCCCATTTCCCTTGAAAAACAAATGTTGGAATCTACCGGAGTAGTTCAGGGAATTTATCTGGGCAATATTTACAAAAAAATTAGTGGTGGCGAAATCGTCACTACATCTCTATTCAAGTTAACAAAAACCATTGGTATCAACCAAAATGAAATAATTAACAAAAACAAATTTGAAATTGTTCAGTTTGGTGGAGTTTGGCAAGGCATTGTCTACGAAGTGACAGGTACCCCCACTTTTAAAGTGGGAGAAGAAGTATTGCTGCTAGTTAGTAAAGGTAAGCTAGGTAACCAGCTAACTAACTCTGCATTGGGCAAATATACTATCAAACGTCGAATGGGAGAGACTTATTACTCTTCGAGTGTTTTTCCAGGACATAAACAGCTTGGAAGTATTAGCTCTAGAAAGCTTGAAGCCACAGCACAAGAGGTGTTTGGAACTGGTCTTATGGCCATTAGCCAAGATAAATACGTTCACAAAACCAAAAGTGACTCCCCAAATTATAAAAAGTATAAAAAGTATAAAAAGAAAAGATTGCGCAAAGGACGCTATATTGCATCCTATGAAGAAAAAGAGGATAGAGAAAAAGGATCAGCAAGTAGCACATTCTGGTTAGTAGCGATTTTAGTTTGCCTGGGCATAATTTATCACCTAATCATCAAAAATGAAGGCAAGAATAACTAAATGAGAGCACAAGTTATACGATATTTAGTAGTAGCATGCATTTTGCTGGTTACTGCAAGGCCTGTGTACAGCTATGTCCATGGTCTCCAAAAAAATGGCAATGGAATTAAGTGGCCCGTTAGTACCTCATCTGTCAACTTTTATGTAAATCCAAGCAACAATAATACCCTTACGAGCGAAGTAGTTAGTCAAATTGTCTCTTCGTCCATTTCACAGTGGAATACTCACACTCCCTTTGAAACTAGCTACAACATACTAAGTGGTGTTCCAACCCAGTGGTCAAATGATATCTATTTTACTACAGATAGAAATATCTTCACCGGTTCTGGCGTTGTCGGAGTCACTCGAATTACTTTTGCTGAAACTAATGGGCACATCTTGGAAACTGATATTATACTAAACGATAACGTTACCTTCTATAATGATAAAACAAGCAGCTACTACTTAGGAAATGTGATAGCTCATGAGCTTGGACACGCCTTAGGGCTTGGTCACAGTCAATCTAATTGGGCCACTATGTTTTATTACTTGTCCAAGGGGCAAGCAAGCTTAAACGACGACGATATAGCGGGCGTGTTTGATATTTACTCCCATACCTACCCCGATGGAACCAAGGGGAGAATATACGGAAAAATAGTTGGTGGAAGCTCTCTCATTGGAATTTTTAGTACTCACGTTCAGGCAATTTCCCTCAAAAAAGGCAAGGTTGTCGCTTCAGTACTGTCAAACTTTGATGGCAGTTTTGAAATCAATGGACTAGACAAAAGTGACACTTACTACCTGTATATCGAACCGGTCAGTTACCTAACTAACCTGCCTGTCTATTACTGGTCTGCCAAAAAAGACTTCTGTGCACTCGACCGCAACTACCGCGGTAGTTTTTTTCAAACTTGCCACTCCAGTGATGAAGGATTCCCTCAAGGAATACAGCTAACCGACTCAAACTATGCTGTGGATGTTGGAAATGTCACGATAAGGTGTCGCCTAGATGTTCCACCTGAGTTTTTAGATGATAAAGTATTGGAAGAAACAGAGCTAGATATGGGGGAAGATCCTAACTATATGGGTAATGCCTTTGTTGGTTTTTTTACAGATGAACAAGTTGCCAGTAAAACAATAGATGAGTTTGTAATCGACCTAAAAAATTACGCTGTCTCTGACAATAACAAATATTTAACAATTAAGTTAATATCTCAATCACTGTATGCCCCTTTAAAAGTGAACCTCAAAGTCTATCGTGAAACTGATGAAGAAGATGCTGCTCCGATTGCTGAGCACTCCGGTATTACATATGACGAATATGGTAATAAGGATATCGAAATTTTGCTTAGAGTGCCACTACAGATTGGTGGAGTGCCCAATACTTCAAACGTCTACCAAGTAAAAGTTACACCTGAGCCTGAATTATATACCACGACAGATTATGTCGACTCCGCTCATTATTTAGATACTCTACATTTTTATTTTATCATGATTAGTATTAGTGAAAATACAGAAGGGACCTACTCTACAGTATCTTCAAAAAATTATGACCGACTACTGGATAATAGTTTTTGTAGCGATGGTGTCAACAGTTATGCAGTAAGACCCAGGATAGAAAATGCCAATTATTATTCAGTCAATCAAGATGATAGCGATTCCCGCGATGGCAGTACGTCCCCATTTGCCTGTGGATCAATTGGAGGAGATGGCGGCAACAATAATCCGTGGGGTGGGGTTATTACATTAATCCTTGGGCTACTCATTGCCGTTGTTACAACTCAACCTTTCATTGCAAGAATAGACTGAGACTGTTTTTGTGTTTCTGTTTCCGTTTCTGTTTTCAGTTTTCTGTTTGTTGTTTGGGGCAGATTGAAAATTGGAAGTTTTTGGGACAAATTAAAGCATTGGCGAAATTAATTCCAGTTGCCAGATAAATATTATATAATTTACTCATAACTAAAATTTGGCCAAGGGATTTTAATGAAAAGTAAAACACACATCGTCACATTAACTTTTGTAATAATACTGGGAATGTTTGGCAAGCTGCATGCACAAAACTTGATGAAAGAGCGCATAAGAAAATTATCTGGTAGAAAAAAGGGGGTTTTTCTGCAAAAGGGCATATTTCATAATGGAAATATCCAAGCGAGTAGTGAATTAAAAGGCATCAGGCACTCTTATTCCCCCAGAATCGGCCATGAAAGAATTGTTTTTGACTTTAAAAAGAAGCTACCGCGGCTTTATGGATATATTTCCAAAAAGGATAAAAAGGTGTATTTTGACTGTTTCAAGACAAAAATCTTTGACAGTATAGGTTCTTTTGGAAATAGTAAGTACGTTAAAGAAATCAACTTTTTCCCCATTGATAATGATTCTCTTTCTGTGGAAATAGCATTTAAGGAAAAAGTAGGTGTGGATATTTTTTATTTAAAGTCACCAGATCGATTGATTTTTGATGTAAAAAAGTGATTGAATACTACCCAATTTTGGAGTAACAATGCGTGTAGAAGAGGACCAAGACATAGAATCAACAGTGGATTTGCATAATAAATTTCCCAATTCTGTAGTTATCATTCCCATTTTAAATAGCCCCATCTTTCCAGGAATGATCGCCCCAATAATCTTGAGTGAAACAAAGTTTACCCAGGCCCTAGATGATCAAATATCACGAGTTGGCCATGTGGCACTGAATCTAGTGAAACTAAAAGATGATGATCCGCGCCACGACTCAGAGGAAAACCTAGATCAATTAGATGATTTTGCTGACGATCACGGTGAAATGGAACAAATTGAACAAATTGAAGAAATGGAGCAGATCCATCAAGAGCAAATCGGGCATATGGATGTCGAGCATCGCGACCTCTCAAGTAAAGATATCTATAAAGTAGGAGTGTTGTGCAAAGTTGTAAAAAAATTCAAACTGCCAGATGGCTCTGTTAACATTCTCGTGCACGGTGTCAAGCGCTATCGTGCTTCTGAATTTCTCCAAAAGAAACCTCTACTAATTACAAAAGTTGAAGTATTTGAGGATATTTCAACCGAAGACGATGAACTAGATGCATATACCAGATCAGTAATCAACCAAGTTAAAAAGCTCAGTGAAATCAATCCATATTTTAACGAAGAGATGAAGTTGGCCATTTTGAATTCACCGGCTCCGGGAGTGCTAGCTGACCTTGTGGCGTTTGCGATCTCTTTGGATATACCTGAGGCCCAGGACTTCTTGGAGACTTTGGTCGTAAAAAAAAGGTTTGCAAAACTTTTAGTTTATCTAAAGCGTGAAAAAGATGTCGCCGACATCCAGAAAAAAATATCCGATGAAGTAAACAGCAAAGTCAATAAATACCAACGAGAGTACTTTTTAAGAGAGCAACTAAAAGTCATCCGCGCAGAACTTGGCATGGATGAAGATGATAAATCCAAAGACTTAAAAAAAATGCAAGACTCTCTTGAAGAAGCTGGCTTGCCAGAAATGGCAATGAAGGTTGCCCAAGAGGAATTGGAGCGCTTAAAAGTCATTCCTGATAGCAGTCCCGAATATAACTTAGCAAGAACTTACCTGCGCTGGATGATAGATCTGCCTTGGAACAAAGAATCAGTTGAATGCGTCAATATCGAAAAGACTAGAAAAATTTTAGAAGATGATCACTATGGCCTCAAAAAACCAAAAGAGCGCATCTTGGAGTTTTTAGCAGTAAGAAAGTTAAAACCAGAATATGACGGAACCATTCTTTGCCTTATAGGTCCTCCAGGAGTGGGCAAGACATCACTGGGAAAAAGTATTGCAAGGTCTCTGGGTAGAAAATTTTATCGCTTTAGCCTTGGTGGTATGAGAGATGAAGCTGAAATCAAAGGGCACAGAAGAACTTATGTCGGGGCAATGCCGGGTAAAATTTTACAAGCACTAAAGCGGGTTGCCGTAAATAATCCAGTCATCATGCTAGATGAGATTGATAAAATTGGCAATTCAATCCATGGCGATCCATCCTCAGCACTGTTAGAAGTATTAGACCCAGAACAAAATGTTTCTTTTTTGGACAATTACCTAGATGTACCTTTTGATCTATCAAGGGTACTATTTATTTCCACCGCCAACTATATAAACGATATCCCCTCTCCCCTTTTAGACCGCATGGAAGTCATTGAACTAAGTGGGTACTCAATTGAAGAAAAAATAAGCATCGCCACCAAATGGGTTATCCCCAAGCAACTAGAAAAACATGGGCTCAAAAAAAAGTTTTTTTCCATTAAAAATACCGTTTTAAAAAAATTGATTTCAGGCTATGCCAGAGAGCCAGGAGTGCGTACTTTAGAGCAATATATCGCCAAGCTTTGCCGCAAAGCTGCACTGACCTATGTCAGCAAATCAAAAAACAAAAAGTTTGCCCCCGAAATTAAAGATTTAGAACAATTATTAGGGGGAGCTCGCTTTCAAACAGAAATGGCCAAAAACTGTCTCAAACCGGGAATTGTTACTGGTTTGGCATGGACATCTTTTGGTGGCGAGATTTTATATATTGAGACTATACCTCTACAGGGGCGCGGTGGCTTTAAGCTTACAGGCCAGCTGGGTGATGTCATGAATGAGTCTGCCACTTTGGCATACAGCTATGTTAAAAAGCTCCTCCAACAACAAGATATAAAACCAAACAAAGCTAAACCAAAAAAGACACAACCCCCCAAAAAAGAACAGGCCAATGATCCAGATGAAGCCTTAGACTTCTTGGCCCAACATGATGTGCACCTTCACCTACCAGCTGGGGCCACACCAAAAGACGGACCTAGTGCGGGTATTACCATGGCACTTGCCTTGTATAGTTTAGCAATGAACAAAAAAGTTAAGACTAATTTGGCAATGACCGGTGAGCTTAGCTTGACTGGCAGGGTTTTACCTGTTGGTGGCATCAAAGAAAAAGTCCTTGGCGCCAAAAGGGCGGGCATCAAACAGATTATTCTACCAAAAGAAAATGAAAAAGATTTAAAAGAGGTTCCGGAAAAACATAGAAAAGGGATCAAGTTCTCTCCAGTCTCCAGTTTTGATGAAGTAATAAAGATTGCAATTCCAGGCAGTTAAGCCCCTTCTAAACCGCAGTCCAAGCGGCAAAAAATTCGACTCACTCCTATCCCTGGGCATAGCAGTCCATTATAAGTTATAATGTAGTGTGTATGGGATCGAATGTTAAATAAGATGTTGACAACGAAATCATTTTGGAGAATAGCTTGAAAATATCAAAATTTATAGGCATGAGTGAGTATCGCAGAACTACTTCTGTTGATGAAATTAAAGGCTTTTTATACAATATCTCCAGCACAAGCGCACCAATTACTATATGGCAGACAACCATAAACTCGCAGCGTTTGGTCGTGAATACTAAGTTTGAAATTAACAACCCTAGCCAGCGTGAAATTAGAGTAGTGCCCTTTGGCAACAAGATCGATATGGCCTTATTTGATAGCACAAAACCTCTCAATTTCTTTTCCAAAGCTCATGGCACAGTGGGAAAAGTCGATATTATCTATGCCGGATCAAGACACCTGTTTGTCAATGCTCCTGCAAAAATGTACGTTAGTGAAAAAAGAACCACTCCCCGGGCCCTTTTTCCAGAACAAGATACTCCTGTACTGCTTGTTAAACAAAACCAAAACTATGAGTTTCCTCTCATTGATCTATCAAACGACGGCATGGCGTTCATGATACCCCATGGCCCTGCAAAAATCTTTAGGTACGCCCAAGATGAGGTCAAAATTTCAAGCCTCGCCTACATGGAGGTAGAGAAGCCATTTGAAGGCAACATCGTTTATATGAAAAAATTGATGCTTTCCGACAATTATCGCGTGGGTATCAAGTTTCAACACAAAATAGATTTGCCTACCCACATGGAACTCAGTTGAATTTCGCCCTTGTGTACAAGAACTAATCAGTTTAATATCTATCATTATAATTTTTATAACTAAATTAAAATTAAAAGCGCAAAAATTTAGCTCGCTTTAAAATAAGAGGATGCAACACATGAACAATAAGCAATGGGTCTATTTATTTAGCAAAGACAAAACAGATGGCAATAAAGACATGAAAGCACTTCTTGGTGGCAAGGGAGCAAACCTTGCTGAGATGTCCGCTCTTGGAGGCATACCTGTTCCGCCAGGATTTACAGTAACTACAGAAGCTTGCTTAGACTTTGAAAAAAATGACTTTAGCATTAATCCGCTTATTAAAGAGCAAATAGAGCAAGCAATTGCTGTGATTGAAAAGTTAACCAACAAGCGTTTTGGCGATAAAAATAATCCCTTGCTTTTTTCGGTTAGATCTGGGGCACGGGTCTCCATGCCCGGCATGATGGACACTGTATTAAATTTAGGTCTAAACAACGACTCAGTTGAAGGTATGGCCAAACTTACAGGCAATGAACGCTTTGCTTGGGATGCCTATAGACGCTTCATTCAAATGTATGCCAACGTGGTGATGGGATTTAACACCTCTATTTTAGAGGCCACCCTTGAAGACCTCAAAGAGGCAAGAAACGTCGAAGAGGACACTGCCCTAACTGCTTCTGATTTAAAAGAGTTAGTGGGAGTTTATAAAAAAATTATTTTAGAAGAAAGTGGTAAATCTTTTCCACTAGACCCAATGGACCAGCTATGGCCAGCTATTGGTGCCGTATTTAGTTCTTGGAACAACCCCCGTGCAAAAATCTATCGAGACCTCAATAACTTTGCCCACGATTGGGGAACTGCAGTCAATATTCAAAGTATGGTTTTTGGCAATATGGGTGATGACTCAGGCACTGGTGTATGTTTCACCAGAGATCCCTCCACCGGAGAAAAAGTTTTTTTTGGTGAATACTTAATGAATGCCCAAGGAGAAGACGTAGTCGCCGGTATTAGAACTCCGGCCCCCATTAATAAGGAGTCCAAAAATAATCAAAACTCTCATCTTGCTACCCTCCAAGCATCTTTGCCCAGCGCTTTTTTAGAGCTTGAAAAAATCTACCAAAAATTAGAAAAACACTACCGGGATATGCAAGATATCGAGTTTACAATTGAAAAAAATAAACTTTATATTTTACAAACAAGAAATGGCAAACGAACTACAGCAGCAGCATTAAAAATTGCGGTAGATTTGGTTAATGAAGGTACTATCTCAACTGATGAGGCTTTGTTGCGTGTTGACCCTGAAGATCTCAATCAACTTTTACATCCAAGACTCGACCCCAAAGTTAATAAAGTTACTATTGCCAAAGGGCTACCAGCATCTCCAGGTGCTGGTGCTGGGGAGATTGTCTTTGATTCGGAAAAAGCAGCTGACTTACAAAGCGCTGGCAGAGCTGTAGTGCTTGTAAGGCATGAAACTAGCCCTGAGGATATTCAAGGAATGGTTGCTGCCAAAGGAATTCTAACGGCAAAAGGTGGCATGACCTCTCATGCTGCAGTTGTCGCCCGTGGCATGGGCAAGCCGTGTGTCGCTGGCTGTAGTGCTGTGATTGTGGATTACGCTAATAAATTATTTTTAGTAAAAGGGCAAGAGTTCAAAGAGGGAGACAACATAACTATTGATGGTGCAACTGGTGAAATCTATCAAGGGATCATCCCTACCATTAACCCAGAGATCTCAGATGACTTTAAAACCTTTATGGAATGGGCCGATAAGGCCCGAACATTAACCGTTAGAACCAATGCTGATAACCCAAAAGACAGCGCTATGGCCGTTAAGTTTGGTGCTGAGGGAATCGGTCTTTGTAGAACAGAGCACATGTTTTTTGATGCAGAAAGAATTCTGGCGGTTCGCGAGATGATCTTTGCATCAACAGAAAAAGACCGACAAACTGCACTCGATAAGCTTCTTCCTTTCCAAAGAGAGGATTTCATTGGCATTTTTAAGGCAATGGATAAAAAACCAGTCAACATCCGTCTGCTCGATCCACCTCTGCATGAATTTCTTCCACAATCTATAGAGGACAAAAAGCTTCTGGCCAAGACTTTAGGCATAAGCCTTTCTGAAGTTGAAAGCAGGTCTGAGTACCTCCACGAGTTTAACCCTATGCTTGGTCATCGAGGTTGCCGTCTGGGAGTTACTTACCCTGAAATTTATAGAATGCAAGTAAGAGCAATCATAGAAGCGGCAATTATTTGTAAAGAAAGTAATGTGGATGTCAGGCCTGAAATAATGATTCCTCTTATTGCCACTGATGGAGAATTAAAGATCCTCAAAAAAGAGGCCCAAGCTGTAATTGATACTGTTTTTGAAGAGAAGTCTTCCAAGATAGATTATCTCATTGGAACCATGATTGAGCTGCCCAGAGCAGCGATTACAGCAGATCAAATTGCCCCACATGCCGATTTTTTCTCCTTTGGCACCAACGACTTGACCCAAACAACCTTTGGCCTATCACGAGATGATGCCGGTAAGTTTTTACATGAATATATCAATAAAGGATTGTTGGCAAAAGACCCATTTGTTGCACTTGATACTGATGGAGTCGGATTTTTAGTAAAACACGCCTGCCAAGCAGCCAAGACTACTAATCCCGACATTCACCTTGGTATTTGTGGAGAACATGGAGGAGAGCCAAGCTCCATTGATTTTTGTCATAGGGCGGGGCTTGATTATGTCAGTTGTTCCCCCTTTAGAATACCAATTGCCAGGCTAGCTGCGGCCCAGTCGGCAATTAGAAATAACAAGTAGCAAGCAGATGAACAGCAACCAGTCAAAGGATAAAATCAGAGTCATCATCATTTCCGATGGAATCGGAAACACCGCCAGAGAAATTGCCGATTGCACCTTGGCCCAGTTCCCCCATCTAAAAGTTTCTTTTTCGCGCTTTATGCACGTCAACTCCAAAGAACAGATCATGTCGATCTTTAATGAGGCCTCTGCCAATAATGACATAATCATCTACACCATTGTTACCCCAGAGCTTAGAGACATCATCAAAGAAATTTCCATTGTCAAAGATGTATTTGCCCTAGATTTACTAGGGCCAGTGCTAGATGGCTTTGCCAAATTTTTTAATCAAACGCCTACTTCAATGCCTGGTCTTTATCGCGCTTTAAATGAAGAATACTTTAAAAGAGTGGCGGCAATGGAGTTTACCCTAAACCACGATGATGGTAAAAATTTAAGCTCTCTATATCATGCCGATGCAGTAATTATTGGGATTTCTAGAACCTCCAAGACTCCCCTTTCCATTTATTTGTCGCAAAATTATTCACTAAAAGTGGTCAACATTCCTCTGGTCATGAATACCCGCTTCCCAGACGAAATTTATCAAATCGACCAACGCAAAATCTTTGCTTTAAATATTGATCCCCACGAGCTAAGAAAAATTAGAATCAAAAGGCTTGGACACCTAGGTGCTCAAAATCACACTGGTGACTATGCTGATCTCTCCCGCATTTTACACGAAGTCGAGTGGGCAAACTCCATTTTTAAAGATAACAAGAGGTGGCCCGTTTTTGATGTAACCAATAAGGCCATCGAAGAGACAGCGGCGGAAATCATGAAATTATTCAATATGCGCAAGACTAATATTTTCAAGTAAATTGACAAAGCACAACTAATTAGTCTAGAAACTAATTCATTCTATCCAACTAAACTGCCGCGATGGCAAGATTAAAGGACCTCGACAGATGACTAATTCAAATACCCCAGATCACGATGAAGTGAGACTACAAAAATTTATTGCAGATTGTGGCGTAACCTCCAGGCGCAAGGCCGAAGAGCTTATCGCTCAAGGCAGAGTCGAAGTAAACGGCGTTGTCGTCAGCAAACTAGGAACCAAGGTTACCCCGCAAAAAGATGTCGTTAGTGTTGACGGGCAAGCTTACAACCTAGATCAAGTGCAAAAAGTATATGTTGTTCTCCACAAGCCAAGGGGCTACATAACCTCCATGAGTGATCCACAGGGGCGAAAAACGGTTATGGATCTATGCCAGGTCTTTAGTGAACGCATATATCCGGTAGGACGGCTCGACTATCTCTCAGAAGGGCTTTTAATACTCACAAATGATGGCCAGGTTGCCAATATGCTGATGCATCCTCGCTACAACGTCGTCAAAGTTTACGAAGTTAAAGTCTTTGGGGCCATTAATGACCAAATTTTAAAGCGCCTCAGAAAGGGCGTACAGCTTGATGAAGGCTTTGTTAAGCCTATGTCGGTGCGGGTTATTAAGTCTCTACCCACCAAAACGTGGCTAGAATTTCGCCTAGCTGAGGGGCGAAACCGAGAAATTAGAAAGCTTTGTGACAATAGCGGTATCACCATAGATAAATTAAAAAGAGTCGCCATTGGTGGGCTATCAATTGATGGCATTGCCCCAGCAAAATATCGCATTCTATCCAAAAAACAACTCTTAAAAGCAGTGGGACTCCAAGGTAGCGGCGCTGCCATACAAAATCCCAAAGAGTACTTTTCAAATAAAAAAACCATCAATATCAAAAAGCAAAAGCCTCGCCCACAAGCTACTGTGGCCGATGACAAAACCTTTTTCAAATTTAGAAAAGATACTTACTTTGAGACATTAGAAGCTATAAAACTAACCAAAGAAAATAAGGCAAAAATTCAAAAACAAAAACGAAAGCAAGCGCGCAACTAATTATCGTAAGTAACGATTTGGGACGCCTCCATCTGCTCTTGCAGTACATCTATAGAGTACTCTAGAACCTGGTCTGCATAGGGGATATCATAAGGACTTCTTCCGGTACAAAATTGGGCCTGCTTGATTAAGGCCGCACACATTCGCATACACTCAGCACTACCATCAAAAAATTCACTTTCATGTTCGGTGGTTAAGACTTGGGACAGTAGACTGTTTAGAGTTTTTATTAAACGTATCTGGTTAGCACTTAGCTGCTCAGTGTCAAATTGAAAATTTAATAAATTGGGCCCCTCTAAACAATTTGCCATACTCACCTCATGGGTTATAAGAAAACCTTGTTGCATTATACCTTTCGTCATATCTAGGAATTATTTTAGGAAATTAATTTATCAATGATTAATTATTTGATCATTAATTTAATAGACAAGTATAGTTAACTACTGTATTATCCGACTCATATCTATTTAAACCTTATTGCGGGGTGGAGCAGCTTGGTAGCTCGTCGGGCTCATAACCCGAAGGTCGTAGGTTCAAATCCTGCCCCCGCTACCAATTATGTTGACCAATCCAGTCCAGTATAAGGTGCCAGCAGACTTGTGGGACTCACTGCACCCAACAATCCATTTCTTCTGTATACCCAACTTTGTATGTGATATTGTTAAGTCATGCTAGAGCTTATCAAAAAAAACTACATCCCACCCAATTATCAAAAAAATTTTAACTGGAGTATTGCTTCTACATTGATCCTTATCACTGTTGTAATGCTGCTTTTGGAATATTTTGGTTGGCAAGGCCCATTTTTTAAACACTACACTCTAGTTCCCTTTTTGCAAGAGCGTGAAGTCAATGAACTTTTTATGTATGCTCAGGTCTATACCACTTTTTCTTTTAGCGTTCTTTTTGTCCTTTTGCCCCTGTGCTTACACTTCTTTGTACCAATGAAAACTGATGGATGGTACGGCCTTAAGGTCACAGGATTTTTTAGTTCCATGAAATGGTATTTGCCACTACTTGGCATTATGCTGCCCCTTTTGTGGATAGCTTGCCTTTATCCAAACTTTAATAAGTTTTATCCCTTGTACCGACCAGAAACAGTAGGTATGTGGTTACTCTTTGAGTCCATTTACATGCTCCAATTTTTCTGTGTTGAATTTTTCTTTAGAGGCTTTTGCTTATTTCGTTTAGAAAAATTTATTCCCGGAGTCGCTGTTTTTATTATGGTGATTCCCTACGCCCTAATCCATATTCACAAGCCTTTTCCCGAAGCGATTGGCTCCATCTTTGCGGGTATTGTCTTGGGCATGCTGGCACTCAAGGGTCGATCAATTTGGCCTGGTGTTCTTACTCACTGTACGGTTGCATTTTGTACAGACTTTTTCTCACTCATTAGTTCTGGCCGCTTTCCTGCATGACACGCACAGTCCCACAAGTCTGCTGGCACCTACCTAGCAACAGCTGCCGGGTCTTTTTAGGATGTCTTGTTTGACTATTAGCCAGAAGCAGCCCGTTCCTTTGGTTACTTTTATGGCGTTTGATGAGCAGTTTAGGCCGCAAGCATCGCACTCAATGCATTTGTCTGGGTTTATTATTTCGGCCTTATGGTTTTTCATCGCTAAAACTTGATGGGGACAGACTTTGGTGCACACAATACAGCCAATGCATTTTGTTTGATCGATCTCAATCACAACCACACCTCTTTGTAGATTAAGGTGACAAGACAAAGTGTGTAAAACAAGACCTCGACGGGAAAAAAACGAACCACCTCTTTTTTAACCTTGCTGTAATTGCTGATTGCTGAATTTCCTGTATAAGACAGTCCAAAAAAGATAGAGGCCGCGAGTGTATAAAATATGGAAAACAACAATTGTGAGTTAGAAATATAACCTAAGCCAAAAAGGGCAACAAGTCCTGCTGAAATAAAAGCTCCAAGCCACACCCCTTTGCTTGCAAATTGAGTCCCTGGAATAAAGGGAAAAAGCAGAGGGTACAAAGTGGCAATAATAAGTGGTATCGACACCAACCCAAATGGAATTTCTACAGCAAGTGTCTTATTTAAAAGCATAAATACAAGTAGGAGTTTTAAATGAATGGTCAATACTTGCAACAGGCCTGGAAGGCAAGTAAACACTCTGGTTGCAAGATTAAAATCCACACAATCGCTGTCTTGGTCTTTGTATGGCAATACTGATAAAAAGGTCGGAAGATCTTTGGCATAAATTGGACCGATTATGGGATTAATTTTTTCTTTTTTTAGGTCTTGCAAGATTACGCCTGAAAAGCTGAGTTTTGGCAAAATCAAGGTAATCTTTCCTTGGCCGGTTAAAACATCGTGCTTATACCGCTTGAGTACTGCTAGGATTTGCTGGTTGGAAAACTGCCCCTTGCCTGCTGCACACCAAACATTGATGCCGTCAGTATCTATTATCAATAAACGGAAACTGCCAAGTTTTCTAATATGCCACAAAATTGAAAATATTGTTAAATGATAGTTTGAAGTCACAAGAATGGGCGTGCTGCTATCATACTGTTTACCTGTATAATAAAGCCCTGGTCTTTTGGCATAAGTTCTGACAAATGAGTCCATCCAGCAGATGAAGGCCAAAATGAAATCATACCATTTTAAACCAATTGGCAAGGGTCTGCTCTGATCCTCTAAGGCCTGCCAAGAAGTCCCCTTGCGATAGTAAGTTAGTCGCAACAGTTGCAATAAAACTAAAAATACAATTATGAGTATAAGCTGCACTCGTGACTGCCTTTTGCTACCTTTTGCTGCCTTCATTTAAAAAATCCACAATAGTCCATGGAGGCAGGTCACCAAGCACTTCACTTGGAGTTTGGTTTAAAGTTGATATTCTTTTCCATTCTTTCTTCAAAAACCTCTTTTGTAAAAACAAGACTCTGGAGTAGGGCTCTTCAACTTTTGTATTACAGCGGTGATAAGGTGTATAAGTGTAGGAGCTACAAATACTAAACTTCACACGCCTTGATTTGCGGTTTATAAGCGTTATCCACTGACCAAGTGTTATTGGCGAGTGCATGTCTACTGCTGGGTCAATAATCCACATCTCATCTTTAACTTTCACAATTAGTGCCACATGGTACCACCAAGATACTTTTCCTCTGGGAGAAAAGCTGGTTTTAAGATCAAGTTCTCCAAAGATAAAAATCTTTTGAGGTCTTTGACTAAAACTTGCAGCAAGCTTTAAGGCCGCCATTTCAGCACGTACGTGACACCCATCATCTGGGTATAGCCAAGATATTCTACGCAAAAAGTTTGGTCTTTTCTTGGTTGTCATAAAGCGATGATCGCGCATGTAATAAAACATCTCTTCAAGCTTTTTAAAATCATCTAATTTCGAGACTTTTGCCAAATCAAGCTGACTAAAGCTCACTGAAACATTTTCAGCAGACGGTATTGCTAAAAGTTTTGAGTGTTTGGAAAATAACTTTTGATAGTTTCGATCTCGGGCCTGCTGAAAACTTTCTCCATCAAAGCGCCTTGCCGAGATATTTTCTACTCCTTCAATTCCCCAAGAAGCAAAAGACCATGATGTCAAAAGCAGTAGGATCAGCAAATTCAAAAAAGAATTATTCGTTAATTTCATAAGTATTCACCATTTTATAAGTTTTGTAAGTTTTGTAATCTACCACAACTTATCATCATTTAAGTCTACTGATGATTCGCTCTTGTCCGCACCTTCTTTTGGTTTAAATGCCTGACACTGCTGATTTGATTCTTTTTTTACTACTTGGGAAGGGATAGATTTTGATTTAAATTTAAACAATCTACACCCCATAGGATTAGCTTGATCCCAGGTAATATAAAAATGCACACAATCTCTACATTTGACATCATCTTGCATAAATTCCTCTGCTGAAGACAATAATTTTGCCAATTATATATCGTTTTGTAATGGTACGTAATTGTGCAGCAAGGCAATGAAAGAATATGGGGTAAAAAAAAATTAAAAAACTGCACTTTGCCCGGGACAAGCACGGTCAGGACAAATCAATATGAATTGTTTGATGCACTTTTTTGATATGAGAGACAAAATTGTGCGAACTATTTACATATTCCTATCTTTTTTTCATAGTACTGTGATCTCATTTAGACACATTGCTCTCTATTGGTATATTGCACTTAAGCTCACTACCCTTACTATTTGCAATGGACGATGGATGATTTGCTTGCGTAACATATTGATTTGTTTAATTCTATTCAATCTGTCCCAGATTTCCATTGCTTCTTATACAGCTGTTGATAACTTGCTCCCAGTAGAGAAGCTGACCTGGGACCAAAGCATGAAAGCAGAGGACAAAAAACAGCTAAATCACTATCTTGCGCAATTTGAACACAATCAACAACAGCAAGTGGAACAACTAAAAGTCTTGTGGTGGAATATTGAAGGGGGAGCTACTTCTAGTAGGATTTTAAAGAGGATGAAAAAAGGCTCCACTGCCCCTCTTGACCATAATCTCCAAACTTTGATTAATAGTAAGCTTGCCCCTGATATTCTAATTTTTGGCGAGTATTATCGGGGGGCAATTTCAAAACAAACACATCAAATGCTCAAAGGTGCCGGTTACATTTTTGACGCTCTTTTGCCCTATAGTCACAAACACACGACATTTGGGATTAAAGTATTTAGCAAAAAACAATTTGATGTAACAACACAAAGTGTGCTTTTAGACTGGACTCCTCCCTCTTTTAATACAAAAGAAAAAGAAATTTATAGAAAATTTTGGCACTCTCATACACGTAAGTCCAAAGAGTACAAAAGGGCATACCACCGCATAACTGTAGTGGAAAATGGAAGGCCCATACATATTGTCCCCGCACATCTAATCAATCCCTGGAGAGAAGTGCTAACACTGTATAGAGATTTTTTTAAACTCAACTCAACTTTTAGTAAGGTTATGACCACACTCAATATTGAAATGGATCATTATGGCCCACTGGTTAACCAAATCAGATATTTCAAACAAGCTGTACTAGATGACTTAGATTACCTAAACCGCCAAGAGGCAGTCATGTTGATTGGAGACTTTAATATACCCAACTCACTATCACTTGAGCCACTGGTACAAAAATATTTTCTATCACCAATTGGTTATAAACTGCTCAAAGAGCATTTTTTAGATGCCTTCAATGACTTCCCCTCAACTCAACGCTCATTTCCAGCTTATTCATCTAACAAGTGGGATAAATTGCCCAGTGTGAAAATTGACCACAGCTTTGTAACCCCAAATCTTTCGGTGAAAAATGCACTGGTGCTGGCCTTGCAAGGCTCAGATCACTACCCCATTTTTGTTTCATTAAAGCTTTGATTTATTTTTTTTTGGTTGCTACGTTTTGTAAAATTTCCATTGGGTCCAGTCCTTCCAAGGCCTCTAAATCAGACTCTTTACTCACAAAAAAAGAACCCACAAATCCCAGAGCATTTAAAGACATCGATCCAAAACTCTCACTGCTTCTTGGGATTATAAGCATCCAATGGCGAGTTACCAATAAATTGTAAGGGCCACCACCTGTTAATCCTAACTTATTTATGGCGGCATTATATTCTGCAAATGTAAGCTTCGCAGCATGCTCACAAGAATCCATGATACCACTATCAAATTTAAATAAATAATGATCAAAGGGAAGATTGGAGATGGGCTCAATGGGTAATTTTGTAAGCCCCGGCATTAGTGGTAGTGGAACCATTTGTAAGTGGCGGTGCTTTTGAGAGGCACCTGAAGTGGCACCTGAGTTATAAAAACCCAAGGCATCATACTCCAACATACACTTCCATAACGCCTCAAAGTCACTGATTGTAAGAGGTGAGCTTTGCTCGACAAAACTGCGAGTCACAATCAGAATATGGTTGTCTAATAAGTTAAACTTATTTAGCAAGATAAGATGAGAGGGACTAACATCTGCAACAAAGAGATCTTTGTCATAAGGCAAAAATGGATTTACAAAAGCTACACCTGCTTTAGCTTCTACTTCTTCTTGAAGCTTTTTGGCCCAGGCCTTGCGCTGCAAATTAGTGGCCACCTGAACAATAAACTGCTCTTTACCCAAAAAGTGACAATTGGCCTGGATTGGCAATAATGCTCCAGTGGATTTGGCAAAGGCCACTTGTTTAATAATTGTTTGCCACAACGAACCTTGCTTAAAATATTGCATAGCTATTACTCCATTCAGACGCAGCGTAGCATATAAAAGCAGAGTTGGCAAATTTCAGGAAGTTAGATAGGGTTTGCTAATCTTGACAAACTTTACTTTAATCCCACCTTGAGATTAGAGTATCAAAAGACTTTTGACTTTTGTAGGAGCCTTAAAGAGATGAATAATTTTGATCAAGTCGTAGAGGGTAGTTTATCAATTGCCCAAGAAAAAGCATTGAAATGTAAAAATAATGAAATGACGCCAGTCCATCTACTGTGGGGGCTAATTTCTAATCCCGCATCGTACTCTTCAAAACAGCTCAAAAAACACAAAAATGATGTTGAAAAACGCATCAGTCAACTTCCTACAGTCAGCAATAATATCTCCATAGATCAAATAAGACCGGGAAGTAAGTTTTCCGAGTGGCTAACTTATGCCTCCTCCCATGCTATTCAAAGTAATCATCAAGTGATTAGAGAGCCCGATCTCCTACGATATCTCCCTCAAATCATGCCTGAGCTAGATATCAAGTATAATGAATTTAATGACATTAACGACCAAGAAGATGAAGTGCCAAGCTTTCTGATAAATTTAAATGAGCTGGCAAATGAGGGAAAGCTCGATCCAGTTATTGGCAGATCAAAAGAGATTCGCGCGGTCATGGAAATCTTGGGCAGAAGAAATAAAAATAATCCTGTACTAGTGGGCCCTGCTGGAGTGGGTAAAACTGCCATCGTTGAGGGGCTTGCTGAAGCTATCGTAAAAGATAAGGTTCCCGATGTTTTAAAAGGCAAAATTGTCTATAACTTAGAAATGGGATCTTTAATGGCAGGGACCAAATATAGAGGTGAGTTCGAAGAAAGGCTGCAAAAGCTGATCAAATTTTTAAAAACCAAAAGTGGTCAAGTCATACTGTTTATTGATGAAATTCATCAACTCGTTGGTGCGGGTAAAACCGAAGGAGCAATAGATGCTGCCAACCTTCTAAAACCTGCTCTCTCTAGAGGTGAGCTTCATTGTATTGGCGCAACAACTCCCAGTGAGTATCAAAAATATATCCTAGGTGATTCTGCTCTGGATAGAAGGTTTAGAAACGTAAATGTAAGCGAGCCCTCACAAGAAGATACTATTGAAATTCTGATGGGGATCAAAGAAAAAATGGAAATACACCATGGGGTTAAGATCTCCGATGATGCGATTTTTAAAGCAGTAATACTTTCTGATCAATACATCACCAATAAAAATCAACCCGACAAATCAATCGATTTAATCGATGAAGCATCCTCGGCTTTAAAGCTCTCAGCAGAAGCGATGCCTGCAAAGCTTGAGGAGCTTTTGGCCGAGATACGGGCCAAAAAAATATATGCGCAAGTAGAAAATAATAACAAAGATATCATGGAAGAGTTAGAGATCATGCAGGCCCGTTTTGATCTGGGTAAAGCTATGTGGGAAAAAGAAGTTCTGGCCATAAAGCAAGTATCACAGTTAAAAAATGATCTCGATAAACTCAAGTTTGAATTAGATCAAGCTGAGAGAAATCAAGAGTATGAAAATGCATCGAAAATTAAATACTTTTCAATACCAGAAATTGAAAAAAAGCTTACTGGACTTGGCCATGAATGGGTTCTAAGTGAAATCCACATCGCTTCAGTGATCTCTCGACAGACAATGATCC
This sequence comes from Bacteriovoracaceae bacterium, assembly GCA_016784965.1. Taxonomy (GTDB): domain Bacteria; phylum Bdellovibrionota; class Bacteriovoracia; order Bacteriovoracales; family Bacteriovoracaceae; genus JADHTQ01. The sequence continues at coordinate 8,257 of JADHTQ010000050.1, read as the reverse complement.
CCCAAGAAAAGATTTTAAAGTCAAGGCAAAATCACATCTTAGGTCTTGAAGCCTATTTAAAAAGCAAAGTATATGGTCAAGATGAAGCAATTTTAGAAATATCTGAAACATTAGTTGCCTCTCATGCAGGTCTTAGTGATGAATCAAGGCCACTTGGCTCGTTTTTACTTAAAGGGCCCTCGGGCGTTGGCAAGACAGAAACGGCCAAAGCACTCAGCAGCTACCTTTTTGATAGCGAAAAAAACTTAATCCGCTTTGATATGAGTGAATACTCAGAAAAACACTCTGTAGCAAAACTTATCGGAGCACCTGCTGGATATATTGGTTACGAAGAGGGAGGGATCTTAACCGAGGCAATAAGAACAAAGCCTTATGCTATTATTTTATTTGATGAAATTGAAAAGGCACATCTTGATTTTTCTGACATCTTGTTGCAAATCTTAGATGATGGTCGCTTAACTGATAATAAAGGCCGCACAATAAATTTCAAAAACACCATTATTTTTCTCACCACTAATGAAGATAATATTGAGTTCGCTTTTAAAACAGAAGTATTGGGTAGATTTGACTCTATTTTAACCTACAACACTCTAGATCAGACCATTATGCACAAGTTAGTAAATCGTCAATTAGAGCTTCTAAATAACCGCCTAAAGTCTAAAAATATCACTCTTACGTTAGATCAAAGCTGCTCCGATTTCTTGTCTAAAATTGGTTATGATGCAACATTTGGAGCAAGGCCACTGCAAGCTGTTTTTCATAAGCATGTCACTCGATTACTCTCGCGCAAGATACTAGAGGGAGTACTACAAACTGATAATGTCAAAATGGTGTTAAAAGATAATAAAGTTGTCTTACATGAGTTTTAGCTACAAAAGCCTAATCATCAACTCCAAACCGTAGTATTGTGTTTTTCAATGCCTCTAGGTCTCGTTCTTGGGGATTATCCTCTGCTACTTGCGGTGATGAATCGCTTACTTTAATACCGTTTGTTTCTACATCAGCAATTAAATTTTGTAGAATCTTCTCATCATCAACATAATCATCACTATGTGCAGTTGGTTGAATAAAACTAGATTTTTTTGGAGTGTGGTTTACCTTTTGCACAGGTCTTTTTGCGACCTTCTGTTGAACTGGGGCAACTTTTGGTTTTGTTGGTGCAACCTCTTGAGGCTCCTCAAAATCATGTTCTACTATCAGCAGTCCGTTGGCAAGAGTAGGTGCTAGGCCCTCTGGCTCTATAGTAGTAGCATTTGAGAAGTTTCCGGCATGTGCATCTTTTGCTTTAGCTGCAAGATTTGCAATATTTGTGACATTACTCATATTGGCGACTTGCTCATTGTCTTTGGGGGGCATTTGGTTTGCAGTCATAGGTCCTGCGGCCATAGCAGGTCTGATTGGATCCACCGTTTGCTCACCCTGCTGCTTGGCAGGTGCCTTTTTGTCTTCTTTTAACATCACTAAAACATTATCACTTTTTTCACATACCTCTTTAACTTTGGTGGATGTAATATTTTTACGCAAAGAACGTAAAGCAGCCTTTACACCATCATCCTGACCTGCTGGTTTTGGCATTTCATGTACAGCAGCTGATTTTTCTGGCACCTGTTTTTGTACTTCATTTACAGATGCTGCCTCCATGGGCCTATTGGGTGGAGTTGGCAGTTTACTAGATGATTTTTCAATAAAGATCCCATGTACAAAAAAGCCGACTAAGATACAAATTGAAGTCCACACAGCAACAAATCTCCATGATAAACTCGAGATGCTTGCCACTTGTCTTACTTTCTCCTTTAACTTCTCTAACTGCTCTTGATGGGCAATACTAAATTTACTCGATCCTCCTGCCGCTGGCAGGTAGTGAGAAGCCTGCAGCTTGCTCCAGCGCTCCAGAGTTTCTGACTTACCAGAAACATCTAGGACAATAACTCGCCCGGCTAGTTTGGACTTAACCTGGTTTAGATGTTTTTTAATTAAAAAACGGTTTCTTTTTTTGTACTGAGGAGATAGCTCCTGGTAAATCTCACTTTCTTTTTTCCCCTTTGAGCGAAGCAGTCGGTACTTATCGTTTAGATCGGAATATCTACTATCAAACAGCACTCTAGAACTTAGATAGCCAAGTTTTTCATCCCAAATTTTTTGATTGCCATTTGAAATGATAACCGCCAAGTCAATGGGCTCGGAACTTTTTGTCTCTAGGAGATGACCCAATGGTTGCTCAAAGTCGGTCACAAGGCCCGTGCTTTGCATTTGCCAAATCCTGTCAAACAGGCGTTTTCTATCACTTTTAGAGCTGCTTGTAATTTTCATAAGTGGATAGACCCGCTCATCAAACGAGACTAAAGTAATCTGATGAGACCAATTGAAAGTCTTGATCAACCTAGTTAGCCACATTTTGGATTTTAAGTCCTGCGAGGCAGACATCGATTGCTCTACATAAACAATAACTCTGCGCTCACTTTTTGCAAACGTCACATTTATAAGGACCAAAAGTGTCAAAAAACAGATAGTAAAATATTTCAATTTTATCACCTCCGATAAGTCAATCTCTTATCGGTTTTCTCTTTAAAAACTTCACTATTAATTGTTAAGCTTTGGGTATAAAAACTATTTTAACAACTACCTAAATTTTGGTAAATGCATAACCCATATACTTGAGCGTTTTGGTCCAGCTTGTAGCTTTTGTATATTCATTCTAAGTACTTAGCTTACAGATCAGAAGATTTTATTGACCCTGAAATTTTTAGATGTTAAAAATTCAAGTTCAATTAATTAAATTAAGACCGTGCTCGGCTTAAAGACTAGGGGTATTTATTAATGCTACTTGAAAGAATTATAATTGAAGGTTTTCGCTCATGTCGAGATACAGAACAGATCAGCCTCGCTAACTTGACAACACTAGTAGGAGGAAACAGTGCTGATAAAACGTCGTTTTTATTGGCCCTCGATAGGATGTTTGGAGTAACCCAAAAAGACCGAACTATCACTTCTGAAGACTTTTATATAGGCCCTAATGAATCTCTTAATGATGTGGAGGAGAGAAGTTTGTTCATAGAAGCAAAAATCATCTTTCCAGAGCTCATACATGGAATCGACAAAAATATGAGTGCTGTTGCTGAGAGTTTTAGACACATGATAGTCGATGCCACAAAAAGTAATACTCCAGTGCCCTATTGCAGAATGCGCCTAGAGGCAAAGTATACCAGAGATCCTTTCGGAGATGGTGATATTCAAACCAAACTACTGTGGGTCAGAGATTCATATTGCACCAACTATGAAATTGACTTTTTTACTCAACAAGATACCGCCGAGGTTTCCGCTACTGAGCGACAACGAATTAGAGTAGTATACGTACCGGCCGGGGAGGATCCCTCTCCTAAATTGCAGCAATTTTCTGAAAATCTACTCGAACCTTTTATAAGATCAGTTAATTGGGGAAACAATCCCGAAACTATCCTGTCGGGTTCTTTGCAAAGCGCTAATGAGGTACTAGATATCGAAGAGGGAGTCCAAGTTTTAAACGATCATGTTGCCAGTGTTTGGAATCAGCTATCTCCATCATTTAAAGACACCTTTCCCAAGCTCAGCTTTATAGATGAGAGTATTAAAAAATTACTAAAAAGTATGATGGTAAAGTTTGATCATGGAGAGCAGCAAAAAAATACTACCATCTACGACTTAGATCATGACGAGCAAACTTTATTTCACATCACACTTATGGAGAGCGCTTTAACTTTGAGAGACTTATTTTTAAGTGATGCAAAAATCAAAGTCGGATCTACCAGGCGAGAGTTTTCAAGTGTCTTTGATCACGAACAAATTACACTTCCAGGCCTTACGATGCTGGTTATTGAGGGTCCAGAAAACCAAATTTCCCCCTATCATTATGGGCATTTAATTGAAGCACTAAAATCCATATCCAACCGAGATGGCTCTCAAGTGCTGTTTTCAACCCACTCTCCTGAAGTAATTACCAGGGTTGAGCCCGAAGATCTTAGATATTTTGGTCCACAAGAAAACAAAACTTTATACAGCGAACTAATCCTGCCAGCACTGGATCATGCAGCTTATGTATATGTAAGAGCAGCGGTAGCTGCCCACCCGGAGCTATATTTAGCAAAAGCAGTGGTGTTATGTGAAGGTGAGAGTGAGCAAATTATCTTAAAGAAGCTATTTGAAGCAAAAGGTATGGCCTTAAACCAATCGATGATTGCTGTAATTCCTCTTGGAGGACATCACGTACACCACTTCTGGAAATTATTAAAAAATCTAGGCGTTCCCTTTGTTACTCTGCTCGACTTGGATCTCGGTAAAGAGGGAGGCGGTTGGAAAAAAATACAATATGCTATCAACCAACTAATTGATTATGGTTTTTCAAGATCCGACGTCTATGGTGAAGGTGAGCACGCTCTAACTGCAAAACAATTAGAAGAGATGCACAAATGGACTGTCGGCAGAGATTTCACCTCAATTAATAGCTGGATAGGATTTTTAGAAGACTACCATATCTTTTATAATCGCAACTTAGATCTCGACTTTATGATGCTTGATAAATTTTTTGATAAATATATGTATGCAGTTAAGTCTTCGCTTGGCACCCCCAAACCAGTTCCAAGTTCAACAAACAGATATTTTGAACAAAAAATACTCACTATAAAAAGTGCAATCTTTGGGGATAACGCCCAGATGATAAATAACTACGATCTGGAAAAACTTAACCTTTATAAGTTTTTATTTACAAACAAGGCAAAAGCACTCACACACAAATTAGTAACAGCAAGTTTAAGCAATGATGAGTTTATGCAAGGATGTCCTGAAGTGTTAAACCATTTGGCAGATAGAATCTCTTCAATGATTGATGATACTAATGATACTGATGAAATTGATGACATTGATGACACGAGTTTGGATGAAGCTTACGACTCAACCACTTCAGACTATGATGAGGATCTACTATGAAAATAAATCCACAAAATTGGACACCAATTGATATACCCTCTATGGATGAGCGGGCCCTTAAAGCTATTAAAAGTAATAACAACATTTTGCTGATGACTGAGCCACAAGCTGGCAAGACAGAACTGCTGGCACAAAAAGCATGTTACTTGTTACAAACAAACACTTGTAAAAAGCCAAGCCGGATTCTAGCACTTAGTGCGACTGCCGATACGGCATATGAGCTACAAGAGCAAGTTGCCAAAAGATGTGAACACAATCTATACAAACGTTTTGATTCCTACACATTTGATAGCTTCGCCAAATCAATTTTAGATCGCTTTAGAAATGCTCTGCCGGAGACTTTAAGGCCCACCAAAAACTATAAGATAGAAAACGATGGCCATAACATTGGAAACTTTCTTGCATGCTTAAATTATCAAAATAGGCCCGCCCCCCAAGCGCTAATTAATATTTTAAAAAGTCGTGATTGGGATAGAGCAAATTTAATAAACATGTTTATTAAAGATTACGTCATTAACTTCAGGCTAGATGACAACACCAGGGATAATTCAGATATTCTAAACTGGGCAGCAAACAATTTATGGGCATACTTACTGCAAAGTGAGGAGGAAACGGGCAAAAGTAAGCCCCTTTTACAAATGGTTTCCAGGCTATCGGCTTACTTGATTGATGCTAACAGATACATAAAAAAATCCCTCCAAGCCTCATATGGCCACTTGCTAATTGATAACTATCACGAAATAACTCCTGTCGATTATGACTTCTTTAGTAGTTGTTTCCTAGGCAACAAGTGTAAAGTAATTGCCGCTGCAAATAAAGAAAGACAAGTCAAGTTATGGCCAAAGGTCCATGCCGACCTAGTTTCAAGGTTTAGGCAGGATTTTGCAGCAGAGGTCGTTTACATAGATCAAAATTTTAAATGTGCCCCTCGCCTACTCCCATTTCAATCAAATGTAACAAATTTCATTAATGATATGAAAATTACTAAAAAAGCGAAATTCACCTTAAAAGAGCAAAAAGATGAAGGTAAATTTAAACTTCTTACCTTTAGAGACGATGAACAAGAAGCTGTTAAAGTCACTGATAAAATCATTTCACTCATCGATGATGAAGGGATCCCAGCAGAAAAGATCGGTATAATATATAATCTACAAACTACCGATTATGCTCAACCGATGATTGCCAAATTGCTGGCCGCAACGATCAAATCAAGGGTAGAAGACGAGTATCAAGACCTGCGTGAAGAAGAATTTGTTGAAATGGTTTTGAATTTTATTAAATTTGTATTTGATATACAAGGGCCAACTTGGAATGAATATCTTGATATGGTCTCCGGTGATCACGGAATCATTGCTCAGCTGCCAGAGCTTGAAATGAAGCTGGAAGAATTTAAACAACAGTGGCAGACAAGCGAAGATCAACTAATCGAATCTAATGAAAATTTAGAAAATTTTATCCAATCCACTATCTCCTTAGTATCTCCTAGTAAAGTGCGCAGACTCAGCGAACTGTACAATGAGGAATACTTGGATGCAATGATTAGCTCCTTTATCAAGCTATTTGGCAGTATTTTGCAAAGAAAAAGCAGTATCGTCAGAGCAGTACGAGAATTTGAAGGGTTTGGAGTGGTCCCTTGCCTAACTATCGATCAGGTCCAAAATAGAGAGTTCAAAGTCTTATTCTTTATCGGACTTGAAGATGGAATGTTTGTCAACTTCCCTCAAAAACCCAAAGAGAACGTGAGTGCCTTACTATCGCTCTTTAAGCATGCAACTGATCAAATCTATATTACTTATTCCGGAAAAAGAAAAACTGTTGATCAAACCAAAACTGGACTAAAGGAACTCTACGACCTACTAACCGCTTCTAATGTAGAGATCAATGATTTAAGCAAATCTGACGAATTAGCAGGGAGCCCCCCTCCGACAGTCACCTAGACAGCACTCTGGCCCAAACTGAATACGGCAACTTCAACTGAAACTGCAAATGTTTCTGTTTGATTGTTTAGAATCTGCAGGTGGCCAACTCGACCGGATTAACATATAAATTTCTGCAACGACTTCTTGCTAGACGTTTGATGGAGTCGATTTCTTTAATCGTGGCACTGATTGGATTAAACGAAAGAGCAATAGAGTTGCTGGCCGCTTTATACAACGCCTTTAGTTTTTTAACACCAGAAGGACCGCCACCGTAGTTTCTAGCTTCAACAAAGTTTTTGATAAAAGAGTCGATTACACTTTGCTTTTTAAAAACGGCCACATTCTCAAAAGTTTTAAATTCAGCATTGAAAGACCAATTATAAGAGCCACTGTAGAGAGTTTTTTTATCGATAATCATATATTTGTGGTGCATCTGCTTGGCCCGTGGAAAATGCCATCGAATCATATAGTATTTTATCAAAACATCAATTCCAGAAAGCATGGCCAATCTAGCAAAATGAATACCTGTTTTATAGCAAGCAAAATTACTTTTGCCAGAAGCTAGGCAGCGTTTTACCTTGGCAGATTCTTTTTTTTGTTTGGATTTTGAGATGTATTCTTGCCCATCTAGTATCATTTTCACAACTACATTGCGATCAACTGCTCTTTTTAGTGCTAAGTACAAAGGGTACGAGCGAAAATGTCCTGTAGCAACTAAGATCTCTTCTTTGGCATTGTCGATAGCATCAATGAGCACTTGATCCAATTTGCCATGTCCATTAACTTGTGTTGGAAATCTATTCAAGCGCACTTTACCACGACTTAGCCTCGGATAAAAGTTACCTGAGGTAAAAAGCGCCACCTTCTGCCTCGTTGCATTTACAGGTTCACGACGGATTGGAAAAGGCGCCACACCACTTTCTGCAAATACCTGGTTGGAAACTTGGATCATAGAGTTAAACTCTTCCAAGAATGCATCAACGTGCTGCCCACAAGATTCATAGTCACAAACAACTAAGTTTTCATCATAGTTTCTGGCCCGGTATGAGCCAGAAAAATTACCGGAAGAGTTCAGCAGTACTGCCCCATCTACAATCGCAAATTTATGGTGGTTTATCAAAGTGACATAACGAACAACTGCACCTTGATCAAAAAGTGGTCGGGTGAAATTTTTAACATTTTCACTATGTCCCTTATTTATAATTAGTCTAACCTTGACTCCAGCATTTAATTTTTCAAGTAACCTGAACTTTTCACCTATCGCATAGCATCCATTAAATATTGATAACCATTTAAAATGATCAATAAAAATCATAATAATTTTCTTATTTTTGTACCCAAATGGCCGAGATTAGGCCCAAAACTCCTCAGAAATCGTT
>JADHTQ010000008.1 GCA_016784965.1 Bacteriovoracaceae bacterium | reverse complement strand
ACAACCACCTGCTGAAGTAACTGCTGAGCAAACACCTGCTGAAGTAACTGCTGAGCAAACACCTGCTGAAGTAACTGCTGAACAACCACCTGCTGAAGTAACTGCTGAACAACCACCTGCTGAAGTAACTGCTGAGCAACCACCTGCTGAAGTAACTGCTGAGCAAACACCTGCTGAAGACTGTAATAAAGACCCTGTAGAAGATACAGCAAAACCAGTTGCAGATGCTATAGCTCCACTACAGGCAGTTGCAAATAATGTTACGTCTGCCCAAGATGAAACAACTAAAGCAGAACTCGAAGAGTTAAAAAAGAAATTAGCAGCTCAGGCCAAACTTATTAAAACACTTGAAGAGGCAAAAGCAGCGTCTAAAGATTCAAATGATCCAGGCACAACTGCTCAACCAATAAACCAAAGCAACATGTTTGCTTTAGTTCAAACTATGATGGCCCAACAGCAAGCAATGCAAACTCAAATGATGTCAATGATGATGATGATGATGGATAGAAATAGACAACTTCAACCTCAAGGTTCATTTGTAACTCCATATGTATCAGAAGCAGATAAAATGGCGAGACTTTTTGCTGACAATGGTCTTAGAACTCCTGGTGCCAGAGGATACAATCCATATGCTTATGAGCTTCCACCAAGACATGATTACTATGGATACGGACGTTACGATCGTGGATTCAATGATCACCACCCACACAGTCATTATCATGCTCCAGCTCACGGTAACCATCCAGCTGCTTATAGTCCAGAGGCTTATAGAGGTTATCCACCAGCAAATAATGGTTATCCTGCTTATAACCGGTATGATGGTAGAATGGAAGAGTCGAGGCGTAGAGCTACTCCTAACCTTAATGGAAAAGGACCTTTTATGCCTTACCAATTCTCAGCTAATAAGCAGGCCAGTCCTGCTACACCAGCTAGCTAAGCATAAGTTGACCATTTTCCTTCGGCAAAAACTTCCCCATAATCTATAAACTTTTTCTTCTAAAGTACGATATAGGATACATTAAATGACCATATGCTTCATGGATGCGGCGTATTAAATTGCAAGGGGTGCCAGGGTTTTTACAACAAGTGGAGCTTTCCCTATGACGGTGAAAATAGAAAATACAACATCAAGGCAACAGATCATTATTAAAAAATGTCACATCTGCGGCCACATTATGGAATCGTACATAGAGGTCAGTAAATGTGTTAAGTGCCACAAATCATTTCTGCCACTCAACTACTTTGGCAAGATTCACGCAAAAAATAGCACTGAATTTCGAAATTTATTCGCCACATCCAAAGAAATTAGAGAGGAAGACCTAATTAAAGGCCTTTACACTCTCTGGTAAACATAAATTTTTTTTTTAAATCTAGTCTTTTATATGTTAATCTCTCCCCCACATGCAAACTCCAAATACTATTAATAATCCAGCTAAAACATTTCACCCTGTTATTAACCAGCTGTTTTTAAAAAAAAATTTTAGTAATGAGGAAGTTGCTCAATTTCTGTCATGGGATCTATTGCTACTTCCGGACTTAACTAAGCTCAAAGGTTTAGGCCAAGCAAGTGCCAGAATAATTACAGCAATGAATAAAGCGCAAGTAATTGGAATCTATGGAGACTATGATGTCGACGGAACCAGCTCATGTGCACTTTTATTTCACTTTTTCCAGATGTTGGAAGTAGAGGTACACCTATTTCAACCCAGCCGCTTTGTCGAGGGTTATGGCCTGCATACCTCCTCTATTGACACAGCAAAAGAAGCTGGAGTTGAAGTTCTAATTACAGTTGATTGTGGTATAACCAGCGACCTTGCAGCAGCCCATGCAAAGCAAAACGGTATTGACCTAATTATAACTGATCACCATCAAGATATCTTAGAGAAAATGCCCCAGGCCTTTTGTATCATTAACCCCAACAGAAGAGATGAAGACTGTGATTCTCCGCTAAAGCACCTAGCTGGTGTGGGAGTCGCCTTTTGCTTAGCACTGCAAATAAAAAATGATATCGACAACCTTGCCCAAGATGACTCGCCTATAAAGGCATTGAGAGAAAATGAGAAGTGTCCTTCAATCTATCCACTTCTGCAATTTGTGGCACTAGGGACTATTTGTGACCAAGCACAACTCACCCCAATGAATTTAAAGCTTGTCAGGCATGGAATAAAGCAAATGCAAAACACCCAATACGCTGGAATCAAGGCCTTCTTTGCTCCGGCTGAGACAAATTTGGGGTTCATTCCCAGCGAAAAGCTCTCATTTAATATTGGCCCCATGATCAATTCTAAAGGTCGAGTTGGTCACCCGGAAGTATCTCTAAAGCTACTTACTACCATGGATTCCACCAAAGCTTATCCCTACTATGCCCAACTTGAAATAAGCAATAAAGAGAGAAAACATATCCAGGCAATTGTTTTTAAAGAGGCCTATGAGCATGTGCTGAGAGGCCTTGAGGGTATTGACCACACCATCAGTATCGTTTATGCACCTTCGTGGCACGAAGGAGTTATTGGTATTGTTGCCTCCAAGCTAGTGGATACCTTCAAAGTTCCTGCTATAGTCTTTACCGATGCCGCAGAAGCTGGAGTTATTAAGGCATCGGCCAGAAGTGCTGGCACCTTGGATATTTTTTCTTGCCTTAAACAAAACAATGATCTGTTTATAAAGTTTGGAGGCCACAAGGCCGCTGCTGGCCTCTCTATGAAAAAAGAGAATTTCACCGTGTTTAAAACACGCATGGAAAGTGCCTTAAAGCTGATCCCCAGATCTCTTCGAATTAATGATGACTCTTTTGATTTAGATATAAGGCCCGGCCAGATCACTCCCCAATTAGTCAAAGAGTTAGAGCTGCTTGAACCCTACGGTAATGGCAATGAAAAACCAATTTTTCGCATGAGTAACGTAGTTTTAAAATCATATAAAGTCTTAAAAGATCTACATGTCAGATGGTCATTTGGCGATCCGGGTAACCCTAAAACAACTCTTGGGGGTATCACCTTTAATTATATTGGAAAATGGCAGGCACTACCGCCAGAGGAGATCTATAAAAGACAACAGGTCAATGGTGACCCACTGTCAGTATATTTTACTTTGGCCATCAACCGCTTCAATGGCAATGAATATATTCAATTGATGACCAGCAAGCTCACTATCTAACTATCGTAATACTTTGAATAACTACATCAATGGCGGGAGCATCACCCTCCACAGTAGGTATTGCTCCAATTTTATGCACAATATCCATACCACTTACAACTTTTCCAAAAACGGTATGTCGCCAATCGAGGTGAGGTGTTGGTACCAAGGTGATAAAAAACTGTGAACCATTTGTTCCAGGACCGGCATTGGCCATTGAGAGAATTCCTTCACTGTCGTGGCTGAGATCTGGATTACATTCATCTTGAAAGGTATATCCAGGTCCACCTCTACCGGTACCTTCTGGGCACCCACCTTGAATCATAAACCCATCAATCACACGATGAAAAAGCAGCCCATCATAGAATGGACCCTCTTTTTTAGTTTCCTGTCTGCCCTCTGCGAGATTGACAAAATTCCAAACAGTTATGGGACATTCTTTGGCAAAAAGTTCTACCTCAAAATGACCCAAAGTTGTTACAAAATTTGCTCTCACCCTATCGAGATCCTCTCTGTAATCACTTTTAACCACTTTTTGTGCGTTCATGATACCTATCTCCTTCAAACATTTATTTTGAATTTAATTTTTATAAAGAATATTATTTATCATTAATTAAAATGATGGACAACAAATTCTCCATTAAATTCATCAGGAATTTGGAGAGGCCGCTTTCTTTTTAGTACAAAAAGGTGGATTTTTTGCTCTTTTTTAGCAAATAATTCAGTGAAATCGATAGAAAAGAAGTTCTCAGCAATATTCTCTTTATTATAGGTAGAAAACATCTCAGCGGACATCACTCGAATATTTTGTTCATTAAGTTTATGCATCTTTAAAAAACTATCCATCTCATCAATAGTTTTACATGTAGATACAAATACAGGGTGTCCCTGTGCCATCTGTTTGCCCTTCATTAATTTTTCAAGTACTTGGGTGCCATTTTTAAGGCCTAACAAGGGATCTATCCAGACCACATTTACCCTTTTAAAGCTTGGAGGGTTAAATGCATAAATTTTTGAATTTATTTTATCCAAAATGTCGTGAAACAACTGCTCTTCTCGCTCAATCTTTAGATAACCTGCCCTATTTTGCGACTTTAGTAAGTTGTACTCTCGATTAAAAAATAATTGGAATTGAATCGCCTCCTGATACGTGAGGGCGAAACTGCTACGCAATCTTTGCAAGTGCATGTACCTAATAGATTTTTCTCTTTTACATCGCCCAACTTGAGAAAAGTTTACCCAAGTCGGTAAGTCGGGAAGAAAATAGCGAGTAATACCAATTCCTTGGTATACGTGTCCAAAGTCAATGCGTTTAAAGCTGCGCAGACTTGATTCATAAGTCTCTTTATGTGAGCATCCACTATGAACAAATAGCAGCACCAATATAAATCTGATTATATTTAATCGCCAAAAAATCAATTCTTTTTACCTTTTTTAAAGAAAAAATACTTTGGAATCTCCATGATCTATAGTAGATAATTCTGCGAATTTGTAAAGAAAATCTATAAATGATGATAGTGCATCAAAAGAGTGCATCGACTTATCAAACTCACAGCCATATTGTGCATAAGTAACACCGTCTTTTTCAACAACTTCTTTGCAATATTTAATAGTTATAACCGCGGGAATATAGGAGCTTTTTGTAAAATACATCCGAAGGGTGGTTTCTGAGCCAATTTCGAACTCTTTGCCATTTCTTACTTCCCAAGGGATTTGAAATAGGCACCCATCATAAGACATATCGACCATCGTGATGGGATAGATGTTGCCATTATCGTGAACGGCTGAATAGGTTCCAAGCAAATTGGTAAATAGAACTCTTTCAAATGACCTCCGCTTTTTTTCTGTGGATTCCTTCTTTTTTTGAACAAAATCTAATACTTTATCGGCCATTTCTATCTCCCTTTAAGAGGTCTGCATGCAAGATACCCTTGACACAATACTTTTCGTCATTTTTGGGAAAATCTTTAAAAAATGAAATGGCGTAAAAAAAGGTGTATCTACTTGATTTTTTTATCCCATGAAGGGATATTGGTTATTTCTTCCTGCATGCGAAAAAATGAGTCCAGCCTTGATAGAACTAACTCCATCTCATACTCAGAGCTATAATTACTTATATCAAAAAAGCTGCACCCCTTGGAATTTTCAGTATGGCCACAGTTTGTAAACTTACAAGCTGTTGCACGCCCCGCAAGATCGGGAAAGTACTCCAACAATTCATCTTTAGCGACGTCCTCAATGGAAAAGGAGCGAATCCCAGGAGAGTCGATCAACAAAAACTCATCACAATCTACAATTTCACTCCAGGTAGTAGTATGTTTTCCCTTGCCTACTTTTCCAATATCTCCGGTAAAAAGATTCACCTTACCACCAGACAATGCATTGATCGTTTTGCTCTTACCTACACCTGATTGTCCAAGAAAAACCGATGTCTTGTCTTTGAGTACACTCTTTAAATCATCCATTCCTAGTGTGAGATATTTTTTTTCATAGCTTGCAACTTTTGCCGAAATTTCAAAACACAACACTCCTAAGCTTTGCAAGCGGTCTCTCTCAAAGACGAGGTCGACCAAATCTTTGGAATGCTCATCCATCTTGTTAAATACAATGACGGGGGTAATCTCCCAGGCAATAGCACGCAATAAAAACCTATCAACAATTCCCCTTTTAAACTTAGGGGTGGAAACTGAGACTAAAATTACCACTACATCACAATTTGCAGCTGTTACTTTTTTTTTGTTTTCTCGAACAATGACCCGAAAGATTTCGCTTTTTCTTTTTTCGACGGACACAATTTGATATCTATTATTCTCAACAATTTTTTCTACTTGAACAAAATCACCAACGGTGACACTATTGTCTCCTCTGAGCAAATTGCCTAGTGCACATGCAGAAACCAACTCCTGTGTATCTTGAAGTTTACACTCAAACTCCCGACCTGATGAACGATATACTCTGGCCCGCATAATTAATTTAAGTACTTTTTAAGTGGAACACTAGTGATGCGAATGACTTGTTCTCCATTACATTCATCATCGGCACAAACCTTTGAGACGTTACATCCACGCACCGGATCTTTTTCATAATCATCCTCACCTAGGACCAATATCCCCTCTACTACACCTGTTTGAGCATCAAACACGGCAGATCCAGAATTACCACCGTAGGCGTCTAAATTTGAGTAAAAATATAAAAAATGGGAATTCTCTCTAACCCAAGCATTGTTTGAAATTTTGGTGGGAAGACCAACGGGGTGACCTATGATCATTAATTTAGTATTATCTTCCACTTTGCCCTGTGTGCGCACCTTGACTGGTGCTCTGTCAGTGACGGGACGATCCAGCCGAACAATTGCATAATCGTTTTCAAAATATTCATTGTGGGGATCATACTCTTGTTCAAGAATTTCACTACATTTATAAATACTGCTCTTTGGAACATGAGTTACATTTTCACCATTATCACCCAAACGAAAATCAAATACCCAGTAGAATGCTTCACAGTCAAACCGAGAAGTCATACAGTGACCGGCAGTAACCAAGATATCTTCTGTAATTAAAAACCCAGAACAGTTGGCACTAAGCAGCTGCTGTGTAAACCTCTCTGTGGGGCAGTAGTTAAATCGCTCAACTAAGTTACCACCTCTAATCTCAAAGTATTCGCCTTCATCCCCTGTTGCCCTTTTTAAAATTTTTGCAGCAGTTGATAGCGCTAGCAATTTATGCAACTCATTTTCTGATTGATAAACTTCAATTCTATCATCACTCCCATAGATAACTTTGGATGCTGTGGCAAAAGCTTGTCTACTGAGCAAACTAATTACAACAAAAAATATCATATCACTTTTTTTCATGATGACTCCTTGTCGCCTTCAACAAAAATTGAAAGTTCAAAGAGATATCATATATTTAAATCTTTCGATTTGCCAAATTTTAACCAATATCTGGCAATTGCAATGCTTTAAAATCCATGAAAGAATACTACTTCAAGGAGAATGAATCATGAAAACTATCTATCTAACATTGTTGATTAGTATCTTAGTGTGTAGTGCATTTGCCAAGCAGGACAACCGCCCCTATACATTTGCTCTACAGGCCAGAGCTCACCAAAGTGCTCCCTATAATATGCCTCCCCAGAGTTACTTTTTAAACAACTCACCAGACCTAAATAATTTTGGCCAAGTCGTTGTCAGAATCATGGGCGGCGATGGTTCAATGCCTCGCAGTGGGATCTGGTATGGAGACCACAATGGCCATAAAATAGTCGCCGTTTCCAAAGAGACATTTTTTTTCAGCGATCCATCCCTCAATGATGCCGGCACGGTCGCTTTTGAAGAATATAATATTGATGAGTCAAAAGGAGTGTTTTTATATAACAACGAAACAGAGCAAGTATCAAAAGTCATAGAAGTTGGTGGACCATTTATATCACTCGCTCTTCGAGATCCTATCATTAACAATCTCGGACAAATTCTCTACAGGGCCAAGGATCATATAGGGGTTCGCTCTCAACTTCTGTGGCATGAAGGTTCAAGTCAGCGGATATTAACAGAAAGTCGAAATGAGCAAATTTCATACTCCTACCTCTTTAAAGCATCATTTTCTTCCAATGGGTACATCGCTTTAAAAGCTAGAGTAGGAAAGCGAGGAGCTCTTGCAAATGATATGCCCGATCAGATAATTTTGATAGATCCAAATGGAAAGCAAACCATAATTGCTCAAGATCAAAATAGTGACCCTGAATCAAATTTTGTTAGCTTTGCCAACGGTGTTTCAGTTTCATCTACAGGAGCTGTTGTCTTTGTGGCACAGACAAAAGACTTAAAGCACGGTGTATTTGCCTACTTTAATGGAGATATTATTCCCATTGCTCAAACCTCAGTCAACCTTAGTTCAATTGACTTATTTACACCTAAGATCAACAAGCATGGGGACATTGCTTTTAGAGGTGTAACCTTAGATTTGAAACAGGCCATTTTTGTCGCCTCCTTAAGTGATGCGGGTCAACCTTTGCGCGTTGTAATCGCAAAAGACGACAAAATAAAAACAGACTTGGGATGGGCCAAGGCCTCCAGGTCAGATTCCCACAGCATCTTTGACGCCAATATTGCTATAAATGATAATGGTGATATTTTATTCAAATGCTTTTTAATGGACCAAAAGGGCACAAAATATTTAGGTGAAGGGCTATTTGTCGCAAGGGCCCAATTGTAATTTGACCACAACCATGGTAGTTTGCTCACTCACAACAGGAGATGTATATGAGTGAGACAACTACTGCAGTACAACAGTTGCAACGCTGGTTTAGCAATTATCAAAAAGTCATTATTGCCTATTCGGGTGGTGTAGACAGTGCCCTAGTAGCATATCTGTCCCGTCACTTTTTGGGCCCAGAAAATGTCTTAGCAGTCATTTCAGCTTCTGCTAGCTTAAAGCGCTCTGACCTCCAATTGGCAAAAGCATTTTGCAAAAATCATCAAATACCTCTACAAGTTATTGAAACAAATGAACTAAATGACAGCGACTACAATGCTAATCCGCCCGATAGATGTTTTTTTTGCAAATCTCACTTATACAAAGATTTAGAAGCTATCCGTCAAAAGACGGGATACGACGCGATTTTAAATGGGCATAACTTAGACGACCGAGGTGACTACAGGCCAGGCCAAGATGCGGCTCAACAATTCCAAATAAAATCCCCCCTAGACGACTGCCAGTTAGGCAAACAAGCACTAAGGCTTGTCGCCAAGCATTTTGAGCTAGAAGTTTGGAGCAAGCCTGCAAGCCCCTGTCTAAGTTCCAGAATCCCCTATGGTGAAAAAGTGACCGCCGACAAGCTGGCCCAAGTAGAAAAAGCAGAAGGCATACTGGGCAAATTGGGATTTGAAATAGTTCGAGTAAGGCACTACGGCAACACCGCAAAAATCGAAGTTCCTGTCGACAGAATAGAAGAATTAAAAGGGAGCTTACCCCAAATTGAGCTCTCAATAATAGACTTGGGGTTTACAAATGTTTGCATTGATCCAGAAGGTTTTAGCTCTGGCAAACTAAATCGGGCACTGACATGATTGAATATGATTTAGATTTTAATCGCAAAGATAGACTTGGATTTCCAGAAGTTATTTATGGTGAGTACAAAAGCACAAAACAACTGCTGGAGATCATAGATCAGTTTATTTTACAAAAAGAAAATATACTGATTACCAGGTTGCAACCAGATAAGGCCCAAGCAATTTCAGCTAAACTTCCAGATGGAAATTACAACGAGCTTGCCAAAACTTTTACTCACAATTTTAAACCTGTAACAGTTAAAGCAAACCTGCAACAAGTAAAAATCATTGCAGCAGGCACTTCAGACGCTTATGTAGTTGAAGAAATTAAGCAAACCTTAAGCTTTCTTGGTGTCGGACACACAGCTTTTATGGATAAGGGTATTGCAGGTCTTCACCGCATAAAAGCAGTATTGCCAGATATATTACAAAGCGATGTGATAATTTGTGTGGCAGGCCTTGAAGGTGCACTCCCCTCAGTCTTAGCTGGTATAATTTCCAATCCAATTATTGCCGTACCAACGAGTGTGGGATATGGCATATCGACAGGTGGACACACGGCCTTGAATGCTATGCTCTCAAGTTGCGCAAATGGCATCACGGTTGTTAATATTGACAATGGCTTTGGTGCGGCTTTGGCCGCTTTTCGCTTGGCCCACTCAGGAGCTGCTTTTGAACGTACTTAAAATAATGCCATTTTCAGGTATTAGTGGCGATATGTTCTTGGGGGCACTAACCGAGCTGGTGCCAGATGGAGATCAGCTGTTGCAACAAATTGCAGTTGACTTAAATCTTCAAAATACAACCGTAAGTGTGCAAAAAGTTACAAAGTGTGGCATCTCTGCCACCAAGGTAGAAATAAACTCTCCACCCACCACAGACCACCGCGATATTAACAATATATTGTCACTCATACAAAATTGTCCCTATAGTGACCAAGTCAAAGCATTTTCCACCAAAGTAATAAAACTCCTAGGAGCGGTCGAAGCACAGATTCACAACGTGCCAATTGAAAAATTGCATTTTCATGAAATAGGTGCAGTTGATACCATCATTGATATAATTGGTGCAGCAATTTTGCTTGAAAAATTAAATATATCGACCGTGATGTGTGGACCTGTTTGCACTGGCTTTGGAATGGTAAAGTGCGAGCACGGACCAATGCCAATACCTGCACCTGCAACTATGGAGCTACTTAAAAATATCCCTACATATCAGGGCAAAATTGAAGCAGAACTAACAACCCCTACGGGAGCGGCCATTTTAAGTTGTTTGGAACAAACCTTTTGTGACAAAGAGTTTGTTGCCCAAAAAATTTCCTACGGTGCCGGATTTAAAGACTTTAGCTCCCCCAATTGTTTGCGCCTAGCTCTTGGTAAAATACATTCGAAAACACCAACAAACACCAATCTTGAGCAAGATGAAATATGTGTTATCCAAAGTAATATTGACGATATGAGTTCCGAGCTTCTAGGAAGTGATTTTCAAAATGAGTTATTCAATCAAGGAGCACTGGATGTTTCGTTGACACCGATGACCATGAAAAAAGGCAGAGCTGCCATAAAACTAGAGGTGCAGTGCCACAAAGAATTCCAAGCGCAAGTAATAAATTACATTTTGACAAATACTTCGGCAATCGGTCTAAGGCACTATTTTGCAAGCAGGGTAAAATTGCCAAGAACCAAGGTTTCTGTTGAAACTAAATATGGCCAAGTAAAGGCCAAAAAGGTTATCTTACCTACTGGCAATATTAGAATAATACCGGAGTTTGAAAGTTGTAAGGCCCAGGCATTACAACACAATGTCTCTGTTATTGATGTATATCGTTTAGCTCTAACCACTTGTTAGAGATTACTTAGGTAGGATATGACCAATAATTGTGATGAAGTTGTAATCTTAGATTTTGAAACAACTGGGCTTTCTGCTCATTATGATAGAATTATTGAGGTCGGGGCAATAATAGTTAAAGATAATAAAGTTACAAATTCTTTTGAACAGTTAATGAATCCAGGCCGCTACATATCTTCAACCATTACCAAAATTACAGGTATCACACGCTCTATGTTGCAAGACAAACCACGTCCCGAGGTTGTGATGCCAAAGCTAAAGCAATTTATTGGCGATAGAGTGATCTTGGCCCATAATGCAAGCTTTGATCAAAAGTTTCTTGATTCGGAAATGAATAAGGCCGGACTTACCATAGACAATCCGATACTGTGTACTTTACTGCTATCGCGCAGGTTAATTCCCAATATTTACAATTATAAATTAGCAACTATTGCCAATCATTTACAAATCAAAGTTGATCGAGCTCACCGGGCCTTAGATGATGTTTTGACTACTGCAAAGGTATGGGAACATCTTCAGCAAGTGGTTAGGCGCTCAACAGGTTTAACAAGCCCAGATCATAAAATTCTTACCAGAATTAGCAAGACTCCAAAAGCTTCCGTCAACACCTACATGCAAAACATTCGGGCCAATTTGCAGTAATATATTTCAAATTTTTTGAAAACTTTACAATCCCTAAAAAAATAGTAGAAAAAAATGACCGTCCGCACTATGTTGACGCGATACAACACCCATGTTCGTAACAATTTTATTGTTTTATTACAAATATAATAAGGAGAATGTAATGAATTTCAAAAAATGTTTACCATTATCTTTAGTTTTATCTACAATGGTCAACTCAGTTAGCTTCGCAGCTGAGTCCATCCCGGGTAAACCTAATCTTGTCAGAGAAAGTGTAAATGCTTCTCACCAAGTTGGAGCAGGAATTACAACCACTTATGCTGGAAATTATGTACCAGCTGAGCAAGCACTTAGTAGTAGCTTTAGTGGAGTTAGTTTAGAGAAATTTGGAACTTTTACCCTTACTGGGCTTTCTCCCGAAATAGGTGCTGCAGGAGAAAGTATTTTGGTAAGAGAAAGCCAGTATGTACTTCAAAATGGAAAAGTTGGAGTACGAGTTCTTCCTGTCGTTGATAGCAGTCCAGAAGATTATCCTCTTCAAGGAAATACAGCTTCTGGTGAAGCAGTTTCTGGTTCTGAGTTAGTAGATCAAGCTTTAGAAGCCGATTATGGTTTTAGTCAAAGTGCTAGCGAAAAACCAATCTTTGGCATTATTGCTTACTATCACCCAGAGCTTCACACTGGTAATTTTGAGCAACTAACAAGCTCTAGTTTGCTTAAAACAGAAAATGGTATAACTCATATGGGAGCATACATTGGCGATGGTAAGACCAGAAACTCACCTTACACTTACCACCAGAAAAAATGGAAAGTTAAAGGATATCCTGCCAACCTTTATTCGGTTAAATATGATGGTGCCAGTGCAGAAACCTTTAACCAAAACTTTATTGTAACTATCGAATTGCTAAATGCACTAAATGGTGGAGTTATTTTTCCAGATGATTACAAACGCGATTATATGAGAACCTTTAACCTACAAGCCGTTTTAGATTTTTATCGTGGATGGTTAGATCCGAACTGGACAAAGGCCGGTGATGATGTTCCATTTATTCAAAAACTTAAAAATGATGATAGCTATAGTTTTTACTGTGCAGAACACATCACAGTTTCTCTAAATAGTGCTTTAAACATTCCTCAAAATGAAGCCGGTTACGTAAGCATTTGGGGCCAGGAAGCTGGTAGAGATCTATGGCAGAAGGCCAAATCAGCATATAAAGAAATTACCGGAAACAGCATGCCTAGTGTTGCAAGCTTCAAACCTTTATGGAAAAAAGTTGGAATTTCAGCTCCTACTAAGCACAAAGGTTTCGGAGAGTCTATGGCCTGGCCAGCAGAATCTACTTCTGACTTAATTGTCGATTTCATTGAGCAATATGCTCGCTTTATTGACGTAGGTCCAGCTTTAAGTTCAGCTGTAATACTTGGCTTTGCAAAAGAAACAACTGATAGAATGGGAATTGATCAAAATACATATTTTGGCCATGCCGTTCCTATCGTTCAAAGTATTGTTAAATCTTATGCAACATTTATGACCGGAGTTGGCAAAATTGCTACTACTGAAGGATATCAGAGGTATCTCGAAGGATTAAAGCAAGGTCTTCAAAAAGTAAAAATACCAGCTGAAATGGCAGAGCTAATTATTACCCCATTACAAGCTAGTGCTAGCACTGACTTTAGTTGGGTAAAAAGCAACGCAAGTTCTGACAAAGAAGCTATTTGGAGTAAGTTTAAAAAGAGTATCGCAACAGCTTTAGAAAAAGCTCGTCACCAAGAAACTGGCGATGATAGCAGAGGTCAAGATTTTAGTGGAGACTTAAAGTACTATTCACCTCCAGCAATTGTTCACAGAATCGTAAATGGCTTTCATCCTCGTAATAAATATGTACAGTTTACAGCAATTGGAACTGTAATGGATGCCAAAGATGTTCAAAGCAATGGAAACACTCAACAGGATCCTATCGAAGAGCCAGTAGTTGTTGAGCCAGTTGAAGAACCAGTCGTTGAAGAACCAGTTGTTATTGAGCCAGTTGAGGAACCAGTAGTTGAAGAGCCATTCATCGTTGATGAACCAGTTGAAGAGCCTGTATTTGAAGAACCAGTTGTTGAAGAGCCATTCATCGTTGAAGAACCTACTGTTGAGCCTGCTGTTGAAAAACCAGCAGATGACGACCGCGCAGGTCCTCCAACTGTTGGTGACAGACGCGATGACGACCGCTCAGCTCCTCCAGCTGTTGGCCGCAGACGCGAAAGAGGAAGTGAACGAGGTGATATAACGGCACGAAGAAGAACTGCTCAAGAACAAGCAGAGCTAAGAGAACAACAAAGGGAAGCTCAAAGAAGATTTGCACGTGGTAGAGCTGCAAGAAGTAGATCTGAACGAAGCAGAGCTACACGAAGAAGTAGAAGAGGCTCAAGAAGAGTAGCACCAAGCGTCCAAGAAAGTAATGATTAATAAATCATTTTAATACAAGCAAGTATGATCGGGCCCTCTTGAAAACAAGAGGGCCTTTTTTTATCAAGTACCGATTATTTAGCTTTAGTAGAGATTCTTTTTTTACATTCCCTAACTACCGACCCAACATGATCTTTGAGCTCACTTGGGCCCATACCCTTGGTCCCTACTCCTAGCATAGTTACATTGTTCATTTCCAAGAAACTGCGAAGCTCCATACTTAGCTCGTTAATATCTGTTATAACAATAACTTTTTTTGCATCGGAGTTTTTTAGCCACCTTATAATTGCTTTTGTATCATTGACTCCATAGCTCATACAGACAGATGCAAGATCTCCCATCTCCTTTTTGTGAGTATTAAAAACTGAGACATATACAGAGTTATTAGGGCATTGCTTTAAAACCTCTTCAACAAAAACTCTACGATTACAATGTTCTACATCATTAATAGAATGGTCTATTGAGCGCAAACTGCCACTGATATCCACCCAAATTTCAACACTAGCAGTGACATCACCTGGCTTTGTTTTACCACAATAAATATCAAAGTAGTTGTTGGGATCACAATCGATGAGGTCTGTCTCCATGGCATTAATGGTTTTAAGCTTTAGCTTATCTATTGGTTTGGGTTGTTTTTTTACAGTTTTACTATTCATTTTAAGTGCGTCATCTTTTTCGATAAACCCAAGTTGGGGGTGAAAACACCCATCACCCATAGGCACACACTCATAGGGAGAAGTAGGATTCGCTAATGCTAGTTGATCGTTTGAAACCACAATACCAGGTTCAGTATGTTTTAAAATTTGTTTCATGGTCACAATTTGTTCTGGAGATATAAAGATAAACTCAACAGAATCAGGCATTCCATGTACCACATAGGAGTTAATAGCAGCACATATGAGGAGGCATCTTGTGAACATAAATAATCTTTTCAAAAAGGTAACTCCGATTTTTTTGCTTGCTACAAGCTGGTACTTTTTTGTCTAATATATCTAATTAATGAAGTCCCAACATCCACCATAAAATCTCTTCCTTCCATATCCATATTTAAAAAATCAGTAAGGTATACTTTTTGTCTTGGAGATAGGTTTTGCAACTTCTCTTTTAAACCCGATGCTGAGTTTGGTGCATCCATATCGGGAGTAAATGAAATGGTCCTTTTTTTACCCACCCCTGTTGTAACCTTGGCCGAAGCGGTTTGTTGTGCTGTCCCTATGGAGCTTATCACATCTGCAAAGTCATCATTGTTCTGCGTTGTTGTTGCTGCCTGCGCTACCTCTTCTGCAACATCTTCTGCAGGCACTTCCGTTGCTGTAACTGTTGGTTCAACGGGCACACCTTCGCTTTTTTCCTCCTTAATAAACTTAACCAGTCGAATAAACCGATCCGTGTAATCTTCTTCGACAAAATCTATGATTTCATGAAGCGGAATATTTAACTTCGCCGTTATTTTGGCTATTAACTGTGGGTTTAGCTCTGTTGTTTTCTGGTTAATAAAGCGGCTCATAGTAGATACCCCTACCTCTGTGAGCGTCGCCAAATCCTTTTGAGACATCGGTCCACGTACTTGCATGTACTTGCGAACTACCCCTAAAAACATCTCAATGTAGTTGCGATTGAATTCGGCCATAGTAACCTCCCAATTTCATTATCGGATTGAAATTAAATTTCTTGATGCAATTTTATTTCTTGACGCAATGAGTCAAGTAGTGTATTATTTAATTAACAAACACGGGGCCGGAGGTCACATATGAAAACGAAAACGTCTCTTATTTATCCTCTTTTACCAGACAACGGTGGTTCCCTAAACCACACCGAACACTACGAAGTTATTGAAAATGAAAAAATAGTAGCCAGTGATTACAAGGAGTTATCAATCTCTGGTTCACTTTTCTCCCTAACGTCGTTTAAAGATGTGACTTTTCGGTCTTGTGTTTTTTTTGCTTCAAAAATGGAAAACTGCGAATTTATTAACTGCAAGTTCATAAATTGCAAGTTTCAATTTTCAAGCATTGATTATTGCGACTTTCATTTCACAGAGTTTGAAAATTGCATATGGAACATGTCACCCATAAACAAGAGTTTATTTTCCAGGTGCAATTATGACCACAAAACCAAGCATTTTATTGCAAAAGAAAGCAACAACCGCATACTAAATTGCAAAAATGTTCAATCTAACAAAGTTGAATGGTTGGATAATGTTGAGGAACTGATAGTAGGTTCAAAATGGAAAGAAGAAAAAATGGCAGCATAAAAAGCTAAAAAATTTTATATACCTTGCGATGGATAACTGTTTTTAATTGCTTCAAGGAACTTATCTGCAAGGAACTATTCTAAACAGAAGACGAAGCAATTCTATAAGGATTCCCGTATGGCCAAGGAGTTAGGCCTTAGGAGTTTGATCATTATTCTCCCCCCTTAGTACCCGAAGCGGGCCAACCTGGTCCACTTTGGGTATCCGCACGTTCACTTTGCACTAAACTTGAGTTTGTATTGTATTCCCAACTTTGTTAGAATTTACAAATAGATACATATATTAAGATCATCATAATAAAACAATCTAAGGTCTCTATATGATTAAAGTACTATCCCAAGCAGCAGTTATATTGATTTTTTTAAGCTCATCGTCCCACGCATTCTTTTATAAAAAGACCACGACCGCAACGACACCAAAAAAACAGGGTTGGGTTTTTGGCAAATATGTTGTAAATGATAAAGTCAGTGTATCCTCACGTGGGCTCATATTGCGAGATGCTCCAAACTCTTCGGGAAAAGTTCTAGGCCTGCTACCAAATGGTACTCAAGTTGAAATAATTGATAGCACTGATGAATGGAAGAAGGTTGCAGTTGGATCAGTTTCTGTCACAGTAAGTAAACCCAAGCTTGCCCCTAGATCAAAATCAAAGTGGACAAGGTCGTACACATTTCATCTAAGATCATCCCTAGGACCAAACAAGGGAGAAATTAAAGACGAATCTCTCATTCAGAGTACATTAAAATCATTCTTCGGTTTCGGGGGTAGAGTTAACTTCGACTATAAACGCTCAAGGGGTCATGTTCGATACGCTTTTGACTTTGAGTATTATAAGTATGCAGATATCCAAAATGTAAGCCTTCCGGCTACCTATCATGTTGATTTTACCGTTGTTTACATGAATTACTGCAAAACTATTTCTCCTTTAGTTACAATTAGTTACGAGAGTATCTCCGCTCTTGGGGGACTTTTACAGGATGATGATAGCATTGAGCGGGTGGGATACAACTTGAAAGTTTTTTGGTTTGGAGTTGGTGCCAACTTTAAAACCAAGCTTCCCAAGTTTCTAAAAAGAAAAGATGTGGATATTACTGCATCCATGCTTTTAAGCATAATCGGAACCCCATCACAGGATTATTTAAGTGGCTCCAGTAGTGGGAATAAAATCAAATTATCTGCAAAAATTCACACCTCTAGAAGGATTTTTGTTGATGCAATGATTTTGCAGAATACTTTAAACGGACATGCATCTATTAACAATACAGAGTATGTCCTACGGCTCGGGTATAAGTTCTAAAATTTGTTGAATTTCTCTATGTGGCAGGCAAAAAAACTTGGCACTTTGCTACTATCCAGTAGTAAATCGACCTCTTAACTAACTGAAATATAAAGCCGGCAATAAATACTTTCTGCTTGGGCTGCGTCGCACTATACTAAGAGATAGTAACTTAATTTCCGACATAAATTCTACAATTGAACGTATTTTGAGGTGATCATTATGAAAACTCAACTGACCCCATTTTTGTTAATCATCGTATCCATACTCACAATTAGCTGTGTGGAATATGTTGAAAAACCATTTACCAAAACCTCAGCGAACTTAATTAATTCCCTCCGAGGCGACTTGAGAAATAACTTGGTAAATGGTGGGTTATCACCACAGCAAGCTGACACCATTTCGGATCAAGCGGCACAAGATGCTCAAGGTGGTGGGGGCAACGCACTGGTAGTCCAAAGTGCTGGCGTCACTCCGACTAGATCAACTAATCGCGATATAACCAACATCCTTCCAAGGATGACCGCAGGTGCAACCAAATCATTATCAAGGGTGAGCTTCACAGGTGAAGCGCAAAAGAAACTGGCTGCAGGTCTCATTGCAACCAGTATGATTGACTTTAGAACAAGGGGAAAAATAACCATTTCATCTGCTCAGATGGAGACTTTAACTGAAAATATCATGACCAGTTCATCAAAATATCTAAAGCATGCAGCAGTCGATGACGAATCAATATCTTCATTTATTGACCACATTACCAGAGAAGCCGGTGCTGCCATTATCCAAAGATCTCAACAAAGTGAGCAAGATAGACACCTAGGTAAAATGAACGCGGGCCTGACAAAAGGCATCTACTCTATGGGGATACCTGCTGATAAAAAAGGAGATGCCCTATCAAAGGCACTCTTTGCCTCTTTTTCTAAGGTTGAAGAAGGCCTTCTTACCAGTCCTCATAAAACCCAAACAATTGATAGGATCGTCCAAGATGTCATAATGGCAATGGGGGCAATAGGAGCAGACTCCTCTACAGCTGAAACCATGATTAAAGGTGCCTTTAGTGGAGGCGTTTCGGCCATTTATAATTTAGATAGTTTCTCAGGCACAATTCCAAAAGCAAAAGCAGCAGTAAAAGGTATCAATAATGCAGCAGTTTCTGCCATTTCAAAACTTGGAAATCACATTGACAAGTCCCTGTTTATCTCAGCGATAACAGGCGGTAGTGTTTCTGGTATGAAAGATGGCAATTTAGATTCAAATACTGTCGTTGAAACCTATAAGGCCATAACAGAAAGTGTAATTGAGCAGCTGGAGCATTTTCCTGCTGATCACAGAGGAAGCATCATTGAGTCAGCAATTGCCTCCTCTACAACCGGCATTGGACTTTTGTCCCTAAGTAGTGCAGAGATCGAAAGTAATCTTGAAAGTATGGCCACTTCTGCCCTAAACTCGTTGGAGGCCCTCGGGCTTGAAGATTCAAATGCTCTACAACACTTAAGTGCCAAGTCGGTCGGAGGTATTGTAGAAGGGCTACTTCGAAGTAACCTTACTTCGGAAGATAAAGTAAAGCTATTGGAGAAGACTTGTCAGAAATCAATTGCCAGTCTAGGTCTTCTATCTTTAAACGAATCTGAAGAAGAAGCACTAATTTCCATGGTTGTCTCTGAAGCGATACAAAATGCAGAAAATGGTGAAATCAGTGCTGAACAACTAACAAACACCTACACGGCAATCACTTCAGGTTCAACGAAGGCGCTGGCAGATATGCAACGAATAGATGCATCTGAACTTGTCGACATGGTAGTTGATATCAATAGTGCAGCAACGCTAGCACTTCAGTATGGTAATCTTGATGATGCAGATAAAATAAGTGCGTTAAAAGGAGTCAACAAGGGCTCTATTAGAGAAATGGGAAGTGCAGGAGTTCCTAGTTCGTCAATTGTAGACGCTGCTAAAAATATTATTTCAAAATCTGCAGAGAAATTAGACAGCATCAGTTTTAATAACACGAGCGTCTCTAATGCATCTAAGGCCTTAACCTTTGTAGCAGTAGAGACGTTAATTGGTATGGACTCAAACGGTACCTCAATCAATACTATTATTGATTCCGTTAGCGACGGTGTTATGACCGGCACTCGTACATTTATTGACAATAACCCCAATGTCGTGGCCGAGACGCTGGCAGGAACTGTTGCGGGAACTATTGGACAAATCATACAGTATGACGTCTTAACAAACGCTGAAAAAAAGTTGATTATCGGAAACAGAATTATTAATATATTGAGTGATACAAGTGAGATTGACCCAAATGGTGGATCATCCATTTCCTCATTTGTCAATCAAGTAGCAAGTACAATAAGTGCAACGATTCCAGAAGTAGCACCTGATGAAGCAACAATGATGGAGTTACTCGAAACCGTTGGTAGCGCTGTTACAACCGGTATAGAAAATTTAAATTTATCTGGCAATGAGCGCAGTGAGGCCTTAAAAGAAGCATCCTCTGGTATTTTTTCTGGAGTAAAAGAATCCTCCATTACTGATGCATCAAAAATCGATATCATGAAGCGTGTTCCAAGTGCTATGGTGAATACAATCGGTGATTTGGCAATAGATGCTAACCAAACGGCAGCAAGAATCCAAGATATTGTACATGGTAGTATCAAATCGATAAGTAATTTCTCTTTTGACACAAATGAAGTTGATGAGGCAATCAAGTCGATAAATGAAAGTACGTCCAAGGCCTTATCCCAAATGGACAACTTTGATGCCTCAGAGACAACTGTTTTAATAAAGGCCATAAGCTCCGGTGGAATTGAGGGGATTAAATCGGCCCATCTGGATTCAAATCAAACCATCTCTGCGGTTAAAAAGCTTACCCAAGGGATCATCTCCGGCATAAATGAATTTCCAGCTTCAGAAAAAGAACATGTAATCGAAGCTGCAATGGAAGACGCTATTTCTAACGTAGCAACGCTGGTTCTTTCACCTAGTGACATTTTACGTGCTACTGAGAATTTATCAACAGGTGCTATGACGGCAATTGCTGATATGAATGATTTAGATCTCACAACAATTAAAAATTACGCATCTAAGATAGCAGGGGCATCAATATCGGGATTAGGTAATAGCGGATTATCGGATAATGAAAAAATCGCGAGCATCAATAGTACATGCCAAGGTGTTGTAAAGGCCGTAGAACACCTAGGGACAATCTCCGAAAATGAAGGCAATGCCGTTATAGCTGAAATCGTAAAGAACTCAATCAAGCAGGTTGAAGCGGCTTCTATTTCTGGAGCAGAGTTAACCAATGCCTTTTCCGCAGTAACTTCAGGTGCAACTAATGCCATTTCAGATTTAAGCAAGGTCGACTCAACCGAAGCTGGCGCACTTGCAACCTTAATTGCAGAGACTTCCACCTCTAGTTTGCAAGATACCACACTTTCTGAAGCAGAAAAAATTAAGGCCCTTGAAGGTATCAATCATGGTATCATTGGAGAGCTAGAAAACAGCGGCATTGAGAAAAACCAAGTCGTCTCAATTATTCAAGACGTAGTTTCTGCTTCTGTTTCAAAAATTAAAGATGTCGGCCTATTGTCTTTACCTCTCAATAAAGCAACCGAGGCAGTAACCGCTGGTGCAGTTAGCTCTTTATCTGGACTTGAAGTTTCTCAAAGCACATCACAACTAAACTCCATGGTCTCATCAGTCAGTGCAGGCGCGATGAAAGGCCTTGTCGGGAATACTTTTACTAACACAGAAAAGGTCACCGCAATCCAAGGTGTCAGCCAAGGTTGCACCAAAGAAATCGACACACTTGGATTGGAGTCAATTGAAGATAAGCTGGAGATTGTTTCTGGAATCATTCGTAAACAAGTCACCGACATGGAAAGCATCTCACTTAACTCCTCTGAGTACCAACAAGCATTTGAAAATGCCACTTCAGGTGCGACCTTAGCACTAGGTGAAGTTAACGATATTGACCATGGCCACATTAGGGATCTCACCAAGAAAGTGGCCAATACTGCCGTTTCTAGCCTTGCTGATACGACTCTTAATGGGTCAGATCTCACCAATGCAATTACAGGGATTACCGGGGGTACTATTGAAAATATGGACAACACTGGTCTTACATCAAACGAGATCGCTGAGACCGTGAAAGATGTCGTTGAGCAAGTCGTTTTAAATATTGGGATTTTAAAAACTCCAAAAAGTATCGCCGACGTCGGTAGTATTGTCACAGACATCAATTCTACAGCGACGACTGCCACCTCCCAAATTGGTTTAAGTGAAGCCGAACAAACTGAGTTAAATAGTGAGTTAACAACAATCTCGACAGATACTCAAGTTGTCATTAGTAATACCACCCCTCCGACTGTACTTGATAATTCGATTTCAGGTAGTGATATCCCGGGTCTTAGTGTGTACGAACAGACCAGTACTCACTTGAATTTTTCTAACAATGTTGCTTCTGATGAACATGGAATCGTTGGGATTACCGTAGCCAAAGGTCCCAATTTCGGAGAAGTTACTTGTAGTTTGGATAGCCTAATATGCACCTATGTAAACACTACCTTTAATAGTTCAGATGATTTTCAAATCAAAATCTTAGATGCGGCTGGTAACTTAAGTGATGTTATTACAGTCCAAATCCCAATTATTCAAGCCGAGGGAGTCTTGGTAGAGATTACTTCACCTCAAAGTGGACGTTATATTTCATCTGCTAATGAAAATTCATTCTCCATTGCAGGTGTATGTTCCGCCATTGGTCAAAATGTCGTAATAAGTGGGGCGACGTCTAAAACTATAAGTTGCATAGATACTGGAGAAAGCATTGGATCTTGGAGCACCACTTTAAATTTAGCTGCCACCGGTGATGGTGTTGTCACTTTACACGTAGATCACCAAAACGCAAGTGCTACGGCATATCAGCGTACAACAATTCATCTAAACAAGGATACAACTGCACCCACAGTACATAACTTCCATACAACAACGACCTCGCCTTCAAGCTCAAGGACACTAAATATCTCAGCTACTACAGGTGCGTTTGGTAGTAATTATCACTCCTACTGTCTACTAGAAAATAGCTCCGACATTTTAAACTGCTTGTGGAAAGACTCCCCCCTTCCTGGGTCCTACGAAGTGTCAGCGATCAATAATAGCAAGGTACTAACTTTATGGCTCAAAGATGGTGCACATAATGTCAGTGCTCCTTTGCAAAGTAATGCTGTCGTCTACGATAACATACCACCTTCAATCACTGGTTTGGCCAACAATACTACGCCCACCAGATCACAAAACTGGAGCTGGGGATGTAATGAAACGTACACTTATCGGTATATTATAAATAACAATGCCAGTACATCACCAGCTGGCCTTTATAGTGGAGCTCACAGTGCTGGTCAACATACAGGATCAAGTACTTATTACCTCCATGTTCAAGCAAAAGATCAAGCCGGCAATGAATCGACTGTTGCTCATGTGTCTGCAATACTCGATAACACTGCTCCTCCTGTGCTAGACATGTTAATTGCAACTGGTGCAACATATACACAATCTTTGAGTGTCTCCTTGACATTGACGGGAGGAGGAAACGCTCCTAACCAGATGTTCATTTCCAACACTCCTGATTGTAGTGTCGGTATATGGGAAGCATTCAATGCTTCTAAGGCATGGACTTTAGGGCATTCTAATACTACCACATCTGTCTATGCAAAATATCGAGATCTTGCTGGTAATGAGACAAATTGCCTGTTGGGTGACACAATTGTTCACGATGATATTGCTCCTGTCATTATTGGTTTACATAATGATAGTACTCCTACAAGGTCAAAAAACTGGAGCTGGGATTGTAATGAGTCCTGTACTTATCGCAAGATTGTAAATACAAGTGCTAGTACTATACCAACTAGTAGTTGGGAAGGGACTTCCAGCGCTTCTCAAGCCTCAGGCAGCGATACCTATTATCTTCACGTCCTTGCAAAAGATCAAGCCGGTAATATTTCTGATGCCACTCATGTCTTTGCGCTCATAGATGCCTCAGAACCACCCGCTGCCACTATGGCAATTGCAGGTGGTGCAACATACACTAAATCCAGCAATGTCACGTTAAATCTAGCAGCATCAGGAGAAACACCTGCCCAAATGCTCATTTCCAATACATCAAATTGTAGTACGGGATCTTGGGAAGCATTCAATGCTACAAAAGTTTGGAGTCTTGAACAAACAAATGACACTGCATCGGTTTATGCTAAATATAAGGATGCTCTAGGCAACGAAACGGGATGCTCATTGGCCGATACTATCATCCATGACAATATTGCACCAACAATTTTAGGTCTTACAAATGATACTTCTGCTAAACGAGCTAAAAACTGGAGCTGGGACTGCAATGAAAGCTGTAGCTATCGTCAAACAATAAGTACAAACCCTAGCACCTTACCTTTTGGGGCCTATAGTGATATCGTCAGCGTCGGTCACTCTTCGGGAACAAATACTTATTACCTTCACGTTCAAGCAATAGACCAAGCAGGCAATGAATCGGAAGTAACTCACGTTTATGCAGTTATTGATAATACACCAGTACAACAGGCCAGTATGACAATCGCTGCTGGCGCGACTTATACCCAGTCTACAGAAATTAACCTGTCTTTAAGCCCAGGGGAGGAGACTCCTCACCAAATGCTTATTTCCAACTCTGTAGATTGCAGTTTGGGATCGTGGGAGACCTTTAGTTCTAACAAAGCTTGGACTCTAGGTCACTCCAATACTATTGCATCAGTTTATGCTAAGTTTAGAGACATTGCCGGTAACGAAACTGGTTGCGTTTTAGGAGATACAATTTTACATGATGATACTCCTCCTTCCATAACGGGCCTATCTAATGATACTACACCAACAAAGTCTAAAAACTGGAGCTGGGGATGCAATGAAACCTGCACCTATCGATATACAGTCAATACAAGTGCTGAGACATCACCCATCGGTAACTACAATGAAGCAACCAGTACTGCTCAAACTTCTGGAGCAAACACCTATTATTTACACATACAAGCAAAGGATCCAGCAGGAAATGAGTCAGCAGTAACTCACGTTTCTGCCATAATCGACAATACAGCTCCATCTGCTGCTGCCATGTCTATTGCAGACAATGCTACATATACAAGATCAGCAAGTATCATTTTATCTTTAACACCAGGAGCGAATGTTCCAAGCCAAATGTTTATATCCAACACAGCTAACTGCAGCGATGGCTCTTGGGAACCATTTAGTAACTCGAAAACTTGGTTTCTTGAGCACCTCAACACCACAGCATCAGTCTTTGCCAAATATCGAGATGCCGCTAGCAACGAAACTAGTTGCACTTTAGGAGATACAATCATCCACGACAATACACCTCCTTCTATCTCCGGTTTGGCAGACGATTTTGCACCTAAAAAGTCTAAAAGCTGGAGCTGGGGGTGCAATGAAACCTGTACATATCGTTATGCTGTAAATAACAGCGCCATCACCTCACCTTCTGGATCTTATAGTGAAGCACATAGCGCTGGTCAACATGTAGGTTCCAATACTTACTATCTTCACGTTCAAGCAAGAGACCAAGCCGGCAATGAATCGCCCGTTATGCATGTATCAGCGGCCCTTGATAACTCTGCCCCAACCGTGGCCAATATGTCCATCGACTCCGATGCGACATATACCAGATCATCAAATGTCACACTGGCATTAACAGCAACAGGAGAGATGCCCCATCAAATGTATATTGCCAATACCGCTAATTGCGCCTCGGGATCATGGGAAGCATTTAACGCGACCAAGGCATGGACTCTTGGACACTCAAACACTACAGCATCGGTTTACGCCAAATACCGTGATACTCTTGGTAACGAAACGGGTTGCTCCTTAGCAGACACAATCATTCATGACAATACTCCTCCTTCCATTTCCGGTTTAGCAAATGATTCGGCACCTACAAAATCAAAGAGCTGGAGCTGGGGATGTAATGAAAGCTGTACTTATCGCTACATTATAAACACTAGTGCCGGCACCTCGCCATCTGGTGACTACACAGGAGCAACCAGTGCTAGTCAGACTGTTGGTACAAATACTTACTTCATTCACGTCCAGGCCAAAGACCAAGCTGGCAACGAATCGAGTATCGCCCACATATCAGCAATTATTGACAACTCTGCCCCGCCCGTTGCAGATATGTCCATCGCTTCTGATGCAACATATACCAACTCATCCAATGTCACACTGACCTTAGAAGCCACAACAGAAGCTCCTCATCAAATGTATATCTCAAATGCTGCAGGTTGCACCTCTGGAGCATGGGAGGTATTTAACGCTACTAAGGTATGGACTCTTGAGCAGTCCAACACTACCGCGCTAGTTTATGCAAAATTTAGAGACAGTGCCGGCAATGAGAGCGGTTGCGTCCTAGGCGATACAATTGTACATGATAATGTACCTCCCTCAATTTCCGGCTTAGCTGATGATGGTGTAGCAAAAAAATCGAAAAGTTGGAATTGGGAATGTAATGAAACTTGTACATATCGCTCCATTATAAATACAAGTGCTAATACCTCCCCCTCTGGAGGTTACAACAGCTCTACCAGCGCAGCCCAAGCAACTGGTACAAGCACTTACTACATTCACGTTCAAGCAAAAGACCAAGCGGGCAATGAGTCGAGTATCGTACATGTATCTGCAGTTATTGATAATTCTGCCCCCAATGCAGTGGACATGTTAATTAACTCCGATGCAACATATACACAGTCATCTAGTGCCACGTTGTCACTTGAGGTGGTAGGAGAATCCCCTCATCAAATGTTTATCTCCAACGCTGCTAATTGTAGCTCAGGCTCATGGGAAGCATTTAATGCCACAAAGGCATGGACTCTCGGACAGTCCAACACAACTGCATCAGTTTACGCCAAATACCGGGATGTCCTTGGCAACGAAACGAGTTGCAGTTTAGGAGACACAATAATTCACGACAATACTCCACCTTCTATTTCTGGTTTGGCAAACGATACTACACCTACAAAATCTAAAAGTTGGAGCTGGGGATGCAATGAAACTTGTACTTACCGCTACACTATAAATGCAAGTGCCAACACTTCACCTTCTGGTGACTACGGTGGTACAACCAGTGCTGCCCAAACGACTGGTACAAATACTTACTACCTTCACATACAAGCAAAAGACCAAGCTGGTAATGAGACGAATGTGAACCACATATCTGCAATTATTGACAATTCTGCACCAAGTGCCGCCACCATGTCAATTGCAGCCGGTGCAACATATACACGCTCAACTAGTGTGACCCTGAATTTAACAGCAGTAGGTGAAGCTCCCCATCAAATGTTTATTTCAAACACGAATAGTTGTACTACTGGATCTTGGGAAGCATTTAATGTTTCAAAGGCATGGACTCTCGGACAGTCCAACAATACAGCATCCGTTTACGCTAATTTTCGAGATGCTCTTGGTAACGAAACAGGTTGCGCATTAGCTGACACAATTATTCACGACAATACTCAACCTTCAATTTCTGGTTTGGCAAATGATACCACATCTAAAAAATCTAAAAGTTGGAGCTGGGGGTGTAATGAAACTTGCACTTACCGCTTCATTATAAACACAAGTGCCAACACCTCACCTTCTGGTAGTTACGGTGGTACAACCAGTGCTGCCCAAACGACAGGCACAAATACTTACTACCTACACGTTCAAGCAAAAGACCAAGCGGGCAATGAATCAAGTGTGATCCACATATCTGCAGTTATTGACAACTCTGCCCCGAGTGTAGCAAGTATGTCAATTGCAGCTGGTGCAACATACACACAGTCAGCAAGTGTCACTCTTTCTTTAACGGCCCAAGGAGAAACTCCAAACCAAATGCTCATTTCAAATGCAGCAAATTGCTCTTCAGGATCATGGGAAGCATTTAATGGTTCAAAGGCCTGGACTCTCGGACAATCTAACACAACTGCATCAGTATACGCCAAGTATAAAGACAGTGCCGGTAACGAGACCGGTTGTGCCTTGGGAGACACAATTATTCATGACAATACCTCACCATCTATTTCTGGGTTGGCCAACGATACTACGCCAAAAAAATCAAAAAGCTGGAGCTGGGGATGTAATAAAACCTGCAGCTATCGATATACAATCAATACGAGTGCTGGGACTTCTCTTTCAAGCGCTTATGGAAGTATTACAAGTGCGAGTCAATCTACAGGAACCAATACTTACTATATTCATGTACAGGCAAAAGACCAAGCCGGAAATGAATCAGGAGTCTATCATATATCTGCCGTAATTGATAACTCAGCTCCACCTGCAGCTAACATCTCAATTGCAGCCGGTGCAACACATACACAATCAACAAGTGTCACTCTTTCTGTAACGGCACAAGGAGAAACTCCAAACCAAATGCTCATCTCAAATGCAGCAAATTGTTCCTCTGGATCATGGGAAGCATTTAATGGTTCAAAGGCCTGGACTCTTGGACAATCCAACTCTACAGCGTCGGTATACGCCAAATACAAAGACATTTCTGGCAATGAAACTAGTTGCACTTTAAGGGATACAATAATTCACGACAATTCTGCACCTTCAGTTATAGACCTTGTCAACGATACCACACCTGCAAAATCTAAAAGTTGGAGTTGGAGATGTAATGAAACATGTACTTTTCGCTACACCATTGACGCAAGCCCTGACACAAATCCTTCTGGAGATTATGCTGCGGTATCATTTGCAAACAAATCGGCATCTGGAACCGGCACCTACTATATTCACGTGCAGGCAAAGGATCAAGCTGGAAATGAATCTGCAGTAACTCACGTATCAGTTCCAATCGACAACACTGCGCCAACGATTTCCGGGCTATCAAATGATACTACTGTTGCACGATCTAAAAACTGGAGTTGGGGTTGCAGTGAAACCTGTACTTACCGCTCCTCTATAGATATGTCTGCAACAACTAACCCTACGGGGTCATACTCTGCAACATCATCAGCTTCGCACTCGATTGAATCGGGAACCTTCTATCTTCACGTCCAAGCAAAAGACATTGCCGGGAATGAATCTGGAGTAGTCCATGTATCTACTATTTTAGACAACATTGCCCCACCAGCTGCAACTATGTCCATTAATGATGGAGCGGCAAATACCGATTCTACAAGTGTTACTTTAAGCTTATCTGCAGGAGGGGAAACCCCATATCAAATGTTGATCTCTAACGCCGCAGATTGCGGCAGTGGAACATGGGAAGCATTTAGTAGTTCAAAGGCCTGGACTCTTGGACAAACAGGTGCGACTGTGCAGGTCTATCACAAGTACAAGGACTCTCTTGGAAATGAAACTAGTTGTTCCTTAGGTGATACAATTGTTCACGATAGTGGGCCACAAGGAGGTGCCAACAGGTATCACATTTCGGCCGGTCAGTCACACGCTCTTAGCGTTAATCCAGATGGGACCGTTTCTGGGTGGGGATACAATTTATATTCTCAGCTTGGTATGTGTGACTACATTACTGCTACTCAAACTACTCCCACAGCAGCTTTTTGTGATGTAAGTGATATTGTCTTGGTTTCAACTGGAGTAAAAGAAAGCTATGTTATAAAAACCGATAAGACTGCCTGGACAGTTGGCTACGGCTATAATGGGAACGGCAACTCTGCTAGAAATTGGTTGCCTGTTCAATTTCAGACCAACGTTAAAAAAATAGAAAATAATGAGGACGGAGCAATTTTACTGAAATATGATGGAACAGTATGGACTTGGGGAGATATCCATATGCTGGGTTATGTAGCATCTGAAGCGAGCTACACCGCAACACAGATTCCAGGAGTGTCTAATGCAATAGATGTTTCTTCAGGCTCATCAAATCAATGTTATGTGTTGTCAGATAACACATTATGGTGCTGGGGAAAAGATTATTTTGGATCACTTGGAGACGGTGATAGTAATAGTGCAACTGCAACAACACCAATTCAAATATTAACTAGTGTTAGATCCATTTCCTGCGGATATCGTGCCTGTTTGGCAACTAAACTCGATGGGACAGTTTGGACTTGGGGCAGTGATTCTCCTCAGGGCAGACTTGGCAGAGGTATATCTGCTTGGCAAGAGTCGAGTCCTGTGCAAATTAGTGGTCTTACTGATATTATTAAGGCCTCTTACGGTGGTAACCATGGTTTAGCGCTAACATCAGATGGTAGAGTATATAGCTGGGGATACAATGCTTACGGGCAAGTTGGAGATGGCTCAACGGATATGAGAAGCACCCCTTATCTCATCTCCTCTCTCTCTGATATATTGTCAGTTAGTGCTGGCTCTTATTTCTCTCTAGCACAAGGCAATAGTGGTGGTATATAGGCATGGGGCCAAAACGACCGTTCTCAAATAGGTGATGGAGCAACTGACTCAGTACTAACTCCTAAGGGTGTCTGGAACACGCCAAACTTTACAGAAGTTGGTTCTGTTTCATATGACTCTAGTGATAAGATGCAGGGAACTCGTTCAGCGATTATAGATAACTCTAATTATTTTGTATCAACTTCTCAATACTCATTCAGTGGCTCTTCCACTTGGTCTATAGAGTATTACACCAAAGGAAGTGCTGCTAACATAAACACATACACAGTAGGTATTTCTACCGCACAAAATATGTGGAATACAAATGGTGCAATTGCTACAGGTCTTAGTAACAGTCACTACATCGTAGGTGAGTATTCACCACAAATTTATTATTATAAAAATGGCATAAACCTGGATGTTTGGCGTCATGTAAAATATGAATGGAACGGCTCTCAATGGAAAATTTATTTAGATGGAACTGATGTCACCATGGGTCCAGCAGCAGGTGCCGCTGAAGAATTTGATGGTGAAACTAGTGGCTACATTTATATAAATTCACGCAGTGGATTTTCATACAAAATTGATGATTTAAAAATTACAGTCGATGGAACCGTTATTATAAACCTCGACTTTGATTAGTGCCAGCAGACCTACGGGACTTACCGCATAAGATACCATGTATGCCCATGCATAGAGCTTTACTTATAATCTAAGAGAGTTAAAAATTCTTTCTGGCTTTCATAGACCATCGATGAAAGAAAGTGGATAAACTCAGTATGATTGTTCTTACTCCCCTCGTAGGCACATTTGATATAGTTGGCCCTAAAAATAGGAGGAATGATGGTGATGGAATATCCGGCTTTGAGTAATATAAGATTCATTAGTAGTCTTGCAGTTCTTCCATTACCGTCCAAGAAAGGATGAATGGCGACAAATTTGTTATGCATGACGGCAGCATACTCGATGATATGAAGTTTTTCTTTTTTCGAGGCAAGCTCTATTTCAAACTTTTGCATGCAAGATTCCACTTTTTTGGGGGGTGGAAATTTTGTGTCCATTCCAGAAATAAAGACTGCTTTTTTTCGATATGTTCCAGCATTTTCAGTGTCAATCTGCTGGTAAAAAAGTTTGTGGATTTGTAGAATATTATCGAGGGTAATGGTGTCAAGGTTTACAATTTCAAAAATATAGTCATATGCTTTGGCGTGTCCTGTCGCCTCATCAATTTCTCTTAGGGTTTTTCCACCGATGGTGAGTCCATCTTCAATAATGACTTTTGTCTCAATAAGGGTAAGTGTATTTCCCTCAAGTGCGTTAGAAGAGTAGGTTAAACCTATTTTATAATGTTCTTTTAAGGCCAGTGATTGTGCAGCAGTAAGAGGTCTAAATGAATCAATTTTTGTTTTCTGCTCATCGCATTGTTTTATCTTGTTTTCAAACATCTTTTTCCTTCTACCTTTCAGCTAATTTAACTTAAAAAATTAAATAATATACTGATTGATACTAAAAAAGTAGCTATAAATATTGGCATAATGCAACTACAGTCAACCGTCATTTTGTCTAATAGTTTTCCAAAATGTATATCATCTTGTTCAATTATTTACTGAGATGATACTATTCATGGAAGTAAATTAGTATAGTTCAAATACCTGTGCTTGTATAAGCGTTGTAAGCATTGTAAGTTTGCAGTAACTTAAAACACCCAAGTCACCTTACTGTAAACCATCAAAATGTATGTTTGCAGTAACAATAGTTTTGTGATATACTTTACTGCAAATAGACATAATGTCTGTTTAAAGTAAGGTATAATAATTGTTTCTAGGACGAAAAGAAGAGTTAAAATTACTTAACTCACTTAAATTACTTGATAAATCTTCACTTGTGGTATGCCGTGGACGTAGAAGAATAGGAAAAAGTACTTTAATTAACCAGTTTGCAAAAAGTTTTAAAAATACAGTGCAAATCCAGGGGCTGGCCCCTCACTCAGGGCAAACATCCAAAGATCAACTTGATAACTTTATGGAGCATCTTTGCCTACAAGTTTCTGTCCCTTTCATAGAAGCAAAAAACTGGAATGAGGCCTTCAACTATCTAGCGGCTTTTACAAAAGACAAAGCAGTTCTCATATTTTTAGATGAAATATCTTGGATGGCCCAAGGTGACAGAACTTTTCCAGGAAAACTAAAAATTGCTTGGGATACGAAATTTTCCCAAAATAAAAAGTTAATTCTTGTCTTGTGTGGATCTATCACATCTTGGATCGATCAAAATATTCTTGGTAGTACTGATTTTGTTGGAAGGATATCAACAACTATCACTCTAAAGGAAATTGAACTGTCTCAACTAAAGCACTTCTTTAAAACTAAAAAAATTTCCAATTATGAAGCCTTAAAAATGTTATCCATAACAGGGGGGGTTCCACGGTACCTAGAAGAAATAAATCCAAGGTATGATGCTGCTACCAATATATCCAAACTGTGTTTTAAAAAAGAAGGGGTGCTCTTTAGTGACTTTGACAAGATATTTCAAGACACTTTTAACAAAAGAGCATCTACGTATAAAGATATCGTCCAAACTTTGACAAATAGTTCCATGAGTAGCTCTGAGATATCAAAAAAACTAAAAAAAGCGCAAAGTGGTATTATCACAAAATATTTAGAAGACTTATGTGAGTCTGGGTTCTTACGAAGAAGTTTCACTTGGAATTTATTAAATACAAGTAAAGAGGATAAAAAACTCAGTCTTTACTCTATCTCGGATAACTACTTAAGGTTTTATTTAAAATTTATTTTGCCATTTGCAAATCGTATCTCAGATGATCTTTACAAAAATAGCAACCAAGATCTTCCTATTAAAAATATCGACTCCATATTAGGATTACAGTTAGAAAATTTAATTCTCAACAATATTATGGAGGTTATAGAAATTCTTTCTATCAACCCAAGTACAGTGGAAAACTTTGGGCCGTATTTCCAGAAGCAAACAACAAGACAAAAGGCATGTCAAGTCGACCTGCTTATTCAAACAAGCAGTTCTTACTATATTTGTGAAATTAAATTTAGAAAAAAAATTGGATTGGAACTCAAAGATCAGGTTCAACAAAAAATATCTAAGCTCAAACTAGATCGAAAAAAAAATATAAAAACTGTGCTATTTTTTGCTGGTGATGTTTCATCACAACTTAGAGACGACGATTATTTCGACTTTAAAATTGAAGTCCCCAAGAGCTTTTGGCAGAAGTCAAGTTACTCTACACATTCTTTATCTTGATTGATATTGCTTAGGGCTTCAACTTAAGGCGTGCCAGGGAACCTTTAATTCCCCCTATTATAGAGTTATAGACTTGTTCAGAGAAACCAGTTGGTGTTTCTATACCGTTTTTTATCAAGGCATCGACATCACTGACAATGTCATCAATCATATTCTCCATCTTTTTTTCTGGAAAACTACATATTTTTGCAGTTTCTAAAAAATGCCTTCTACATATTTTTGCCAATTTGTAGTGGCGGCTTTTTCCTACTGCCATTGCAAGCTTTGCTCTTTGCATTGGAATTTGATGCTTTGAGATGGCAGGATATGCACTT
This sequence comes from Bacteriovoracaceae bacterium, assembly GCA_016784965.1. Taxonomy (GTDB): domain Bacteria; phylum Bdellovibrionota; class Bacteriovoracia; order Bacteriovoracales; family Bacteriovoracaceae; genus JADHTQ01. Next base: position 69,454 of record JADHTQ010000008.1, on the reverse strand, counting down.
AAGATATCGTAGAGTGGGGTTAATCTGAAACCTGATTCAGTTTGAAATATGCTGAAGTTTTTTGCATGACCATCTATGGCCGCCAGTAAGAAAAAAATTATTTGTGTTTTCAAGAATTTTTTTTTGTCTTCATAAGCTCCATCTGATGTATTTAAAAATTCCATTATTTGTTTAATGCCAGGCCCTCCATCACTTTCATATTTTTTGGCCGTATTCACCCCCAGTGCCTGACATAAATCCTCTTGTGGCACCCTAATTAAGGTTTTGCCATCTTTTGACCAGTACCGATCAAATCGCTCAATCACAAGACATTTTTGATTCCCAAATTTCAAAATCCTAGTATCAGGGACCTCTAAATTTAATTTTCTAACTACTTTTGCACATAACCATTCGTTTTCCACACTAGTGCTCATATCAATTCCACTTGGAAATTTCCCAAGTGGTGGCTTTAAGATATGGCTTGTGGGAGTTGACCCTTTAGGTCTTATCCACTCGTTGTTGTGCCACAAAAGGGCCGATTTTTGCTGAGCACCTGCAATCGAGATACGAAAATCACTCTCGTAATTGTTCCCCAATGGATTAAAGGTTAAGTTTTTAAGTATTGCCTCTATTTGCTCATCGTTTACATTATCGCCTTCAACTTCTTTTACTTTTGGTATTGCACTCCCATGTGCAATAAATTGAAATGCCCCCACACAATCCTGTCCTGCCACATTTAGTAAATCAAATGTTTCTGTACTACTTGCTCTCAAAGTCTGGGCCATTTTATTTTTAATTTCAAGATTATCTGGAAGAAGGTTTTCAAAAAAAGAAAAGACCTCACTTCCTCTATAAGTGGTCTCAATTAGTGGAAGACTTTGAGAAATAGGATATGAGCTTGCTCTATCCAGCCAACTTTCATCATAAAGAAACTCTAAAGCTCCTGTTGTCTGCTTGGTTAGCTTCCCCACGATTTCTGCATTAAGATAAACATCCAGGATCAAAACATTTTTTGTTCTAGGCATCTCTTATTTCCTTGGATCTTGTGCTTTTTCTTCTTCTTACAGTAGTTTCTAGATTCAACGCTGTAATGACCTTAAAAAGAGTCTCCAGTTTAACCCCTACATGGCCTTGTTCTAATTGAGAAATGTTTGCCTGACGAACACCCGATCTTTGTGAGACTTCTATTTGAGTCAACTTAAGCTTAATTCTATGTCGCTTTAGTGCATGTCCTAGCTGCTTGGGACTTCTTGCTGTAATACTAAATAGGTTGTTATCTTCTTCTTTCATATCTACACTCTGTTTACTTTTAGAGCCTATACTCTATAGAGTATAGTAACACATTATACGCTACAGAGTATATAATTATTTTATACTCTGTAGCGTATAAAAGTAAAATTGTTATAGAATTTAAATCGGCTTAATCTGTGAATTCTCTATCTTGATCTACATTGTCGGCGTCTTCTTCTTCCCACTCATGGTTTCCATGAACTAAGTCAATAATTTTGCCATCTTGTCTGGCACAAAATCCTAGAGTGTATCCACGCTTGAAATTTAAACTGTTTTCCCAATTCACGGCCTTTTCCAGAAAAGGAAAATATATAGAATTTTTAGAAATATAAAACCGCTCCTTCATTTTGAAATTGCCGCTCCAACCAAAGTTATCAAATTCAACCTTAAAAGAGATGGTTCCATTTTTAAAATCAATTACCAGGTCGTTAAAAATCACACCAGCTAAGACTTTATCCTTGCGGCTGATCACTTCCCCATATTTGTCAACATCATCATCTAGGGCCATTAGTTGATAGCGTTGACACTGAAGCTTTTCATCATAACTTTTAACAACAACAGAAGCTAAGGCCACATTTGAACAAAGTACACACCCGACAAACCATACAAATAGATTTTTGCTCATAATTGCTCTCCAATAAACTGTAAATATTTAGTTTGGGTATAGTATAAGAGTCTCTGTGATTCAATGAAAAAATATGAGCCTGTGTAATTGTTATAGGGTTCCTGGTTCCAAAACGGGGCGCGGTGCGCCCCGTTTTGGAACCAGGAACCTTTTAGACTATGCCTTGATCCATCATGGAGTTTACGACTTTTAGGAAGCCGGCGATATTGGCGCCTGCAACGTAGTTGCCTTCCATGCCGTATTCTTTGGCGGCGGTCATAGAGCTGTCATGGATATTTTTCATGATTTGCTTTAATCTGTTGTCAACTTCTTCACTTGGCCAATTTAGCCTCATACTATTTTGGGACATCTCAAGGGCGGAAACGGCAACACCACCGGCGTTGGCGGCTTTACCTGGTCCGTATAGTAGTTTATTTTCTAAGTAGATGTTAACGGCATCAGGGGTTGATGGCATATTGGCACCCTCTGATATTACATAAACGCCATTTTTGACCATATTGTTAGCATCGTTGGCATTAATTTCATTTTGAGTCGCACTTGGGAAAGCGCACTCTGCTTTGTGGTTCCAAAGAGGATTAAAGCTTGCTGTACTATCAACTGGAGTAAAAACGGCAGTTTTGTATTTAGTGGCATATTCTTTAATTCTGCCTCGTTTGATGTTTTTAAGCTCCATAATAAATTTTAGTTTTTCTCTATCGATACCTGCTTCATCATAGATATAACCTGAAGAATCAGAGACCGTAAGAGGTGTTGCTCCAAGATCGAGTAGTTTTTCAATGGTGTATTGAGCAACATTTCCAGATCCAGAAACTAGACATTTCTTGCCTTTAAACGTTTCATTTTTTGTTGCTAGCATGTTTTCAGCAAAGTAAACAGAACCGTAGCCTGTGGCCTCTGGTCTAATTAAACTTCCACCCCAAGCTAAACTTTTTCCGGTTAGAATTCCGGTGAATTCATTTTTGATTTTTTTATACATACCAAACATGTAACCAATTTCACGACCGCCGACGCCAATATCTCCAGCTGGTACGTCAGTGTCTGGTCCAATATGTCTTTGAAGTTCACTCATAAAACTTTGGCAAAATCTCATTACCTCATTATCAGACTTACCTTTGGGGTCAAAGTCTGCTCCACCTTTACCGCCACCGATTGGTAGGGTTGTTAGAGAGTTTTTAAACACTTGTTCAAAGGCCAAGAATTTCAAAATACTTAAGTTTACTGATGGGTGAAAACGCAACCCCCCTTTATATGGTCCAATAGCACTATTCATTTCAATTCTAAAACCTCTGTTGACTTGAATCTCTCCGCGATCATCAACCCAAGGTACTCTAAACTGAATGATTCTTTCAGGTTCTATTAGTCTTTCAAAAATCTTTGCCTTCTTTAACTCTGGGTGACGCTCTAGTACAGGGGCTATTGATTCGGCAACTTCCATTACCGCCTGTTGAAATTCTGGTTGACCAGGATCCTTTGCATCTAATAACGCTTTAACTTCACTTAACAATTCTTTGCTCATATGCACCTCCAGTTATTATTGTTATATTTGTAACACTCCATGATTCTTTTTTCCATTAATTTTTATAGTTATTGGCGAATTGGTCCTGATGTGACGTGTAAAGTTCGTTTCCTTGATAAAGTCAAGGCTTTCAAACCAATCCCAATGAATAAAATCACCTGGCCCATATATCGTCATGTAACTTATGCGCAGAGATGTTAGGTTTTGGAAAAAGTGTGTTCCCTGGGAAGGATCAACCCTAAAGTTATCTGTCGCAGCTTCAATAATGGCCCCTACACCTGAGATATCATGCCAAGAAACGGGCACTCCCAAACAGTGATCAGAAGATCCCCAACGCCCAGGTCCAACTAATAGGAATTTCCTATTCTCTCTTAAGAGCTCAGCGTTATACTTAGATATTTCAGAGGCAATTTGCAGAGTATGTAGGGATGAAAAAGTATCAGGCTTAACAAATATTATGTCTTGCATTTCGCAATTTACGCCTCTGCCTAAAGCACTGGTTGAAAAACAGATTGCCTTTTCTTTATCTTTTTTAGATATATTCACGTGTAAATTTTCATATTGAGTCGTCATGGGTCTGGCTTGTAGGAGGGCAAACTCATGTACTTCATTTTCTAAATCTGAACTTAAATTAACTGCAAATTCTAGCTCTAGGTCTGAGCCAAAACCGTCTTTACAAATTTTAATCATTGTAGCTAAAACTTCTGGAAGAGGAATTTTTTGATATTTTAATATACTTGCAAAGGTTAAAATGGGCAGTCCATCTTTTGAAAAATAGTCTCGAACAACATGATCGTTAGACATATAGGTACTAGCAAGCATTTGCAAGGGCTTTTCAGAGCGAGCATCAAAGACATCTCTTTTTTCTAGATTGGCCTCTTCGCCAATACATAATTGATCTGTGTTTGGCTCTGAATCCATTTTTATGGCATAAAAGTGTTTTTGAGCATTACTTAACATGTCATCAACACTAGAAAATTGGGCCAAATTTTGCGGATATTTGGGTGAAAAGCGCAGTGTCTCCCCCCCCTCTACTACAATCTTTCCAAGGCCCATAGAAATATTGGCAATGCCTTCGTTAGAACGCATATGAGCAAGTGGATAGAAATTGTGAGATTGTGCTGTACCAGAAATATCCGGGTAGAAATAATTGCCATGACGATTACCGATAACCTGCTGAATAATAACCGCCATTTTTTCCTCTTCTACTCGGTGTTGAGTACTTTTTGAATAAGCTTTAGAGCCTTCAAAAAAGATGGAAGCAAACACTAGCTTAATCGCAGTTGTGAGCTTATTTAAGCGTTCGTCATCTGATGGGTGGTTATTAGGCAACATGTAGGTTGTATAGATTCCGGCATAGGGATCATCTCTACTATCTTCTAGTAAGCTCGAAGAGCGCACTGCAAGCGGGAATTTCACCTCTTTTATAAATGGTCTTAAATTCTCAATCAGACGCTCTGGTGTAGAGGCCTCTACAAACCTTCTGGCGATTACTTCATTGTCGCAAACGTCGTGAGAAAAAGTTAAAAGATCATTTTCTTCAATAAATTGATCATAGATATCTGTTGTTAAAACTAAGGTCCGAGGAATTGTAACTTTCATGTTTTTAAATTTATCAAACCTCTTCATGTTTCTTTGTAAAAATTTGCTCATAAAGGCCAAGCCACGGGCCTTACCCCCCAGTGAGCCGTCTCCCATTTTCATGAAAGCACTTTCTAAATCAAATTCAAGGGGATTAAATGCAAGCACCTCACCTCTTAGACGAGATATTCTTTTATTTGTTAACACCCTCATCAGTGAAGATCTAATGAGCTCCATTGAAGAGTAAGCAGAATATTTTTGCACTCTAAAGTGGGTGGCAAGTGAGGTCTCCCCACGGGCCAAAAACCAGTTAGAAAAATGATTTTGTGCTAAATGATACATCAGAGATTCTTTGGGAACCGTCTCTAGAATCTTTTCTAAATCACCAAGGTTAGTTGCGCGCGCGACCTCTCTACCATTGGGCATTTTAAAGACAAAGTCGCCAAAGCCCATATGGCGAACCAGAAATTTCTTAATATCTAAATGTAGAGAATGAGAATTTTTGTGAAGAAACTTAACTCTCAAAAATTGAGACTTTTCATAATTGCTATCTTCACTACTAAGTAAAAGTAGCGGCAGATCGGGAAGCTCATCACCTACTAATTTTAAAAATTTAAGGCCTGCTTCTGCATCCTCCTTGCCTCCCCTGGGAAAACGTGTATCAGAGAATATACCCAAAAGGTATGGACGATACTTATTATACAAGGCCATGGCTTCTTCATAATTATTTGCCAGCAAGATCTTAGTACGCGCTCTCAGTTTTAGTAATCGATGTTCTTCATTTAAACTATCATCCATTACGTCTTGGGTCTGATCTACAATGGCCTTATACAGAATGGGCAAAATAGAAGAGTAGTAATAGGGTGAATCCTCGATTAAAATTAAAACACGCACCATCGCATCTTTAGTGTCGTATGGTGCATTCATGCGATCCTCATGCCATTTGAGGATTGTCCAAAGAATGTTTCTATCTCCTGACCACAAAAACATTTTGTCGATGCTATCTGGAGGCATTACTCTAGGAAATTGTACTAAACCCTTGGCATTTTGTACCAACAACACCACAGGGCATTCTGGGCGTATTTTTTTAATCTCTCTACCAAAAGTAATGGTGTCCATTCTAAGCAGTCTTGGCATGGTAACAACCAAGTCAAAACTGTGTTTTTTAAGCATGGCAAGTGCTTCTGTAGCAGTGGGGACGACGCTAAAGCGTGGTGGTTCAACCAAACTGATTCCTCTAAACTTCATGAAAACATGTTCGATTAAGCCGCCATCTTCTTCCATTATAAAGGCATCATATGGACTTGAGATAATTAATATCTCGCGCACTCGATGGGCCATGAGCCTTTGGTATGTTTTATATCTTACTACCATGAGAGCTATACGCTTACGTTTATTTCATTTAAATATTGTTTAAATGCCACGCCATGAGCACTTTCTGCTACCTCAATAAGCTCAGGTTTTAAATCTTGAGCCTGTTTTTTTATGTTGAGAGTACATTCATTGTAATCAATTTGTGCAAGCTCTGCCAAAACGGGACCTGCACTTTTACATTTACAGTGATCAGAAATCTTATTAAGGGATAAAATTTCACCACTTTCATTTAAAAAACTTCCATTGGTATTTAAAAATGATGAGACCTTCAGTGAATACTTTGCATTTGCACCTGTTAAAAAGTGAGAAATTGCAATAGCATCAATCCCCTCGGGAAGACGTGCTTGTAGGTAATCATTTACCAAAACAACACAGTCCATTTCACCGGTAGGAGCGAATGGTTTAGCGCCTAGCTTTTTTAAGAAAGCGACATTGCCCATTCCCTCTAACTTTGAGTAAGGTTTTTTATTATTTGTTTCGCTAACTCCAGTCTGATAAAAAAGCGAGGCATTCATCTTTTTACAAAATTCTGATGCCACCAATTGCTCTTCAAGTGTCGAGTGAGGAGTGATAACTAGTGCAATATTTTTGTAGCCAGCAAGTGCCTGCTTTACTTCATCAACTTTTGAAGTTTTGACATCTGGGTGAAACAAGTGGTGAGCAAAGCGTCCCTCTTTACAGATAAACCCTGGCTCAACGCTTTCAATTTTAATAATCTTTCCGTAAGAAGAGTGGACTTTTAAAGCACATCCTCTTGGGCAAGCGATACAAATTGTTTGCTTGGTCGTGCTTGGCCATGGGCCATATTTTTTGCCAATATTTTCAGCGATGGCACCTGTTGGACAGACATCAATACACATGCCACAAGCATCACAACCTGTGTTTTGTAAAGGGTCATTAAAACTTGGAGCGATTCTAGTTTTAAAACCACGATGAACAAAAGTTAAAGCTGATATATCTCTTTTTTCACTACAAATTCTGACACAACTGCCACAAGTAATACACTTATCACCCTCTAGTTTTATAAGTGGGTGGCGTTTATCCTCCTCAACTTTGCGGCGCTCACCTTGAAAGAGGTTTTCACGAGCACCATAGTCTGTAGCAAAATTGCGCAAATCACAATCAAAACGGGCATTACAACCACACTCAATACACTTTGAAGCTTCGGCCAAAGATTGTGCATCAGTAAATCCCACCGTGGTTGGAGCATAACCACCATCTGCTAATCTTTGTGCTGGTGGGTAAACCGTTTCTTTTGCCCTTTCTTGCTTGGCATATTTTGGAATAAAATCTTGGGGATCAAGGTCACTAAGCTCCCCTCTGGAAATTCGATATTCTTCTCTAAACTCAACCTTTGCCCCATTTAAATAAAGGTCTATGGCATTTGCAGCAATACGACCTTCTCCCAGAGCTTGAACTACAGTGTTGGGACCAAAAGCACAGTCACCCGCCGCAAATACTCCTTCCATCGGAGTGGTCATATTTTTAGTGTCGTAAACAAATGTTTTCCATTTTGTTAATTCTGGTTTGGCATCTTCTTTGTCGAGACAAGTAAGATCGGTATCTTGTCCGATAGCGCTGATCACAAGATCAAACTTAAGATCCTCAGCACTTCCCTTGATGGGAACGGGCCTTCTTCTTCCGGAACTATCGGGCTCTCCAAGCTCCATGGTTTCAACTCTAAGTGCACTCATCTTGCCAGAGTCATCGCGCACGACTGCAACAGGAGCCGTGAGAAATCTAAACTCCACCCCTTCTTCCTGGGTTTCATGTTGCTCGTGCAGCAGTGCTGGCATCTCTTTTTGTGTTCTTCTATATAATAAACTTACATCGGCACCAAGACGTTTTGCCACTCTGGCACAATCCATGGCAACATCTCCGCCACCAATTACCGCCACTTTTGATCCAGCATTAACCTCTTCTTTAAGCACCACTTTTCTTAAAAAATCAACGCCACCTATAACGCCTTGACCTACTTCATTTTCTACCCTCATGGATTTTGAACCATGAGACCCTACCGCGATTAAGGTCGCAGAAAATCCATCTTTTTTGAGGTCATCTAAAGAAAAGTCTCTACCCCACTTGCTGCCCATATGCAGGTTAACACCTAAATCTGTAATGCTTTTGATTTCGGCATCCAGTTTATCCCAAGGTAGGCGAAATCGGGGTATCCCATATCGAGTCATTCCTCCCAACTGAGGCAGTGCCTCGTGCAGGTGAACCTCATGTCCATGTTGCCTTAAATAGTAAGCAGCGGCAAGCCCCGCGGGACCTCCACCAATAACGGCTACTTTTTTGCCTGTGTCTTTTGCTGTGGGAGGTAAGTGTGCTCCCTCTGCTAGTTCATATTCTGCAGCAAAGCGTTTCAGGGCACGTATTGCAATTGGATCATCTACAATCCCTCTTCGACATTCAGCTTCACATGGGTTGGGGCAGATTGTCCCACAGACTACAGGAAGTGCAAGGTATTGTTTAATAAGTTTTGTCGCCGCTTTAAAATTACCATTTGCGATGTGGGCCACATAACCTTGTACATCTGTCTGAGCTGGACACCCTATTTTACATGGGGCCAGACAGTCACCTGTATGGTCTGAAAGCATTAGGTCCAAAGATGTCTTTCTGGTCTTCATTACTTTTTCACTATCACTTTGAATAACCATACCAGGTGCTACTTTGGTACTGCAAGAAGGTAGCAGTGTTCTGGCCTTTTCGACTTCTACGGTACAAACAAAGCAGCTAGCAAAAGGTTTTAGCCGATGGTCATAGCAAAATGTGGGGATATCAATTCCTCTTTCTCTTGCGACCTCTAAAATGGTCATTTCAGATGAAACCGCAATTTCTTCCCCATTTAGTGTTATGTTAATTTTATCGCTCATATATCACTCTCTTTTAAATTTACAAGTTTATCATTTCACCAAAATTGAATCATCTCTACAAACCTCTACACACATACCACAGTTAATACAGGTTTCTTGATTAATTTTAAACGTTCCCAGTTTTTTGGGTTGCCCAGTAATCGCATCAACGGGACAACCTTTCTTGCACAGAGAACATGCAATACAGGTTTCTTGCACAATGGTGTGGGTAATCAGTTTTTTGCACACAGCGGCCTTACAGGTCTTATCTTGAATGTGTCCAATATACTCATCCTTAAAATATTTCAAAGTTGTTAAAACTGGATTGGGAGCCGTTTGCCCCAAGCCACAAAGACTTGAGTCTTTAATTTTAGCGGCCAGATCCTCAAGTGTATCAATGTCTTCCATAACACCTTCACCATCACAAATCCGAGTTAAGATCTCTTTCATCCTAATAGTGCCAATGCGACAAAAGGTACATTTTCCGCAAGACTCCAGTTGGGTAAAATCTAGAAAATATTTTGCCAAATCAACCATACAGGTCGAATCATCCATTACAATCATTCCTCCAGACCCCATAATGGCGCCAGTGGCGTTGATTGCTTTATAAGATATTTCAGTATCAAAAAGTTTTTCAGGAACACATCCACCCGATGGACCACCGAGCTGAACGGCCTTTAGTGGGCGCCCTGTTTTGGAGCCGCCACCTACTTTTTCTAACACCTCTCTAATGGTCATTCCCATTGGTATCTCGACCAAGCCACCTCGCCTAATGGCCCCGGCCAAAGCAAAAACTTTTGTGCCTTTTGAATCTTCAGTGCCGTAAGACGCGTACTCTTTTCCTCCATGAACAATAATCCATGGAAGATTAGATAATGTCTCTACATTGTTTATAATAGTAGGTCGCTCAAACACACCTTTAACCGCTGGGAATGGAGGTCTAATACGTGGCATACCACGTTCTCCCTCAATGGAGGCAATTAAGGCCGTTTCTTCACCACATACAAATGCACCTGCACCCTGTTTTACTTTTACTTCAAAGCTAAAGTCACTGCCCATTATATTTTTACCAAGAAGACCGGCCTTTGTTGCATCTTCGATTGCTTTAGTAAAGTTTTTTACCGCAAGTGGGTACTCTGCACGAATATAGGCGTAGCCTTTACTTGCACCGATGGCATAAGCCGCTACCAACATCCCCTCTAAAACATTGTGAGGGTCACCTTCAAGTAAGGAGCGGTCCATAAAAGCACCTGGATCTCCCTCATCACCATTACAAATTAAATATTTTTCAGATGCCTTTGTATTTCTGGCAAACTGCCATTTCATAAAGGTGGGAAAACCTGCGCCACCGCGACCACGCAGCCCGGAGGTTTTAATTTCCTCAATTACTTGCTCGGGAGTCATGCCATCTTGTAGAATTTTTTTAAGGGCCTTGTGTCCCCCTCTTTCCGTGTAATCATCAAGTGAGGTTGGATCGAGCTTACCAACATTGCGAAGAGCAATCCTGGTCTGATTTCCCAGATAATCATTGATCTTTTCTTTATCATCACTACTTGTAATTAGCAGCTCCTGTGGCAACTCTCCTTGCCCCATATGGTAATCAATCACTTTCGACACATTCTTTTTGGTCAAATCTCCATAGAGATACGACTGGTTTTGATCGACTTTAATTTGAGCTAACACCTCTCTATGGCACATTCCAATACATCCCACAGAATGCAAGTTTGCATTTGGCAACTTTTCTTTAAAAGCATTATAAACATCTTGAGAGCCTGCAGCTATTCCACATGTGCCGGCCCCAACAATAATTTCAAAATTTTGTGCATTCATCTTACTTTACTCCAATTGCTTCCTTGTTTTTCCTGGCATGTTTTTTTAGCTCTCGCTCGGCCAAGGCACCAGTAAGATCACCTTTTACATCATCGTTGATAACCATTACAGGGGCCAGGCTACAACAACCAACACAAGCTACATTTTCAACTGTATATCCACCACTTGGTGAGGTATCACTTTCACCTTGAAGATCTAAAGAAAAGCGCAAGGCCGTACTTACTCGATCAGCGCCTCTGACGTGACAAGCGGTCCCATGACATACTTTAATTTTGTGCCTACCAACAGGTTTTAGCCGAAACTGTGAATAAAAAGTAGCAACACCATATAATTGACCGCCCGATATATTGGTATGTTCCACTATGTAATCCATTGCAGCCCTAGGAAGATATCCGTATTCTGACTGTACCGCTTGCAAAAGAGGAACTGTCGCAGGTGAATCCCTGCCGATTTTGTCAATCCATTCTTTAACCAATGATTCATCTACTGTCGCTCTCAAAGACTGTTTGACCATAAGTAATAACCTCCACTAAAGAAAATAACATTAAAGAACTTTTCAACAATAATCTTTCACTAACTGTAATTGGTCAACCTATTTCATGAGGGTGTCGTCCAAAAAATACGACTTATTAAAATGGACCTAACCGCCTGATTTCTATACACAAAGTGCGCCGCAGCACTGTTTTTTTCTTTCCCATTTGCAATATTTACAATAATCTTAGTTGAGTAAACTTAAAATGAGTCAAATTAGGAGGTCACAAAGTGAGAGAGGTAAGAGTTTTAAAAGTCGGTGAATACCTTCTAAGAGAAAAAGAAGAGAGTACTGAAATGTACTATGTACAATCTGGAGTTTTAGCAGTTTATAAGACAAAAGGCGACCAAGAAGTACAAGTCGGTACCGTTTATCCAGGTGAATTAATCGGAGAAATTTCCTTCTTAGATAAAGACCCCCGCTCGGCCACCGTTAAGGCCATGGATGAGTGTGTTCTAAACGTAATTCCTGCTGAAAAATTCCAAACCTTCATGGAGGGGTTACCTAAGTGGTATCGAGTTTTAGTGCGTACTCTTACCGCTAGGCTTAGAAAAGCAACCGCCAAAATGCGAATTTGACCTCTGCCTACCCCCTAGATCTTATAAAATTTATGCCATTCTAATTCAAAATTTGGGGTAAAAATATTTTTACCAAGTGCCTCTTCAATTTCCTCTTGTGACCACGTTCGGGCCTCAATAACCTCTTCAAAATCTGGTGTCACATCTTGGTCATAAACTGCTGAAAAGGTATATATCAACTCTGATTCTTTGTCGGACTTCCAAAGATAAGAATACTCCAAAGTCAGAGGAACATTTTCAATATTCAACTCCTCTTTCATCTCTCTTTTTGCCGCTTGCTCCGGTGTCTCTCCAAGATCAAAGTGTCCTCCTACTGAGGTATCCCACTTGTTTGGTTGAATGTCCTTGTTTGGAGAGCGCCTCTGTAGCCACAACTCTCCATCGCTAGTCCAAATTAAAACGTGAATGGCACGATGTAATAATTCTGGATTTTTATGGCAGTCAGCTCTGGGTGCCTGACCAACTACATTTCCCTCCTCGTCTACCAGCTCAAAAATCTCATCCTTAGAATTCATATTCAACTCCATTTGCCAAGTTTATACTAAATATATTAAATTTTATCTATCCGGTATGTCAAAAAAGGTCTAAAGCAGCTCAACCCTTTTTGCTGCCATTTGGGCCCATTCATCATTTAGCTCAATTGCATAAATATCCCGATCTAGCTTTATAGAAGCTGATGCTATGGCCCCACTGCCACTAAATGGATCGAGTATCAAATCCCCGGGTCTTGAGTAAGTTCTAATTAAAGGTTCCAGCACATTAAAGGACTTGTAATTTGGGTGACCTCCCCATTTTTGCGCTTCACCATCGTCGTCATAGTGGCCAACTACAGACCAGCAAATGGGTAATTCATCATTTGTTAAAACTCTTGGTGGTCCTTTTTTAAAGATTAATGCCACTTCATAAACTCTGGCTGTCCTTTCATTACCTCCGCCCTCTTTGCTTAATTTGGCCCAAGTAAACTCTCCGTGAAATTGATACCCAAGTGCCAAGGCTTCAGTTTTAATCGGTTCTTTACCTAAAAAATTGGTCCAAATACACATTACTCCATCGTCAATTAAATGTGTTTGGGCCTGCTCCATCCATTTTTTTGTAAAAGTGCGATACTCTTTTACATTTTCAAAGCGAGTGACAGCAGCGTGTTCAATTTTAAATTTTCTGCGATGGGGATCGCGCAGCTGCCCGCTTTTTCTTCTTCTAGTTAACAAGCAATAGGGTGGATCTGTTAGTATTAGCTGACATTTTCTACCTGCATTTTTAAGTTCTACATAACTTTCAGAAATTGTCGAATCACCACAAATAATTGTGCGTTTTTTGCTACTTATAATTTTACCCATCACCTGAAAAAGGCCCCTTGAAAAATCAATTAATTTGGGCCAATCTAGCATCACTGTAAGAGATCAGCAATAAGTGAGGGCAAATTTTGGATAATATAATTGATAGTCACGTTCATTGGCTAGCAACAGGCGAGCATGCCACACATTTATCACTGCATAACTTAACTGACCCTTTTGACGTTCAAAATTTACAGGTGTTTAAGCAGCACTTCCGTGGAGAGTGGATTATCGGAGTTGGTTGGGACTACAACAGATGGATTAACCCGAAGTATCCCCAAAAAGAAGTCCTCGACAAAGTTTTTCCAAATAATCCTGTGGCCTTTAGTAGTGTGGATGGACACGCCTTGTGGATTAACTCTCAAGCAGCTAAATTGCTCCAACTTGATCTGTCAAAATGTCTAAATAAATGCATTGTCTTTGATAAACAGATGGAGCTGGTTTACAAACATATGCCTCAAATTTCAGATGAAAGCATTCATAACTTTTTACTAGAAGGTCAAAACGTTTTTTTAAAAGCTGGCTTTTTATTTATCAGGGATATGAGCTGCTCCATGCCTCAGTGGAATCAAGCAATAAAACTAGATAAAGAGGGATTACTTGAAATTCATATAGACCAATATTTCAGCGTTGACGGAGGACAAAGCTTTAGCGAAGTCTTAAAAATGGCCCAAATTGCCAAAAAAGATAAGTGCAAAAATTTAACTGTTAAAGGTATAAAAGTCTACTATGATGGTGCTCTGGGATCAGATGGGGCTTACTTAAGTCTGCCCTATCAAAATATTGGAAAATATAATTGGTGTGGGCGCCCACTCATGACAAACCAGGAGTTAGCTGACATTTTTATTACCTCTTGGAATAGTGGATTTGATGTTTCTGTTCACGCTTTGGGGGATGAGGCCACTCACCAAATTGTAACTACGGCCAATTCTTTATGGGATAACGGACACCTTGGGAATGTACACCTGGAGCATTGTGAGATAGTTAGAGATGAAACAATCAACTTGATGAGAGATAGGCCCTATACTTGCCATATGCAACCCTGTCACTGGTTAAGTGATAAAGCTTGGATTGATAAAAAAGTTGCACCAGAGCTTAAAAAATACCTATTTCCGTGGCGAAAGTTAGAACAAAACAATATCGCCCTTTTTTTTGGTAGTGATTCTCCCATAGAGCCATCCTCGCTCGGCATTAACCAAAAGGCCATTTTTGATGCCAGTAAATATGGAATAGATCCCCCAAAAAGTGAACTTCTGAGGTTCCACAGAATATAACTTTTTCTTTTGAATTATACCTTTGATTTTATTGCCAAACACACATTTAGTTTACTTTTTTAGTCAAGTTTTCTGAATTAGCGTCCGAACAAGACTTTATGGAACTTCATTGAGGAGAACAATTATGAACGCTTTAAAAGTTTTAAGCATTATGGCCTTATTGTTTACATTTGTTGTACTTCAAGGTTGTTCGACCATCGACAGCGACGCACAAAGAGGAATAGCAAGTGATAGTGAAAATTTTCAAGGCACTCACTGGCATCCTTATCTCAAACGTACAAAAAAAGGAGTTAAACACAGAGACGCAGAAAGAAATGATTATTAATCATTGTTCAATTCGTTGTCTGGAGGTCGATTAAAGCTCCTCTAACAAGATTAGGGCCATCGGTTAAAATTAATTGGATGGCCCTTTTTTTATTTAAAAAAACAAAATTTTAAACCATATCAGAGGCCTTGCGAGGGGACCTTACCATCAACTTATTAATCATTAAATAAAAGGCCACAACAAGGCATGCTACAAATAGGGCCAAAGTAGCAGTTACTCCAGGATTGGTCCAATACCAAGGATTTAGGCCTGGAACTGCAACTTTACCATAACGCATTCCAAAATGAATCACCGCAATCAATACCGAAGTGGCAAGAATCATCTTTGGTCCCAGTTTCAACTTAAATATCTTGGCCGCAACTGGAATAAATGTAATAGCAAAAAGCGCATACACCCCATTAAAGGCAAAGACTGCCACCGAAACGCTCGGGTTTTCAATCTGCTGCAGGCTTAAAAAATAGACAAAGACCCCCGATACAACAGTAAGCATTTTTCCGTAATTGAGTATATTTTTTAAATCCATCTTCTCGGGATCAGTATGCTTGTTAAATTTTCGCTGCATAACTGGCAATATCATATCAAAGGAAAAAGTGACAGATAGCGAGAGCAAAATGGCCTCTAAAGTTGAAATACCAGCACATAAAAATCCAAGACTGATAATAATTTTAAGTGGCGTTGCAAAGTTTTGTACGATATATGTCGAGACGACCTTGTCCGGTAAAATGCCCGCGCTAAGAGTTAATCGTGCATAGAGACCGACCACCATCACCATAGAAAAAATGGTACCAATCGCCATTGCATAAAGCATAAATTTATTAACATCTCGATCGTTTTTTAGAAAAAGACCCTTGCTTAAAATATGTGGTTGGCAAACAATGGCGAAACCGATAACAATGTTACAGGCCACTACTTCAAAGAAATCTCGAAACATGATACTTTTTGGATTGTAAGTTTGTACCAATATGCTATCAATTTCCCTCAGTTTTGTAAAAAATGCCAACAGTCCACCTTCGAAGAGATGAAACCCTGAACCTATTAAAATAATGGCGACAACCACCATCACAATACCTTGTAAAAAATTGGTATAAACGTGGGAGTTAGCACCACCTATCTGGTTGTATAAAATAATAAATGCAATTAGCATAAACAAAGCAACAGGAGCACTTATGCCCAGTAGCTGTGTTAATATATTTGTCAAACCGACAAAAATTAAGACCATATAGGTGATTAGAAGCAGGCTTGATACTGCATAAAATAATCTAACCGGTAGCCCTCCACCGTAATGTTTTTCAATCCAGCTTGGAACACTTACCAATCCACCTGATATACCGGCCTTTCTAAACCCTCTGACTAAAACCAAAAGCCCTAAAATTATGCCAAAGTTTGCGGCAAAACAAAAACTAATTAACACCGAGATCCCGTAATAATACACAAGACCAGGGTTGATTATAAAAACCGCAGCACTTGTTAAAGTAGTTGCCAAGCTCATCCCAACAGCCAAAGGCCCTGCACCATCGCCAATAGCGAAACTCTTAGCATTTTTGGTTTTTCGACTTGCATAGATTGCAATCCCCAAAAATGTAATACCAAATAGGATAATTGATATCCACGCAGCCATTTGTCCTTCAACCATCGCGCCCTCCCTTTTTTTTTAATTAATATGTAAATATATTAGCACTGACTGCAAAGCCTGCGCCCGAGGCGATAAACATTACTTTATCTCCTCTTTTAATCTTTTCATTTTTCACAGCATTTTCAAAGGCCATGGGTATGCACCCCGAGCCAGTGTAGCCGTACTTATCCATAACACAAGTGGTTTTTGTCATGGGAAGCTCAATCACTTTCATCACTTCTTCAATAACGGAGCGGTTAATTTGGGTAAAAATTATGTGATCAATTTCACTTTTTTTCATTCCGACCTTGTCTAAAAGTTTATTCATCATCATGGGCCACAATCTTACATTGCGATCACCTGGAAGCCTTTGTAAGTTTTGCAGACCATAGTCACCATTATCTAAAAGGTCCTTGGTGATTGGTTTTTTAGTACCGCCAGCATAGACACCGACATAATCCCATTGTGTGCCATCGGTCATGAATTGGCCATCAATGTAACCAGAAGAGTCGTTGTCATCGGTCCTTTCTAAGATAATTGTTCCAGCGCCATCTGCGAAGATAGAATAACCAAAGACATCTCCATCCTTTACATATGCTGGCATATTATAAACGCCAGTCACAGCTGCATACTTTATAGTACTGTCGCCTGCCAACATTTTTGCGGCAACATTAAAGGCACTCGTAAAGCTTGCACATGTCGCCCCTACATCAAATGATGCGCTAAAGGTTTCCTTTTTTTGAATTCTTCCTTGGACAATTAAAGCAGTTGCCGGGGATATATACTCGGGAGTATCTGTTCCAACGACGAAAAGTCCAACATCGTCATTGTGAATTCCGGCATCTGAAATGGCATTTAACACAGAATTAACCGCAAAATCGGCAGTGCTTTCTTCTATCTCACGAAGCTTTGCGATATGCCGATACTTAATACCTAATTTGTTTTCTAACTTGGAGGTATCAAATTCAATATTGGCCAACTTCAGCAGCTGATCATTGGATATTGGCTCACCTGGCACATAACTTCCAGTGCCAATAATTTTCACTTTTGCCATTTTTTTTCTTCCTTCCTAAATATACCCAAGTTCTTTGGCCTGAGCCGTTAGCTCATTTCTAAATTTTGGATGAGCAATTGCAATTAGGTTTTGTGTTCTCTCTTGTACCGTTCTACCACGCATGTAAGCTATACCGTACTCAGTAACCACATGGTCAGTATTGCTTCTATGAAGCGTAACTGCCGACCCTAGCGGCAATGTAGGGGTGATGGTAGATACAGTGTCATTTTTAGCAGTAGAGCGACAAGCAATGATCGACTTTCCAAGTCCATCGTAGGCGTTTTTGGCACCTACTGCAGTATCCGTTTGCCCACCAGTACCTGAATATTGTCTAGTGCCAATAGATTCACTGGCCACTTGACCGGTAAAATCTACAGTAATACAAGTGTTGATTGAGACCATGCGAGAATTTTTTCTAATAACTGCAGGGTCGTTCACCCAACGACCTCTTTGAAATTCAACGGCCATATTATTGTCGAGCCAATCATACAGCCTTCTTGAACCCATTGCAAAAGTAGTAATAAACTTATCTTTAAATAATGACTTCTTCTTATTGGTGATAACACCTCTTTCATAGAGATCCATCATTGAATCCACAAACATTTCAGTGTGAACCCCGAGGTCATTTTTATCCTTTAAAGAAAGGGCTGCAGCATTTGGTATTCCCCCAATGCCCAACTGAATTGTTGAACCATCATCAACTAAGGTTGCAATGTGATTTCCAATTTGTGTCTCAATCTCATCTGGTGCAACAGTCGGTAAAACTGGAATATCTTTATGGTGTTCAACAAAAAAATCAACATCAGAAATGTGAATGTGAGTATCACCAAAAGTTCTGGGAAGATTCTCATTTACTTCTAGAACCACTATTTTTGCTGCCTCTATTATGTCCTTTTCATATGTAATGCCCAGAGAAAGGGACACAAATCCCTTATTATCTGGGGGAGTACACGTCCCAAAAAAGATATTCGGTTTTTTTACACTTATGCGGTCAATGCCTGCACGATGGAGCATGTTTGGGACAAAAGTAACTGTGCCAGTTTTTCTCTTTATGGCCTCTCGTATACCTGGGGCATGAAACCAACTGCACAAATTAAAAATCCCCTTCATCTCAGGCTTCATATAAAATTCGTAAGGATTTAAAGTGAGCACCGAAAAAACATTAACGTTTTTGACTCTTTCGGCAACTGTATGGAATTGCCCCATACATCCCTGAGGCTCTGAGGCACATTGAGCGACAATGACATCATCGCCGCTCGATATTTTGCTAACAGCATTATCTATAGAAATCAGTTTACTATTATAAGTCTCCACAATCTATCCTAGTACAATTCCGCCATCCACGTTTATGCATGTGCCAGTTATGTATTTTGCGTCATCT
Organism: Bacteriovoracaceae bacterium; assembly: GCA_016784965.1. Taxonomy (GTDB): domain Bacteria; phylum Bdellovibrionota; class Bacteriovoracia; order Bacteriovoracales; family Bacteriovoracaceae; genus JADHTQ01. The sequence goes on along the minus strand of JADHTQ010000008.1, from coordinate 50,314 downwards.
GAAGCTAAAAATGCGTAGATAGCAGCGATTTCATCTGGCTCCCCGAGTCTTTTCAGTGGAACTTTATCTTCCATCATCTTTACTACTTTTTCAGGCATTGACCTGACCATTGGTGTTCCAATAAATCCTGGAGCCACAGAGTTAATTCGGACCCCGTATTTTCCATATTCTTTGGCCATGGTTTTTGTTAGACCGATAACGGCTGCTTTTGTGGCCACATAATTTGATTGACCGAAGTTACCGTAATGAGCAACTACTGAAGATGCTTGTAAGATTGCACCGCCACCTTGCTCTTTCATCTTTATTGCTGCAATTTTGCTAAGTTTATAAACTGCAGTCAAGTTAACGGCCAAAACTTGATCCCATTGTTCGTCAGTCATCTTTGCCATAGTTGCATCGCGAGTAATGCCCGCGTTATTAATAAACACATCTACTCCACCATTGATCCAATTTTGTATCTTATCAACTCCATCTTGGGTCGAAACATCAGCTTGAATGTAGGTCATTCTCTCAGGAAATCTTGCTTTTAGCTCTGTTTCTTCTTCTGTGGGCATATCAACAATACAAAGCTCACTGCCCTCTTCATAAAATCTTACAGCAGTGGCCAAGCCAATTCCTGATGCTCCTCCAGTAATAACTACTCTTTTTCCTTTCAAATTTTTCATATAACACCCCATTTAATTACATTGGCGGCCCAAGCGTACCCAATTCCTGCAGCGATCATCGAAACAACCGTTCCATCTTGTACTTTACCTTGCTCCAGTGCCAATTGTAGTGATAATATTTGATCAATCTGTCCGATGTGACCGTACTTACTTAAATAAATTGATTGATCTGCTTTAAGTCCCAGAAGATCCAACATACCAAAATGCATGGATTTTTTAAAATGCAGTACTGCTAAATACCCCATCTCAGATCGGCTCATATTCGATTTTTCAAATGCTCTATCTATACAGTGAATCCAATTTTTCATGGAGACTTCATTTAGCCTATTTTTCATGTGAATCGGATCAAATATCTGTAATGATTTGTAGGCGATGCTCAAGTTATCTCTATTAATTGGATTGCACGTTCCACCGTACTTCACACCAACATCGCGTGCCAAGCTACCATCTGTCATAACGTGGGTTCCAAGAAGGACATTCCTGCCGTAATTCTTTTTCAAGATAATGGCACCACCGCCAGCTGAGAGGTTATACATCATGGACATTGCTTTATCTGTGTAATCTATAAAGTCCCCGTTGCGATAACCACCTACAACCATGACCGTGTTAACGTCTTCATCGGCAATCATCATATCTTTGGCCATTTTTAGTGCAGCAATAGTTGAACAACATCTTTGTTGGACGTCGATGGCCCAAGCATTATCTGCTCCAATATTTTCGGCAATATAGATCCCAGATGTTGTTAGTGGATATTCTTTCCACTCTTCACCCACACACAATACAAGGTCGATCTCTTTTGGATCAACTCCTGTTTGTTTTAGAGCATTAAGGCCAGCAAAAACACCCATCTGCTGGGTGCCATCTTTTGTACCTGGAAGATATTTTTGTTCAATGCCAAGTTTTTCAACAATATTTTCTTCAGTCCACACCCCTTCAGTCAAATGGGCAATTTCTTGGGCCTTCAATACAGTGTCGGGGAGATAGATCCCTGTCCCTACAATACCCACATGATCCTTAGAACTCATGACTCAGCGCTCCCGCACTATAGCTGCTCGCCATAGCACCTAGATATTTGGTACTTAAAAATTGTTGGAGGGGAAAAATAATATAGCCTACACAGGCAAATCTGGCAAGACAAAAAACCGGGTCGCCGTTTCCACTGACACAGGCTTGCCGCTTATGACCTGAAGGAGTCGTCATACTCCTACATTCACGTGGAACCATCACACCTCCTTGGCGGTTTTTGTTGACCAGCTGCAATTTTGTAACATACTTTCTCGACAAAACAAACACTTTGTTATAAAAATAATTCGATTAATGATCAAGGAGGCGCCGTTGATGAACAAATTCTTACTAACATTTGTATCTTTGATGGCCCTATCTTTATATTCATTCAATTCTCATTCAAGCTCTTCACTTGCAAACTCATCACTTGAAGGTGCACCTGTTGCCGGTCAGTGGATTGAGGGACAAATCGAACACGTCGGAATGGAGTTAGATTATGGACTCGGACGTTATTACCTGTACGTCCCAAAGTCCTTTGAGAGTAAGAAGAACAGATCGCTTGTAGTGATGTTGCATGGTTGCATGCAGAAGCCAGAGGACTTTGCCAGAGGAAGCAGAATGTTCGAACAGTCTGAACAGCACGGCTTTCCCATTTTATTTCCAATACAATCAAAAACTGCCAATGAATACAAATGCTGGAACTGGTTTATCCCCATCAACCAAGTGCGTGCATTCCCTTATCTTTCAGATTTTGTAGACTTTTGGGACATTAGTCCGAGGGTTGTCTTTAAAAACGAGATGGATATTGTTGTCAAGATGATAAGTCGGATCACAAGAGAATATGATTTAGAGCGAGATAGTGCATTCTTAATGGGCATGAGTGCCGGTGGCTCCATGGCCTCTAATTTGGCCAATTGCTATCCCAGAACGTTTAAGGCCGTGGGAATTCACCATGGTGTAATGTATATTGCCGCCGCTCTTTCCTGGTTTGATATGGATGAGTTAACAAGGATCACAAAAGAAGGAAGTAATGTCGATCCAGCAGTGAGCGGTAGATCTGGTTTTATGTGTTCTTCAGGAATACCTACATATGGTAAAAAAGTGATGCCTACAATTATTTTTCAAGGCACAAACGGACAAATGGATATAAAACACTCCGAACAAATTGCACGACAGTTTAGTATTTTTAACGACTTTTTAGATGATGGCCTCTATAATCTGTCAATGAACTATTCCATCTCAAAAGAGCTTGTAAAAAGCACAGGCGACAAGTATAGTTACACCACCTATACATGGATGAGCGGCGACAAGCCACTTACTGTACGCTACAGTGTAGACCAAATGGGCCATGCCTGGAGTGGTGGGGACGGCGATTATAAATTTAATGATGAAAAAGGTCCCGATGCGACAAAAATTATGCTAAAATATTTTAATAAATATGGATTGGAACTAAAATAACTATTTATGAAAAATATTGCATTCATTTTGTTGATTACTCTTTTTTGCATTCCAAACTCCTACCCTCAAAAACTTGAGTTCGAGGATCGAGAAGATCTCTGTGATTTTATTAAAGAACTTGATTTTTATAAAGACACTGACTCTATTATAAAGAATTTAGAGCTTCGCAAAAGGTGTATACACGCTTTCTTAGAGCAATATAGTTGGAACATCAAAGCTTACAAACGAAAAAAAAATAAAGAAATCATTGTAAACACTAAGGCCAAAAAAAAGGTATTTATCACTATATATAAGGGTCTGTGTCCAATTGAAGAACCCCAATTTGCCTTTTTATGCAAAGATTTTAGACAGAACATAAGCAGATTTGATAACGCCCTTTTGCACATGTACCACTTTGAGGGAATCTATTTCAACAAATATGAAAGCGGCACTCAAAAGTTCTTTAATATTATACGTTTTCCCTTTTTACTTATGGAGCTAATGGCCAATGCTCCTCAAACCAAGCCCTTTATATTTGCAATATCGATATTGTCCTTTCTCGCTCTACTTTATTTTGTAGTTAGAAGAAAAAAAATTGTCTTATCGTTGATTGCTGCTTCTGAGGTTGGCGCTTTGTTAACGCTTACAGAGTACCTTAGTTTTTCTGCAATTTTAGTACCTATTGTTGCACCAGTTTTTGCTTTTTTGGGTTATAAGCTACTTAAGATAGTGGCAAAAGATGCTGCAGCTGACCTAATGAGAAATCTCAAAAATCACTTGGAAGCCGATGACGAAGAAGATGATGACGATAGTGAAGATGAGAAAAAAGAGAAAAAGAAAAAAAAGAAGAAGAAAAAAAGAAGAAAAGATGACAGTGTTAAGGATGATAAAGATGATAAAGATGATAAAGATGATGAAGATGAAGAGCGATTGAGGCGTAGAAAGAAAAGAAAAGAGAGAAAAGAAAAAGAAGAAAGAGAAAAAAAAGAAGCTGATAGTGAAGACAGTCCCAAGGTAAAAAAGACGAAGAAAAAGAAAAAGGCAAAAAAGACGGAAGAAGAGTAAATTCTTAGTTATCTAATACATCTAGTGAAGCCTTGATCAAATCCCGACATTTTACAGAAAGCTCTCTGGCATCATCAGGGCCTAGACCTTTGGTCAAAATGGGATCAAGCACTCTGATTTTGACCGTTCCACTTTTAAACTTGTTAAAATTTAAGTTTTTGTGACTACTTAGACATACCGGAACAACTGGTACTTGGGCATCAATTGCTGTATAAAACGCGCCTCGCTTGAAATGGAGAAGGCCCTTACCATGATTTCTTGTACCTTCTGGAAAGATCCAAATTGATGTTTTCTTATTTGTTAATGCCACAGATGCAGCATTCATAGTCGACAGTGCCTTTTTCTTGTTTTTTCTATCGATGAGAATGTTGCCTGCAAACCAATACATTATTCCAAAAAGAGGGATATATTTCATACTTTTTTTACCCATACTCACTGTCCTTTGTGGGACAATACGGGTACAGGGAAAGATATCAAAGTTTGATTGGTGGTTTGAGATAAATATACAGGGACGACTAGAATTTAAAAACTCTTCCCCCGTAATATCTAAATCGAGGCCCAAGATAAAAAATGAACCATATCCAAATATTTTGGCCGCAAACCAAGTATTCATTGGATCAAATGGTCTTAAAAGGCTAACGATTAGTGCAATGAGCGTACTGAAAAACATAAATACAAAAAAAATAACCACGCGAACCACAAATATCACAATTAAATTCCCACTTTTTCTAAAACTTCATACCGCCAAGATGGTGTATCATTGATTGCCTCATGCTCTACAGATTGAGTTTTTTTCCATTCCAGGTGTTCAAATTGAGGAAAATATGCATCTGCCTCTCCCTCAAAGTCTATCCTAGATAAATGTATTTTGGAAGCTAACTCTAAGGCTTGCTCATATATTTGAGCTCCCCCCAAAATAAATAACTCTTCTTCACCAGCATTTTTGGCCATCAAAACCGCATCTTGCAGACTATGGGCGACCAAACAGTCCTTTTGTTTATATGATTTATTTCTTGTAACAATAATCGTGTCTCTCCCAGGCAGGGGCTTCCCGATTGATTCAAACGTTTTTCTACCCATTACCAAGTGGTGACCCATGGTAATACGTTTAAAATTTTTAAAATCTTCGCGCACATGCCAAAGCATTTTATTGTTTAGGCCAATTTCTCTATTATTGCCAATTGCCACTATCATAGAAATAATCATACCGCTATCTCCGCCTTGATAGTTGGGTGACTTTGGTAGTCCACCAACTCAAAATCGCCGTAGCGAAATTCAAAAATATTTTTAATTTCAGGGTTAAGCTTCATGGTGGGTAACTTAAAAGGACTACGCGACAGCTGTAGTTTGGCCTGCTCCAAGTGATTTAGATAGAGGTGGGCATCACCTAAAGTATGAACAAACTCTCCAACCTTTAGGTCACACACCTGAGCAATCATCATGGTTAAAAGAGCATAGGATGCCACATTAAATGGCACTCCTAAAAAAACATCTGCTGAGCGCTGATAGAGCTGACAAGAAAGCTCTTCACCTGCCACATAAAATTGCATAAAGGCGTGACAGGGTGGCAAGGCCATCTTAGACAACTCTCCTACATTCCATCCGCTGACAATTAACCTTCTAGAGTCGGGGTTTGATTTAATTTGAGATATCAACTCCTCTATCTGATCATATGTTTTGCCATCGCTGCCAAGCCACCTTCGCCATTGGGCCCCATACACAGGCCCCAAATCACCGTTTTCATCGGCCCACTCGTTCCAGATTCTTACCTTGTTATCTTTTAGATATTTGATATTTGTGTCACCGCTTAAAAACCAAAGAAGCTCATGGATTATTGATCTTAAATGGCACTTTTTTGTAGTGACCAGTGGAAAACCTTCGCGCAAATTATAGCGAGTTTGATGTCCAAAAACAGAGATGGTTCCAGTCCCCGTTCTATCAGATTTTTCAATCCCATTATCCATTACATGTTGGACAAGCTGCAAATACTGCTTCACGTTAGCTCCATTTAATTTTATTAGTAGTTTTTGTTAAAATATGACAATATTTCTAATACAACCCTTTTTCAACTTTAAAGTTTTTTTGGATAGTTACAATGACACGCACAACAACTGGTTTAATGGAGCTTATCAATGATAACAAATGGAAAAATAGCATCAAAGGCAACATTGGCTACCTTTGCCACAGTGCTTCAGTAGATGATAATTATGAGATCGGGATAACTCACCTCAAAAAAATCTTCTCTGACCGGTTGATCAAATTATTTGGCCCGCAACACGGACTAGTTACTGACGTGCAAGATAATATGATCGAGTCCTCTAACTTCACTCACCCATATTTCAAGCTTCCAGTTTACAGTTTGTATTCAGATACGCGCATCCCAACTCCAGAAATGTTAGAGGGGATAGATACTTTGATTATCGACCTTCAGGACGTGGGATGTAGGATCTATACCTATATTACGACCATGGCGTATGCAATGGAGGCATGTGGAAAGCAGGATATTGACGTCGTAGTCTTAGATCGCCCCAATCCTATCGGCGGAGACATAATTGAAGGGAATATTCGGGAGGAGGAGTTTCAATCTTTTGTGGGACACCACCCGATCCCGGTGCGTCATGGTATGACCATGGGTGAAATCGCTCGCTTTAGTCAGCTTTATTGCAATACCCAGTGTAACCTAACCGTTATTCCGATGAATGGATGGCAGCGCAACATGTTTTTTGAAGATACTAAACTGCCTTGGGTCCTGCCCTCTCCCAACCTTCCTACAGTGGATGCAGCATTTCCCTTTGTAGCAACAGTACTTTTTGAGGGAACCAATATCTCAGAAGGACGTGGCACCACTAGAAGCTTGGAAATTATCGGTCACCCTAAAATTAAGCCGTTTGAGCTTTTAGAAGTACTGCTTAGAGAACTTAAAAAAACAGATCTGGAAGGATTTATTCTTCGTCCTCTGTATTATATGCCGACGTTTCAAAAACATGCAGAAATTTCTTGTGGAGGATACCAGATTCACGTGGTGGATAGATTGAAGTTTAGACCCTGGAAATTGGGGCAATTTCTCTGTCAGTTTTTGTATAAACACTTGGGAGCTGATTTTTTGTGGAAGAGTCCTCCCTATGAGTATGAAAACGATATCCTCCCGATAGATGTAATAAACGGTAGTGATAAAATTAGAAAATGGGTTGAATCCCTTGGTAGTTTTGAGGAGTTAATTAGTCTTGAACAAAAGCAGATGGACCTATTTTTAAGTAATAGATCCAATTGCCTTCTTTATAGGTAAACTCCCCGCAAATTGAATTAATTACTTCACTTCAAATGTGGTCAATACTCCGTAGTGGGTAACCAGCCTTTTTGGATAGCTTGCAGCTTCTGCACTTTGAAGCAATTGTTCTACATCTATACCCACTTTGGCCAAAGTATCATCTGTTATGTCTTCATTTAAAAATAACTCCGACTCTGAAGGAACAAAGCTGTTATTTGGTGATACAAATATGTGATCAGAGGTCATTTTTGGCTCATCTGCAAACCAACCATATTCAACCATCGCCTCATTTTCGTCGGCATTTCCAGTATATGCAGGCCTTAGATAACTATACTCACTTCCTTTTTTATTATAATGAACAGCAGCAAAGGTATCAATAAATCCCACAGTATCTTCGTTGTCATTTTCAACACGCCCCTTGGCATCACCGACCATATAAGAGTATTCTGTAGACAATTGTTGTGGATCAAATTCTCCGTCAACTACTTTAAAATAGTGAGTACCAAGAGAAATACCTGCAATCATTGGTCTATTAGGATCATGTGTTTCGTTAATAAAGTTAGCCAACTCCTTTGCCTGAATTGCCCTCTTAGAGTCCATTTCTGCATCAAAATATCCTGCCTTAGTCTTATCTCCGGCTACCCAGTCAGCAGCTCCCAAGTGAGAATTATAAAGCTCCACAATCCCAACACCTGGAATCTCTACACAGGTTTTAATCGCACCTTTCATTGTAAAAACTTCATCAAATGTCGTGTATTTATGAAAACGCATTTGCTCTGTTTTACACTCAGAGCTATCAGCGATTTTAAACTTCTCTTTTGAAACAATTAGGAGTCCATTACCCATATTTGTCCGAATTTTTTTGATATCTGAGATCAAAGACAGGCCATATTCCGCAAAGCGAAAATCTTCTTCATCTTCAGCAAAAGTCCAAAAGCGACCATCAAGCACAGAACTATAATAACGTGCAATCCCCCGATAAGTAGATTTAAAAAAATCTTCTCCCCAAACTGGCCTGTAGCGACGTCCAAAACCAAAATCCAATCCTTTAGTAAATGGACGCCAAAGCTGCTCTCCAAAAATAGTCAATTCTTTTTGAAATACACCATCTCGGGCATTAAATTTTGGTGGATTGTATTCTGCAAGCTGTATTTTGTTAGTGTATCCTTCTTTGGCAAGCGCATCAGTCAACTGTTTACCAAGCTCCCCCCAGGTCTCTTGGATAAAAACAATATCTGCACCTGTACTTGAAATTAACTTAGGAAACATCTTCATGCGTATGTCAATATCTGAAGCAAAATCGATAGAGCCGCTATATGTGCCGTCAGTAATACCTCCAGATATAAAGCCTAATAAGTCCGATCCGACCTCAATATAGGCCCTAACCGCCCATGAGTGAAGCGATAAAACTTTAAAACTTTTGGTCTTTTGGTCACTGCTATTATCAGCAAGAACTCCAGAATAAGGTGCTGATATCATTAGAAAAAAAAGGATACATACTTTTGTGATATTATTGATCTTCATATTGCTCTCCAAGAAGGTAAGATTGATGCAATCTAATGCTTAACTCATATATTTAGTTGTAGAATTTGTGCACATACTACACTAACTCTTGACGCTGCGCAACATCTAAATAACAACTTTTCATATTTACACATTTATTCTAATTATTTGATCGGATTTATTGACCTTTTCCACGTAATTGTGAATAATTTCATAGAACTATAAATACTTTTATAATAACAACACTACCAAATTTGATGGGAGAAATTGTATGGCAAGAGAAAGATGGGACAAACGGAGCGCCTTCCTGATGGCAGCAATAGGGTCAGCCATTGGCCTTGGCAACGTGTGGCGATTCCCTTACATGGCCTACTCTAATGGAGGCGGGGCATTTTTCATTCCTTATATCATTGCTCTTATAACGACGGGGGTACCACTGGTGGCCCTGGAGTATTACTTGGGTGTACGCTCCCAAAAAGGACCTACTGAAGCATACGGTATGGTAAATGATAGATCCAACTATATCGGGTGGATCTCACTGGCAGTCGCGTCAATGATTACCATATATTACACCGTTATTATGGGGTGGGCGTGGAATTATTTGTACCATTCATTTGGAGTAAGCTGGGCCGGACGTGAAGGATCTTTCTTTTATAAAAATATCTTAGGCTTAAGTAGTGGCATCGGGGTTTTGGGCGGAATTCAATGGCCCATTGTATTGGGCAATTTTTTAACCTGGTTGGCCGTCTTTTTTATCATTTTTAAAGGAGTCGGGGTCGTCGGTAAAGTCGTAACTTGGACCGTCGGTCTACCTTGGTTACTACTACTCATCTTAATTATTAGAGGCGTCACCCTTAAAGGAGCAGCTGGTGGTCTCAATTATTATTTAACTCCAGATTTTGCTAAATTACTTGATCCGGGGGTGTGGCTTGCGGCCTATGGACAAATATTTTTCTCCCTCTCCCTGGGATTCGGGGTCATGATTGCCTATGCCTCTTATCTGCCAAGAGAGTCAGATATTAATACCAACGCGTGGGTGGTATCGTTTGCCAACTGCTTAACATCATTTTTAGCTGGCTTTGCCATTTTTTCAGTTCTAGGATATCTGGCGGTTTCTACAAATCAACCGATTGATCAAGTTGCCAAGGGTGGACCTGGACTGGCATTTATCATCTATCCCACCGCCATCAGCATATTGCCCGGTGGAGCAATGTCTCAATCGATATTTGCTGTGCTGTTTTTCTTTATGTTGCTAACTTTAGGAATCGATTCTGCGTTTTCTCTTGTTGAAGGAATTGTAACTTCCTTGCGAGACTCCCTCAATATCAAGCGAGAAACTACTGCATTTTGGGTATGTGTTGTTGGATTTTTGGCAGGTACTTTATTTACTACTCAAGCTGGACTTTACTGGCTAGATTTAATAGATCACTGGATGAATTGGGGTCTGGTGATTGTGGGACTTTTGGAGGCAATACTTATTGGTTGGTTTGTCGATATAAGGCGAGTTGTTAAGGATATGGACTCAACATCAGAAATTGAACTTCGAGGCTTTTGGATATTTTGTGTAAAATACATAACTCCCGTTGCCCTCATTCTTACTATCATTACTAGTATCATCAAAGAAGTTCAAACGCCCTATGAAGGCTATCCAATTTGGGCCCTTATGACCGGAGGCTGGTTTTTGCTGATTAGTTCAATATATCTATCCTTCATTCTAGAAAACTATGAAGATGGACTAACTAAAATCAAAAGCAGATACATAAAATTTGGTGGGTGGATTGTCTCTTATGTAGGGTTAATGTGGACTTTTTACCAATTTTATCAGTCAGGAAACAAGATACTTCCTATCGTATATTTAATTGTTTTTTCAGGTATCGGCCTATTTACCTTCTTTTTTAAACAGCGGAGAGACGTATGAGTGCTATAGCAATAATAATGGGCATCATTATATTTATAATCCTATTTGGTGGTACCATGTGGGGATACCTGAAAATGTGATATGACATGAATTACATTTGGGACCTTCCACTCGTTATTTTCTTTATTGGTACTGGAGTATTTTTAACATTATATTTGTTATTTCCCCAGTTTCGCTTTTGTTATCATGCTGTCCGCATAATTATCGGTAGGTATGTCAAGCAAACTGACAAAGAAATTTCTAGCTTTCAAACATTCACTCAAGCTATATCTACTCCCATAGGTCTTGGTAGTGTTGCAGGGGTGGCAATTGCCATTTCTACTGGAGGTCCTGGAAGTATTTTTTGGATGTGGGTTGCTGGCTTTTTGGGTATGGCAATAAAAATGGTATCTGTCTCTTTGGGTATAATTTTTCGCGATCCCACTTTTAATGGCCTAATTGGTCCTATGTATACCATCAAAAATGGTTTGGGGAAAAAATTTTATCCGCTAGCTCTTATTTATTCACTGCTAACCATTTGTGCCGCATTTTCTGCTGGGAACATATTCCAGTCAAATCAAATGAGCAAAATGTTAGAAGTCTCGACAGGACTTCCTCCGTACATATCAAGCATCATTTTTGTCATTGTAACCGGTCTTGTTGTTATTGGCGGCATTACTAAAATTCGCACCTTTGTTACAAAAATCGCTCCCCTTTTAGTTGTGTCATATACACTCTTATCTCTTTGGGTCATTTTTTCACACATTACGTTGGTACCAAAATACTTTGACCTGATAATTTCTTATGCTTTTGGTGCAAAAGCGATTATTGGCGGCGGTATTGGAATCAGTTTTAGACAGGTTATAGCTCATGGAATTAAGCGAGCGGTATTTTCCAATGAGGCAGGTCTGGGTAATGCTGCTATGTATGACCGCTCCTTTGAAACAAATCCCATTCAAGCGGGAATTGTTGGAATGCTTGGTCCTCTAATTGATACCATAATCGTCTCAACGATCACTGCACTTGTCATTTTGATGTCCAACTCTTGGCACAGCGCGGGCCCTATTGCCGGCATTGAGCTTACTGCAGCAGCTTTTAAAAATACCGTAGGCATCGGTGGTGAGTACATGATCACTGCCATGGCGGTGTTGTTTGCTTTTTCCACCATCGTTACCTGGTCAGAGATTGGGCAGAAGTCCTACGAGTTTCTCTTTGGAGGACGTTTTATAGTACTGTTTAAACTCCTTTTTACCATTTCAGTATTTGGAGGCAGCTACTTTGGTCTACAAAAAATTATCAATGTGTCTGATGCGATTTTAGGCCTTATTCTGATTCCTAATCTGCTGGTAAACCTATTGCTTGTAAGTAAGATCGTTTCGAAGTTACAAAAATACAAATGTGATATTAAAGCAGAGAGAATTAAGTCACACCAAATTCATAAAACATAAAAAATTAAAAAAAAAGATTATTAAAAAAAATTGTAAAGGAGCTTGTGTCATGGTTACCGTAAGAAGTTTTAAAGGAGTTAGACCCACTAATGAACTAGCAGAGCAAGTGGCATCTTTTCCCTATGATGTTTTAAATAAATCAGAAGCATATGAAATTGCCAAAGACAATCCCTACTCTTTTCTTCACGTTGTAAAACCTGAAATTGATTTGGCAAAAGATATAGATCTATATGATGATCGAGTCTACCAAAAGGCCCATGATAACTTCTATAAGATGATTGAAGATAAAGTATTAGTTCAAGACTCCACTCCTCACCTTTACATTTACAAACAAGTGATGGAAGGGCATGTTCAATATGGGCTCGTCAGCTGTGTCAGTGCAGATGAATATAACAAAGATATAATTAAAAAACATGAATTTACAAGGAAGGTCAAAGAAGATGATCGCACAAGACATGTTGTTACGTTAAATGCCAATGCCGGCCCGGTCTTTTTAACTTACCGCGACCAACAAGCAGTAGACACCTTAATTGAAAGCTATGTCCAAAATCATGCTCCCGATGTTGATTTTGTCAAAGAAGATGGGATTGCCCACACTGTATGGGTTATTCGAGACCAAGCGACTACTGAGCAGCTAATTAATCATTTTAAATCCGTTGATTATCTCTACGTGGCAGACGGCCATCACCGCAGTGCATCTGCTGCCCGAGCTAAGGCCCATAAAATTAGCGAAGATCCAAGTCCATCTGATGACAAAGAGTATAATTACTTTTTAGCTGTGTTATTTCCTGCCACTCAACTAAAAATTCTAGATTATAACCGTGTGGTTTTTACCATGAATGGTCTTTCTACCAATGAGTTTATGGTCAAAGTAAAAGAAAAATTTAACATTATTGGAGAAGGTGTTGATCCAAGCCCCAAGCAGTCTAAAGAGTTTGGCATGTACCTTGATGGCCTTTGGTATCAACTGCAGGCAAAAGAGGGAACTTACCCCAATGAGGATCCAGTTGAGTCACTAGATGTCGCAATTTTGCAAAACAACTTATTAGCTCCTCTGCTGGGCATTGGAGATCCTAGAGTGGATAATAATATCGACTTTGTAGGGGGCATTAGAGGGGCATCTGAGTTAGAAAAAAGAGTTAATAGTGGTGAGGCAAAGGTAGCATTTAAGCTTTACCCTACCTCAATTGCTCAACTGATGAGTGTTGCCGATGCCGGCAAGGTTATGCCGCCTAAGTCAACTTGGTTTGAGCCCAAACTAAGAAGTGGACTTATTACCCATTTATTAGAATAATAGGCAGATTGTTTAAACTTTAAAAAAAGAGGGAGAAGAGTATATGAAACCTTTTATTGTTGTGTCAGATGGAATGGATAAAAACTTATTTGCAACTTTGTGTAATATGGACGAGCTTGAAGTACACCCCTCCCCTAAGATCACCCAAGATGAGCTCAAGCAACTGCTCCCGAAAGTGTCAGGGCTTGTTATAAGGTCTGCAACTAAGGTAACAAGTGACTACCTAGAGATGGCACCAAACTTAAAGTATGTAATTCGAGCAGGTGAAGGCACTGATAATATCGATAAGGTGGCATGTGCCCAAAAAGGAGTGAAGGTCTCCAATACCCCTGGGGCAAATTCTAACTCCGCTGCAGAACATGCCATTGCTCTAATGATGACTGTACTTAGAAAAACTGCTTGGGCCAATGAATCAATGAGTAATGGTAAATGGGAAAAATCAAAGTTGAGCGGCAATGAGTTGGCAAATAAAAAGGTCGGGATTATAGGCTTTGGTCGCATTGGACAAATTGTAGCAAAAAGAATTGCAGGGTTTGAGCCTCAGGTATTGTTTTATGATCCCATTATCAAAACATCTGACATTTCCTATGCACAAAAAGTTGATACTCTAAAAGAGATATTTTCAGAGTGTGATATAATTTCCCTGCACCTGCCTCTAATCGAAGCTACTACCAACTTAATTACTATGGATCTACTGGGACAAATGAAAAGTGATGCCATCTTAATTAATGCTGCTAGGGGCAAAATTGTTAATGAAGATGATCTTTATCAGATACTTTCTGAGGGTAAAATTAAAGGAGCTGGATTTGACGTCTTTGCCACAGAACCACTTGAGGAAAGCTCAAAGCTTCGTACTCTGCCTAACTTAGTTTTAACACCCCACCTAGGGGCCAGCACGGCAGAGGCACAAGTAAGAGTTGGAGAGATGGCAGTTAATCAACTTGTCGAGTACTTTGTTAAAAATAACCTGTTAAATGAAGTTTCGGCCTAATTTACTTTTTAACTAACTTTGTAAATTCAGCTGACAGATATTCACTAGTGTTAACATCGCCTGAGCTGCAAACTTGAGAGTTCATGGTGCCTTTTAGTAATCCCCTTTTAGAAGGTGATTCACTATCCGTTATTAGAATAATATATTCCATGATTTTATAGGAGCGATAAGATGTGCCATCTTTTTTTCCATAGGAAGCAAAAAAATGTATTAGGGTATTGTCGTCTTGATCTTGTTCAAATTTATATTCAATAATCTCTTCCGAAGATATAACCTCGTTAATTGTAATGGGATTGTTGGTATTATTATCTCTATTAAAAAAAATGGCCTCACAGATTTTTTTCAACTCCCCAAACTGATCTGTTTGCATTTTTTCAAAATAATTTCCAGAATAAGTTGAAGAAAATGATGGGCCATTTCCAACAAGAATAGTATCTATAGTACTAGAGGTCTTATTAGCATTTTGACAAGTTTGCTCCTCCATTTTAAACCTTAAGTAGTAGTTAAACAAACTAGATACGATCGTTTGACGCTTAAAGCGTACGGCATCGCAAATACTTGTGGCCATGGAGAGCTCACCTGAAGTTAACTGACGATTAGTGCCCTGTAGAAGCTGCTGTAAATATACACTTTTTTTCTTTTGATTCTTCAACTCGCTACATGAAAATGAAAAACCAAAAACCAGGATTAAAATTACAACTTTTTCCAAAATGTACCTCCCAATACCAACCTAATTCATTTGTATATAGTGTATTTTAAAATTCTTCTAAAAGTAAATAGTATTATGCTATGATATTACAATGCGACTTAATGTAAACACCAGCTTTTTAAAATTTTATAACATTATTATTAATGTAAGTATCTCCACTTTAATCATTTTTATTGTGTTATTCATCTATTTACAACTACAAGGGTATAAAAGTCGTGTTAGAGAAAGTCTTGAAAGTAATATGGACCAGCAAGTTGCATCCCTAGAACATTTTTTGTCGTTCACATCACGATATGTCAAAAGGATGGACCTATATACTCGCAAATACTTTAGTGCTAAAGATAAAACCAATTATACCTCGCAGTTTCAATACAAACATTACAACGACAATGTCGGTAAAGATTATTTTACCTTCTCTTCTAATTTCGGTGAATTAACAGCAGCGGGCGAATATTCAAAGATTAATTTTAAAGACGAAGTTAATATGGTCTTGGGGCTATTTACCACCCAATACCTCTCCCATCAAACCCACCCACAATTTACTTGGAGCTATTATATCTCCAAAAACATGATTAATGCACTTGTGCCCTATCTGCCCATCCAACAATTGCTAACCATGACAACTAGCCACAACCTTCACGAGTTAATGCAAAAACTTATTTTTAAAAAATCATATTGGACCATGTCTCTTCCCGAAAATAATCCAGAACGCAAAAGTTTTTGGACTGAAACTTACCGCGATACCGGTGGTAAAGGGTTAATGGTCACTCACGGCGTCCCTATATACAACAAACATGAGTTTTTAGGGGTTGCAGCAACGGATATTCTTCTAAATGACTTGGCAAAATTTCTGAATAAGTTTTCTTTTACCAGCAGCGTTAACTTTATCGTCAACAAACACAATCAAGTTTTGTCATCAACCCAAGCAGACAAAGCTAGTGTCCGCCATCCCACTGTTAATCTAGAAGATATAGTGCCACCCAACTTTAATTTCCAACAATTTAATAAGATGACTTGGGATAAAGATAAAAGTATTTATGAGCAAAACGGCTTATATATTATTATAAAAGATATTAAAATTGCCCCATGGAAGTATGTATTTTATATCAAAAGTAGTGAGCTCACTACGCAGTTTATTAGTAAAAATTTATTTCACCTTATATTAATTACTCTGCTGTTAATCGTGTTAGTTATTGCCAATCTTGCCATTCGCTTTTTTGCCAAAAAACAAACCAGCTTACACAAAGAGCTCGAAATATTGGTCAAAAAAAGAACTCGCAACTTAGACCAAGAAATTGAAAATAGAAAGTTAGTTGAAGATGATTTAATTACAGCAAAAGAAGATGCCGAAAAAGCCAATAGTGCCAAAGGACTCTTTTTGGCGAATATGAGTCATGAAATCAGAACTCCCATGAATGCTATTATGGGATTTTCTAGTTTAATGATTGAAGAAAAAGATCCACGTAAAATTAATCAATACGTAGACATTATTAACAAAAGCGGTCAACACCTAATTCAGCTAATTGATGATATCTTAGAGCTTTCTAAAATTGAAGAGGGGCATATAACTTTAAAAAAGAATTCTATAAATCTTAAAGATCTTGTAGATGAATTCAAAGATATATTCTCTCATAAGCTAAATGCAAGCGAAAAAATAAAGTTGGTTGTTGACTATGATCCAGAACTCTTTAACTACTACGTAGGTGATGGGCAAAAACTCAGACAGATAATTACTAACCTTTTAGATAATGCTGTTAAGTTTACCCAAGACAAAGGTGGTCACATCTTGCTTCAAGCCTTAAAGCTCACAAACCGCGATAATGAGGCAAAAGAGATGGTTTTAATAAAAGTTGAAGATACAGGTATTGGAATCTCTCCAGAGTACCAAAAGCAGATGTTTTGCCCATTCTCTCAAGCAGATGAATCTTCAACTAGGCCCTATGGTGGTACCGGATTAGGCCTTAGTATTGTTAAAAAAATTGTTGATGCATTAGAAGGTACAATTGAGTTTACAAGTACAGAGGGAGAGGGGACCACATTTTTGGTAACATTACCACTTTTAAAAGACCGTCGACATATTAGTCGCAATAAAGTTGTAACTCAAAATGATGGCCAAGAACAAACCCAAACACAAAAATTGCCCATAGATGAAACTGTCGATATTTTAGTTGCTGAAGATGATCCCATCAATCAAACCTTAATTGGCGAGATTTTAAAAAAAATCGGCCGTACATTTGAGGTTGTGGGAAATGGCAAGGAAGTATTGGAAAAACTTGAGCACACAACCTATAAAATAATTTTAATGGACCTACAGATGCCAGAGCTTGACGGCCTAGCTGCAACGATACAGATTAGAAGCAAGGGTATTAAAATTCCTATCATAGCCCTTACTGCACACGCGCTAGTTGAGTATAAGGTCAAGGCCAAAAAGGCCGGCATGAACGACTACCTTACCAAACCAATTGATCGAGATGATCTTAGAGTTACACTCGCCAAATACTTATGACCTTGCCAAAACCACAACTTATTTTTTAAATGCAATTAATTGCTTTGCAAATTCACAAAAGCCAGTGCCACTTTCACCATCTGTTACCCAAGTGGGAGGAGTGGATAATTGATCGTGGTATGCTTTAACATTGGCAACCCCCACACTTAGTGAGAATTTCTCAAACAAAGGTGCATCATTGGGAGAGTCCCCTATAAAAATCAATTTATCAAGGGTGATATTTTCACCAGTAATTCCAGGAGTTCCTCTGTCTAGCCACATATCAATTCCCATACCCTTGTCATACTTGCCGAACCACGTATTGACGTGAATACTAGATAGCTTTGCTTGTGCCCCCTCCTCATGACATAAGTTTAGCAATTTAGTAACATCTTCTTCCTTCCAAGCGGCGACATCTTCGCATATATCTATGGCCAGATCGTACTCTCTATAGGCTTGATCGGAGGCCCACTTGGCATGGGGAAATTTCTCAATAATTTTGTTAGTTAAATTATTTAACTTTTCCTTCATCACCACTGCTTCATCACCTAAATAATCTATTCGTTTTCTAACTCCACTGTCCATGTAAAAAACCAAGGCACCATTTTCTCCAATAATTGCATCAACTGGCCAAAAGCGGATAATATGATCACACCAAGCAGCGGGTCTGCCGGTAATTGGTATCAAATAAAAGCCCGAGGCCTTTAAATCCCACAAAGCATTGTAGGCATCGGCCTTTAACTGACCATCTGTTGTAATCGTGTCATCTATATCAAAACAGACACCACAGATTGAACTAAATTGATCACTATGGGCATCTTCCCAGTTTTTCATAATTAAATCCTTTTATAAAACATTTAACTTATAGCTTTTGCTATGAGTGCTAAACTCAGGTGCATACAAACATTGTACATAGCTTATTCCCGATGCAAAAGAGCCTTTATGGTAAATTTTTTGATCATATTCAAAAACATAGACTCCCTTGGGTAAATAGTCGAAATAGAAGTGAGTTGCGGTATCTTTGGTCGTTTCATAGTAGCTTAGACCATCTTGGAATTTATAAGAGGAAATGACATTTACTGGTTCAACTCCTGAGGCACGCATATCTTTCATATGAATAAACTCCATATCGCGATCAGATTTTAACTCTATTCTGACTGTGAGTTTATCGCCAACTTTGGGCCTTGATTTAGAAAGAGGAGTTAATGTAGGCCCATTGTCCGTGTTTCTTTTTATAAATAAACTCTTAACAACTGACAGTGGTCCGCGGTGAGAAGTTACATTATCTATATCCTGAAAATAGTTCCAATACACCCCTCCCCAAGCAATTCCAGCAGCTTTTTTAGCTAATACAACATTGCCCATTTGGGGAGTAATTTCACCACCTCTATAAGTTCTTTGAATAAAGTTTAAGTTGATTTCATCTTTTGTGGGAATAATTATTTTCTGACCTAAAGTAATCGTAGTCTTACCGGTTGAATTATTTAACAAACTAGTACCCCCCGTAGCAAATAATGCATATACCGCTTCTGCAGTTGACCTGTTTGTTTTCCAACCCTGTGTTTGTTTTTGCTTTAGAAGCCATATTTTAAGTTGCTCTACTTCTTTTTTATGCTTATTGAGGTCAAAAAGCTCAATCATTAAGGCATGTGTTGCAATGGGAGCACGATACCAAAAGTAACTATACTCTTCATCGGCCCAATACATTCCAAGTTCAGGGGAATGCAATGCACGCTCCTTTAAAGATTTAACAATACTATTTGTAATGGATATTTTATCAAAATTACTGGCAGCAATTGCAGTATGAGCTTCACTCATCCTACTGCCAAGCTTCGGCCAAAATTTTTCCGACTGACCTAAAAAATAATCAATCGCTTCCTGGTTTGCAGGATCAATGGCAAACTCATCTAACAACATTGATCTGCCATACAGGTAAAACGCAATAAGTGAAGAATAGTGATTAGCACTTTTAAGCTTATCTTCTATTTTTTGATAAGTTGAATTTATCCAATTATCTAAGTCTGAAATCGATGTGCGCAAAAACTCCAAATCCAAGCTGGTAATTGCCCCAATGCTTTTTAGTTTTCCAAATCCTGATACAATATAAAGAGTTATGAAATGATTGACTCTTCCACCTCTAAGCCATGGCCATCCCCCTTTGTCTAGCATATGCTCTTTAAGCTCATTTAGGCCTTGAGCTAATTCATGATTTATTTTATTTTTGTTAAAAAACATGGCGATGTTTTTTTTATTTTGAGTTTCATTTTGCGCCTCAAGCAGCCAAGGAGTTTCTTGAATTGCCACTGTCTTAAGCGCTTCATTTAAGTGTAAATTTGACTTTACTTTGTCAGTCTTTTTCCACCTATTAAAAACCTTTTCTAAAGCGGGATTTGAGTTTACAACATGTAATGCTAAATAATTGGCATAAATTCTATTAAATAGCTCATCTGTACACTCATGAGTTGACCCCGCTAAGTATGGCAGTGCCATCGCTGCATACCATGCTGGATTTGGCGTCATTTGCACAGTTAACTTTCTGGGCTCAACCTTTAAGCGCTTATCAGTTTCTAGTAGTCTTTTAATACTGAATTTTTTCTCGCCCTTACCCGAAATCCAAAGAGGCATTGACTCCTTTATCTGGATGATACTTGGTAAAATGGGCAAAAATCCTTCCTCGCCATCTTTAAACTTTTTACTAGAGGCCCACACTTTATATGTTAGAGGAACCTCTGCATTGGCCACTTTAATTTCCCAAAATAATGTTTTAGACTTACCCGCCTTTAAGACAATACTGCGTTTTTTTCTACCGACAATCAAATGATTATACATTTTTCTATCACCGATAGCACTCTTAAGCTCAAAGCTAATCTTCACTTTCATATCACTATTGCCAATATTTGAAAACTTGACAGGCATTTTCAAAATATCTTTTTGCCGCAAAAAACGGGGAGGGTTGGGGGTTGCCATCAGTGTTTTTTGAGTAACCACCTCTTTTTCCAGTAAACCCGTTTCTAACTGTGGACCATGTGCCATGGCCAACAATTTCCATCTGGTTAATGCATCTGGTGTTTTGAAAGTAAACTTAAACCTTCCCAGTTTGTTGCTTTTTAAATGGGGATAAAAAAATGCAGTTTCTTCTAGATTCCTTCTTATGGGTGGGGATACCTTTGCTTTGCCAACTCTTTTTGGTCCTTTGCTTTTGGACATTGGGGCCCCAACTCCTCCCACACTTAGCATATTAGATTTTACCATCCCTTCATCTGCCATCATCAAAGACTCTTGAATGGGAAATAGGTATTGAAAACCATATTTAATATCATCGATAAATGATGGATAAGTCCTTTCAATGGACACCCTACTAACTACATCTCTATTTACATAGATACTAAAGTTTTTAATGTAGTGATTTTTAACAAATGCATTTATTTTTCGATCTTTCCAAAAAATATTATTTAAATCAAAAAAGCTATGAGGAGCAAAAGAATCTAATGACATATCGTACATAGCGGCCAAAAGCTCATAACTTTTACTTTTTTTATCAATACCTGAAACGGTTAGGGTCCAAGTCTCCTTTGATCCTGGAGACAGTTTATCTCGAAAGGTTGTAAGCTTTAATGCTAATTTTTTATCACTTCTTGTAACTGAAATAAATTGCTGGTGAGAGTAAACGACATTGTCTTGAATGAAATATGCCTCCACCGTAAAACCACCGGTCAACTCAGGAGTTACAGGAATATTTAAGAAGTGGACAGGCTCCCCAATGGGTGTCCAATAGCTGTTTACAATTGATTTGTCGTGAACGATGGAAATATAGCTTTGTGCACTTTTGTATCCAGTGGCCCAAACGGCTTTAAGGGTGTCTCCAACCTTTACAGTTTCTTTTTCGACTTTAAACAAACTAGTAATTGGAACACTAAAGTCTGCCGAATCTTCCTTAGTGGTCATCACAATAAATGATTTTGCTTCCTCTAGTTCTTCACCAAACCTATCTTCAGTTTTAAGTACAGCACGATATGCACCAGCATCTAATTTGAAAAATAAATCACTACTGCCCTTTTTTATACTATTTGTATTGTAGCTATCAGTTACAATAAGTTTTCGTTTTTTCCACTCTTCAATAGGTAGTTTTTTATTAACTTGTTTGGGATATGTGAGAGAGTAAATTGAAACTGTTCCTTGATTACCAATTGGTTGATTGCCCAAAGTTGTCGTTAAAACTGACAACTTCAATCGATTTGCAGTAGTTATTAGTTTTGGTAACGTCATTTGGGCCTTAAGGGCAACATATCCAATGTGAACCGTTTGGCTTTGAGAGTGAGTTTCTCCAGTGGAGTCGGTAACATCAACTTCCACCTTATAATCGAAGGTGGGGTTTAAGTCTGAGTTTATTGTCTTATCAGGGGTAGAGGTGAACTTTACTTTAAATTCACCCACCTGATTAGTTTTTACAACTCCATGAGCAATTTCCACCAAGACTGGACGTATTTGAAACATTCTCTTCCACCAGGGTAAAACAACCAGGCGAGATACACGAAACTTTACAGTAGCATCATCAATTTTGACTCCGCTGTAACTTTTTACTAAGCCTTTTAGGGCAACTGTTTTGTCCAATCGAAATTGTTTGGATGGTTTAAATATTTTAATTTCGAATTTGGGCCTTTTATATTCTTCAACTTTTACAATAACTCGCCCTCTCGGGTTTGAAGAAAAAATGGTCATGTTACCTGGTAGAACTTTATCTGGTAGAATAAAGTGACTGCTAAATGACCCAAGGTTATTTGCAGATAAAGTTTTACTAGCAATATCCTGATGGTTTACATCTTTAAGTTTAATGTTAACTTTCTTACAATTACTAGTTTGATAGTCATCACTTGTATAATCGGCCTTGTAGCAGATACCTTTAAAATAAATGGTTTGTCCAGGTCGATACATTGAGCGATCAGTAAAAAATTGGACCGATGATCTCACACTTTTGTTTCTGTCATATCCATGAAAGTAGGAATTGCGAAACAAAACATCGCCATACACAGATTTTGCAAAAAATAGATAATTGTTGCGATCTTTTTTTGTTTTTTTAATAATAAATTGACCTAAAACATCAGTATATAGATCTTTGAAAAACTTATACTTCCCTCTTTTACCCCTTTTATAAACACTAACTTGGGTTTTGGTCAGAGGGTGACCATTTTGTGAGTGGGCCACAAGGCCTACGATATCGGTACCAATATTTCTAACAAGCATAGTCGTATCAGTAGACCAAAAAGAAGCATAGACCACATGATTTTGGGGTCGATCCTCAAAGTCTTCTTGAGCAGATGCAAAGATGCGATAAAAGCCATAGGGCAGATCCATTACCCTAATATCTTTTGTGGCAAAAGTATAATCGGAGTTTGGTTTTAAAACAGTAGACCACTGGGAAGTGGCATCTTTGGCCAGTAATGTCTTAATTTCTTTTACACTTAAGCGATTTGATGGTCCTCCATAATCTTTTGTTAAATATTTCATGGGATCATCTTTGATAATTTTAAAGTGGAGTTTTTCTAAATTTTTGTATTTAACTACAAAGCCACCACTAGAGGTACTGATCGTGTGGTCTATCTTCAAACTAAAAGATTTTTGTTTAACTGAGTTAATAATATTTAAACAAAGCTTGGCCCCATTGGAGGAGGAAAAATGAATTTGTGCCTGATTACATATTTTGAGGGCCTGGGGATATTTTTTTTGTGCTTTGTAAATACTTGCTGCTTTAAACATCACATATGTAGAATTTTCTATATCAGAATATGAATCGTATAGCTTTTTATAACTTTTAAGTAGAATGTCATCTCTAAGTTGTTTATTTTTGTCTTTGTGTAGAAACTCAAGATGTCTAAGACTGGTATCGACTAATGCGATATGATTTTCATTTGTTTTGTAGATCTCTAGCAAATCCTGATAAAGCTTAAGGGCCTTAGATCGAAATTTAATATTATCTTTTACTCTACTTGAATAAAAGTTAATTGCCTCTTTTGTTAAAAACTCAAAGAGTGTATTGCAAATCTCTGGTGGAAGTGTACCTGGAACAATTAAACCTTGATAGCGGCTTATGGGTTCTAAAATTAAAGTGCTCCGATTATTTAAGGCACTTTCAAAGAGGTCACTAATCTTATTTAGAATCTTAAAAGAATCCCAAGTGGTAAAATCATCACCTGCCAAACCTTCTGTTTTAGTTCTTTTAGAAAAACGAAAGCGATTGCGCTCATAATAATGCCAAAACCAAATTGCCAAAATGGAATTTAAAACTGGATGATATGCTTTATCTATTTTTTTTATCTCTTTATTTAAAATATTAATTTTATCTTCAGGCTTTTTGCCTAGTACGTGGGTTTGATTTAAGATCCTTTTTGCAACACTTTGCAAGTAGTAACCTTTTAGTTTTTTTCTCAAGGCCAAACGCTCTAGTTGCCGAGCGTATTTTATTGCAGTTTTTGGTAGTTTATTGTATTCCGCATCTTCAATTTTTTCTTGTAGGTTTTTGATTTTTTGGTCAACCACACTGGCATGAATCGAATTACATATTGAAATAATCAATAGAAAAATCAGGATATGAATTTTCATAACACCTCTTTTTGCAATGTTGTAGCTAGAAAAATTTTATTCTTACTTGAAAAGAAACACAAGTTGTAACTTTTTTTGCTCAACTTGTGAGATTAGGAAATTTTTGATTTAAAAAACTCATAGGCCTTTGCGCAGGCATTGGCACGATGAGAATGCATAGCTTTCCACTCAGGAATCATAGCTAAGCTTACTCCCTCATCTTGACCCTGAGGATGAAAAATTGGATCATAACCAAAACCGTTAGCACCCTTCATCTGATGAGCAATATGCCCATTTAGTCTTCCTTCAAAGAAAAAGATCTCGTCTGGATCTAAATAAAAACACAATGTACAGCTAAAGTAAGCCTCTCTTTTATCGCCTTGAAGGCCTTCCATTTTCTTGAGTAGGGCATTGGCCCTTTGATTATCTGAAAGCCCCTCACCACCAAAACGTGCAGAGTGAATACCCAGCTCCTCAGGTAATGCTAATACATTTAAACCAGAATCATCGGAGAAGACAGGTTTTTTATACTTCTGATAGTAAGCTTGGGCCTTTTTTAGAGCATTCTCTGCATAGCTTATACCATTTTCTAATACATCAAACTTCTGCGAGGCCGCCACAATGTTAAAAATGGCAGGATCTAGCAAGCTTTTAAACTCGCTTGCTTTGTGTTGATTTGAAGATGCAAGCAAAAGCTCAATCATGCCAGGACCTCTTCTTGCTTGGCAAAAATCTCTTGCATAGCATTTTTGGCACAATCTAAAATAGCATCTAATTGCTCACGGCTAAAAGGTTCTCCTTCTGCAGTACCTTGAACCTCAATATATTTTCCACTTTTGGTCATGACAATATTCATGTCTGTTCCACAAGTTGAATCTTCCTCATAATTGAGATCTGCTATTACTTTACCATTATTGTCAACTCCAACACTTAAGGCCGCTAGAGGAGTTATTATTGGTGACTCCGTTAATAAATCATCTTGGATGAGCTTTTTAATTGCCAAACTTAAGGCCACATAGGCCCCTGAAATAGATGCCGTGCGAGTACCTCCATCAGCAACTAAAACATCGCAATCGATAGTAATACTTCGCTCTCCCAATTTCTTTAAATCTACAATGGCGCGCAAACTTCTACCTATTAGTCGTTGGATCTCCTGGGTTCTTCCTCCCACTTTAGAGCGCTCTCGCCGTCCTCTTGTATGTGTGGCCAGTGGTAGCATAGAGTATTCAGCAGTTAGCCAACCTTGATTTTTACCGGTGAGAAATTTGGGAATAGACTCTTCTACTGAAGCGGTAATATGTACCTTGGTGTTGCCAAATTCAGCTATGACGCTACCTGCAGCATAGGGATTGATATTTTTTGTAAATTTGACTTCTCGGGTTTTGTTGCGCTCAATTAATGACATAAACTTTCCTTTTGTCTAAAAAAAATAATAAAAAGCTGGCAACGACTCTACCTCAAAAGATAATGAAATACTATATGGGATTGCATGAAAGCTCGCTAAAGGTTTGGCCACGCCCCAAAAAGAAGTGCTGGAGAATTAAAAAAGCCGTACTACCACCATATAACTCAAATGATTGTTTCCCTTTAACCCCCTCATAGCCAACCCAGATCACCCCCAGCAGACTACCGTCATAAAATACAAACCAATTGTCATACCCATTATTTGAAGTTCCAGTTTTACCAAAAAATTTAAGATTTTTTAGCTGTGATCCAACAATTTTGCGGATAGTAGTTTTAGATGGGTCAGAGAGCAAGTTTAAGATGCTTTGCTCAAAATCTTCTTTGCTACATTCCCTATTGATAAGCTTGGCATACAGTTCGTGGAGATCCATCACACTCAGCTCTAGTGCTCCCAATAGTTGAGCAGGATATTCACTCAAAGGTACTTTTAAGTCTGGAATTAAATCTTGCAACTCTCTCTCCAAGACATCAAAACCAATATCCTGTGCCAACCTGATAACTGGACGATTGTAAGACTTCATCAATGCTTCAAACAGTGTCACTTCTGGTTCTTTAATCGCGTGTGCCTCTCTGGGGGACCACGAACCAGACTTCAACTTCAACACCACCTTGGCAGTGGGGACCATATCGTCCATAGAGATCCCTAACGAGTTGAAAATACTGTAAATTATTGGTTTTAAAGTGCTACCAACTTGATGTTTTTCTTGCCTTAGTGCCCTTGGTAAGTTTCTTTCGGTCTTAGAATAAAATGAAAAACTCTTATTGGGATCATTGACCTTTTCGATGTAAATTTTTACTGCAATATCCTGCTTTTTGGTTTTTTTCCTAGCTTGTTCAATAATGTTGTTGCTGGCAACTTGCATAACAAAATTTTCATAGGAGTTTAGTAAAGATGACTTTGACTTTTGCACTGACCAAAGAATTTTATAATGCTTTTGCTCATTTCTTCTGATCAACTGCTTTTGCCATTTCTGCCACCTCTGCTCATCCCAAACTTGAACTGTTTGGGGGAATAGGTTCAGCTTGACTAATTTTAAAAATACAGAGTTGGCCCGAGCGATTAGTCGATCTAGATGCTTTATGGGATGATAATAATTTGGTCCTTTAAGAAGTGAGATTAAAATTGCTGCTTGAAATGGGGTCACCATATTGGGAGTAATTCCGAAATAATACAATGACGCAGCGTGCACCCCCTTAATTCTAATTCCCTGTAAACTTCCCCAGAAAACTTCATTAAAATACCCCTGCAGGATGTCTTCTTTGGAAAACAATGCCTCAATATATATAGAAATAATTACTTCCTTAATTTTTCTAATAAATGTTTTTTTATTGTGTAAAAATAGATTTTTAACCAATTGTTGGGTCAGTGTTGATCCCCCTTGGATCAGCTTCATTTGCCCAATATCGATAAAGATTGCTCTGGCAATTGACTTGATGTCTATGCCAAAATGCTCTAGATAGCGATAATCCTCTATGCCTATCAACCCTTTCCAAAAAATACTTGGAATCTGGTCAAACGGCAACCGCTGTTGATAACAATACATCTTAGTACAGTCATTTGTTAATAGGCCCAAAATTGAAAACTGTTCTTGGATAAATAATTGATTCTTTGAATGAGTTTGCCCCATTGAAAGCACGGAATTATCTAATTGCTCTTTAAACCATGCATCAAATGTTTGGTGCTGAGCGCTGAAAAGGTAAAATGAGCTCAGTTCCCTTTTGTTTACTAAAGCACCTTCTTCGAAAATTATTTTACTGCTCTGGTTGCGTTGCAAGGCCTTCTCAAGTTGCTGAGGCTTCTTAAAAACTTCATGGACTGGGGTTTCGACAATAACGTACATCGTAAAAAAAAGGCCTACAAAAAGCCCTATGGCGCATATTACAATACCCAATTTAAAAAACTTTATCATATTACAAAACTTTAAGTTAAATCTCTTTTCAGTTTGAGTACTATTACTTATAGTATTCTTTTGTCATTGTCACATTGAAATCTTGTTTAAGGAGCCTTTAAAGTGAATAATTTACAGCATTGCAGGTGGTTCAAAGTTCTCTTGTTTTTTTTAGTTTTTTGTATTTACTCCTTGAAAGCGTTTGCGCTACCGATTGATTGGAACGGACGATTTGGACTTGATCTAAACTTAATCGACAACTATAACAGAATGGCCGAGGAAACTACTGGCAATAGGGCCAATGGCAGCCAGGAGCCTGCGTATCTAGCCGGCAGTGATGACAACGGATCATTTGAAAGCTATATCTTTTCATTAAATCCAGTAATCATCATCAACGATGCCGCTACCTTTAAGGCCGAATTTTCAAATGGCTATGCTCGAGGAGGTCGCCTGGGTGATAGCTCTATCAAGTCTGGCCATGCAAATAATAGTTTTGGTAACGCCCTACATTTCATAGATTCAACCAGCACCCAAAATAGCTCCTTTGGCCTAAACAAACTTTACATGGAGCTCTACACTGATACAGCAACCTTTGTGCTTGGCCGCCACACATCTCATTGGGCACTGGGAGCGGTTATCAACTCCGGTGAAAAACTGTGGGATCGCTTTTCCTATACCCGAGATGGTGTAACCATGAAAATTAAGCTTGGGAAGTTTTCTATCTACCCATATTGGGCAAAGATGGGTGCTGGAACTAGTCTCACGAAGGCCACAAAAGTTGAAGAGTACGGTTTCTCTCTTTTATACGATGACACTGATCGCGATATGGTACTAGGCCTTCTTTATTCATTTCGAGAAAGTGGCCCAGGTGCAACAGGGGTCCAATCAGTTATTGCAGATCCCAACGGATCGAATGCAGTAGATTTGGGAGAAACGGAAACAAAACTAATTGATCTCTACTTTAAAAAGGCATTTGGTAACCTTGAATTAGCTCTAGAATTTCCCATTGCTAGTGGCAAGCTTGGGGATTTATACCAAGAAGCAGGTAATGTAAGCTACAAGGGCAAGGCCTTTATTTTTGAATCCAACTATAAGTTCAATGAATCTATCTTGGTAGGACTTAATTTCGGACAAGTAAATGGAGATAGTGGGGCTTCCAGCAGTTATGATGCTATGTTTTTGCACCCCAACTATAAGATTGCCACCATTATGTTCAACTACAACATGAATGGTTTTGCCAATCAAAACACCAGCGTCTTTGACTCGTATATCACCAATGCTCGCTACATTAAAGTCTATGGACACTGGATTACGGGAAACTGGACCTGGAAGGGGGCATTTATTTATGCCCAGGCCCTCGAAGCGGCTAAGGCCAACTCCCTTGCCTATAACCACTCCACCAATGTCCGCTTTAGTGCACTAGAAGACCAAGAAAAAGACTTAGGCTTTGAGTTTGATTTGGGTTTTGACTATAAATGGAACGAACAGATCTCAACTGGAGGCTCTTTTGGCTACCACGTTGTTGGGGACTACTTTGCATTTAACAATGATCCCGCAGTGAACCCTGCTGCTAAAAATACTTTGGCAATACAACTAAGAGCTGGAATTCACTTCTAGTTTACCACTGACCTCCACCATGCCTTGGAGGTGGACTTCCATAATGAGTTCCTTGCCCATATGGAACATACGGTGGTGTGGCCCAGGGAGATTGTTGTCTATACTGGTACTGGCTACCTGAATTATAGTTATTATATGCAGACCCCTGAAAAGGTCCCCAACTCCCGCTCCAATAATTAGAAGAGCCCTGTTGCTGATATTGATTACTCCAGTAGTTACCTCTGCCACCTCGTCTCATTAAAACATCATGCCGTCCCCATGGGTCATTGGAACCGGGATAGTAACCTCTATCTCCATGTCTCCCTCTTCCGTGTCTGTCTCTGCCTCGTCGACCTCGACCTCTTCCTCTGTCTCGTCTTCCGCCTCTAAAAAAGCCATCATCATCTAAAAAGGTGCTACCGGCGGCGTTGGCATCCAGTCTAAACTGGTTTTCATCGTACGCACGCTGTAGATTGTAGAGCTTGTTTAGTTGGCCATCATTGTATCCAAAATCTAACTCATATCTCAAATCATCTATGCGCTCGTCGGTATATGCCTTGCTGGCCATCAAGCCTCTTTGGCAGGATGTGCACCCATAGGGATTGACCGGCCCGCGAGCACCCATCTGACATGAGCGCTGACAAGCAGCGACACGTTGCTGGTGCTGACCAAGGATTTCGTTTTGGAATTGGTAATAAGTATCTAATCTCTCCTCGTATACATGTGTACACTCTTCACCACAACCTTCCACTTCTGTACGATATTCAAGCTCTTTGGCATGAAAGTCCTCTTTATACTCCTGGATCCTATCATAAATGATCTCATGTATCATTTCCGGAGTATAATTTTCTGACTCACTTTTTTCAGGATTGAGTTTGCTATATCCCTTAGAGTCGAGTTGAAATTCTCTAATCTGTAAGTATTGATCTTTTAAATCTTTAGGATATTTTTCTATATTTGCAAAAAACTCTTTCGACATAATGGCGCCATTTCGATGGTATTTGCCAACTCGTGTAGTTAATGCAATTAGCCTCTTTTGTTCATCAACAGTTCGATCGGCCAAATTGGACAGACTGATTATCTCTTCAAGGCTTGGATCAAGCAGGGTTTCTCGTAGTTTTTCCAGGGTTTCAGCATACTTTCTAGTGTATTTAGTCACAGTGCCTTGGTTTTTAGCTCCCCTGATGAGTTTTGCATATTTTTTTAAGTCGCTCTCAAGCAGTTTTGCCTCAGCTTTTTGTCTTTTTTCTCGGGCAGCTTCTAGGGCCATAACAATTTGTTGTTGAGCACTGTTTAGTTTGCGGGCATTTCCGGCAGTATCTGAGCGCAAATCAGAAATTGCTCCTACAATATCGCGGTAAGTACCAGTACCACAAATCTTTCTGTAGTGGTGAATGGTCATGTCACGCTTTGAGGTATAGGGCGTATAAGGTGCCTCATCCCGCATATGTTCCGAAGTAAAGCATGGATCGGGTGAGTTGTTTACACTGCCAAAAACTGGCTTATAGCCACTGTCTCCCATCCATGTGCGAGGCGAAGAGTAGTATACTTGTAAACTTCTTCTTGCATTAAATTTGCTTCCCAAAGGAAATGTTCTTGGAAGTGGTATTTTGTTTTGTACTTTGCTTATGTCTGCAACTAACTTGGGTGGATCTCCTTCTTGTTTGTAAGTGCCGGTACTTGGGTCTTTCATACAGTCTTCATATTCTTTTTGAGTCTTAAATCGATTATTTACAAATTTTAAAAACAAGCGATTGTCATCATCAAGTGTCGGTACAAAATCGAGTTCCATACAATTAGAAATATATGGCGGTACAGTTATTTGGATAGTCTGCCTATCATCGCCCATTTCAACCTTGACTGGCTTTCCTCTGGTGATCCCCGTCAACACGGCCATTGGGATAGCGTGACCGTCATCTTTGTCCTCAGGACAGGTTGCAGCAACCTGCTGGGGTTGTAAAGCAACAGCGCTAGTAGATGGTGCACCAGTTGTGACTCCCGCCAAAGGATCGGCCCGGTCTACAAACCCCCCAAAATCCAAAGTTGCATAGCTAGAGGAAACTTTTATCATGCATAAAAGCACAACAAAAAGTTTAAGCAAACTAGGTTTTTCTAAAATTTTCATATGTTCCTCTTTTTCCTTACCAGTCAAAAACAATTTAACAGTTCCCTATGGAACTTATCGTCTACCTTTTTAAAAACTTTAGCGGATTGGCCAAAGATTTGACTGATAAAGTCAATGGAATTATCATGAAACTATCATGCACTTAGCTAGACAATACCTTGCTGTTATCTTATGCCTTTTTTTAATGGGTCATCAGGTCCTATGTGCTACTAAACCTGGACTGTATAATATAAGTGATCTCAAGATCTTAAAGGAGCAAAAAAACTTCGCAGAATTTTTAGAGCACGCCAAGGATATTAGGCCATCATTGCGCGACCAACAGTGGAGTGAAATGCTGTCTGAAATGGCAACGGGATTTACTTCCAGCAAACTTAAACATAAAGTATTTAACAAAACAACCTTTGACTATGTAGAGTCACTCTATTTTTGGCCCAGTTTGGCCTCTAATGTGACATTTTTTGTAAATCGGGATAACTATGGCCTGAGTTACTTAACATACTGTTTTAAAACTAATAGCACCAAAAAATGGAGGGAGCAATGTGTGCGGGACCTGCTCGTTTTTTGGAACAATACCACCAAAAATTCCAGCAAGCCCGATCTCGCATTAAAAATTGCAGAGCTTATAAAGGCCCACAATATCCCCCTTAATCTTTGGGATTTTTACAAAGAGGTTACCTCTAGTAAAATCTCATTTTTTCACTGCAATAAACCACATATACAAAAAACACTACTTAGAGAGATGGGCAAAATTATTGACTTGCAAGTTGATAAAAACAAAAGAGCAAAAAAATTAAATGAGATTGCCCATGAAAAATGCTGGTTGCACCTAGTTCCCTATCTAAAAGAGCTTGTTTATTCCTTCTCAAAGAATGAGCGTATGTATGCCTACTACCTCCTAAGCTTCAAGCAAGAGCTTGCTCCCTTTGAGAAGGACCTTTTTCACACTCTTTTTATTCTAAACGGACCAACTATTGGCCCAACTTACAACAATGCTTGGTCGACAATTCAGCAGCTTGGTGAAAATTTTAAAAGACGCCTGGTGGTAATAGAATACTTAAAAAAATTTGATCCTCTCCCTGGTGAAATTTTTGCTCACAGAGATCCAAAAGTTAAAAACGTGCTAATAGAATTTATTGCAAAAAATTTACCTGAATACTTAGATTATTTTGTTAAAACTTGTCTGGATTACTTAAGTGGAAATAAGGTTTATGTAAATGGCAATCCTACTATTGAATGTCACGCCCTCTTTAAAAACCACACTGCCTTGAAATTTATTCCTAGCATTTTACAAACTAAATATAAATTACATACAGGTCTATAACTTCTTTACCCACTCAACAACGTAACCATCATTAAGAGTATTTTTCGTTTTTTTATAATTGTAGCTTTCATTAAGAGAATACATGCGAAAATTATCAATTTGACAGTAGTGGTAAATATATTTGAGATTGCTCTCACGAGCACGGGTCTCAAAAAACTCCTTGATCCGATGCGAATAACCACTACCTTGATGGTGTATCTTAACTGCAGTATTTTTGGTTAACAAACTGTCATCGCGCACTGTTAAAAATAATGCGGCAATCACTTCTTCTTCAAGAATCACAGCATAGAGATCCCAGCCGGCCTTAATTTCCTTTTTTATCTCCGCTAGGGTCCAATTAAAATCTGGTGAATCGGAAAAGGCATCAACTGTATGAGCAAAAATTTTTTTGATATCCTCATCTTTTTCTGCTTTTTCAAATTTAAAGTTCATTATTTGACCTTTACCTACTTTTTTCAAAATGGATGTATAGTTAATTATAACCGATTTAGGCCCACATCGTTATAAAAAAAGGGTATAATATTGTATTATGAACAAAAATGTTACTACTAGA
This sequence comes from Bacteriovoracaceae bacterium, assembly GCA_016784965.1. Lineage (GTDB taxonomy): Bacteria > Bdellovibrionota > Bacteriovoracia > Bacteriovoracales > Bacteriovoracaceae > JADHTQ01. The sequence goes on along the minus strand of JADHTQ010000008.1, from coordinate 17,023 downwards.
TTCCCGTTAATTGATTACATTAGGGGTTTTGCTATCCTGCTGATGATCATTTTTCACATCGCTTATGATTTAAATTTACCAACTTTTCAATACGTTTCAATAGATTTTGTTAACAATACATTTTGGTATCTATTACCTCGAGTTATTGTCTTTTTATTCTTTTTTAGTGTGGGCCTATCCTTGACCCTGATCCATTTTCCGACAATAAAATGGAAGAAATTTTGGATCCGCTTCATTAAAATTGCCAGTGCCGCCCTACTTATAAGTGCCATCACATATCTATGGTCACCCAGTAGATGGGTGTATTTTGGCACACTACACAGCATTGCTTTTTGTAGCCTCATGGCCCTTCCCTTTATTTTTTATCCGAAATTGGCCCTGGCGGTAGGAGCAACTTTATTTTTTTTCTCGGCCATTTTTGACCTAAATATCCCTTGGCTAGAACTAGAGCATCGCTCAATGGATTACATATCCCCATTTCCATGGATTGGAGCAATCCTTCTGGGAATTTTTGCTGTTCACCAAAAATGGCACACCCTACAACCCCGATATATCCCCAAATTGGTAGCAACAAGTTTAGCATTTATGGGAAAATACCCACTTTCTATCTACCTTCTACACCAGCCTCTAATTTTGAGCGTCATTTATCTTTTTTTCTATCTCAAACCTCATATTTTGTGATAGACGTTAAGGTTAAAAAGAAAAACCATAGAGGATTTTAAAAAGTGCATAAGTATTTAAATTGGAATACATTCGAGCGGTGGGTGAGCAGCATGAAAGTTGCTGTTGCCATTATTTCTATAATGACTTTTACCATGATTGTGGCAACATTTGTCGAAAGTTATTATGGTGCAGAGTTTGCTTCAAGGTTAATCTATAAATCACTACCTTTTATGCTAATGCAATTTTTTTTGTTTCTCTCTGTTATCATGGCCCTTCTTGGCCGTTTGCCTTTTGTTGCACGTCTCAGTGGTTTTTATGTAATTCACATAGGACTCATCTTGATTGCTTGTGGCAGTTTTATTACCTATCACTCAGGAGTTGATGGACAAATAACGCTCTCTCCTAACAACCCTAACAGAAGTATTGTTCTGCCAGATGATATCCTGGCAATAACCAACCTTACTACCGGAGAAAAATTAGATTTAACATTACCCCGAAGCGTGTTTTCCTCTAGTTTAGGCAAAATTTACAAAGGTATCAAAATCGATAAGTATCTACCATTTAGTAAAATGAGCACCAAGTGGATGGAGTCAAAAAAAATTTACGGCGACAATGCCCAGCTTTCAACATCTAGCTATTTAATATTTAACAAGGATTTCAATAAAAATGTTACATTGAGCCTTCACCCCCAATCACAAGATTACTCTTCTACCTTAGAGCTTGGAAACATAACTTTACAGTACCTTCCAGCATCTTTTAGTGAGTGCCTCCAAAAAGAGAGTGAGTCGAGATTAATTGTTTTCAACAGCGTTGAGGGAACCTGTTTTACACCAGAACAAAAACAGCTATCAATAGGAAAGAGTAAGCTTGGCAACAGAACAATCAGGATGGAGGTGAATGGGATTACTTATATTTTCTTTCCAGATTTTTCACCCGTCCCCATTAGCGAAAACTTTGAGCTACTCAATGACTCCCCTTTGCGCATTTTGAGTAAAAAACTATTTGAAACAAATGCAACTGTCTTTTTATTTGGTAATAAGTATGCAGTTTTTCTTGATAAAAAGTGGCAAATAAATGATCTAAAACTGGGGAATACAGCAGATCTACCGTGGATGGGTCTGAAGCTTAGACTTCTTAAACACTCAAATAATTTAATACCTGTTTCCATTCCTCGATATATCTTGCCTCACCCAGAAGAAGGAGAAAGCAGCAATCGTTTTGAAAATGCCATTTCATTTAAAACTGATAAAAAAACCTATTGGCTCACCACCAGTAGACCAGAAGTTACCATTGATCATGGCGGTGAACAAATTCAATTTATACTCACCAAGAAGACTTTAAAACTCCCATTTGAGCTTGTGTTGACTAAATTTAAAATGGATACAAATCCCGGCACCAACATGCCAGCAAGCTTTGAAAGCTTTGTCAGACTCTTCACCAGTGAGGGTCCAAAGCGCCATCACATCTATATGAATAACCCTCTTAAGTATCAAGGAATTACTTTTTATCAATCTTCTTACTTTAAGGGACGAGATGGTGAGTTTGGATCTGTTTTAAGTGCAAATATTGATCCAGGCAGAGCTCTAAAGTATTTTGGCTCCCTCCTATTGGTGATTGGGTCACTCATCCATTACTATATTATCTCCAAACGAAAAAAACTAACAAGGCCCCAAAATGCGTAAGATATTCATACTTTTTTTATTTTTTGTTTCACTCACTTCCAATATAGGACACACTAAAATTACTGAGTCCCTTAGTAAAAAACATTTTTGCTCTAAGGAGCTTGAATCGCTGCCCATCAGACAAGAGGGGCGTGTAAAACCCTTATATGTCCATGCCAATAAGACCATTTTGGCCCTTTCAAAAAAAATAAAAAATATCAATTTAAGTAAATTAAAAATTTATTGTTTATTAAGCATGGACTCGCGCTGGAGTACGGCTGAAAATATTGCTCTAAAAGCTCGCATTGATCATGTAAAGCTTAGAAAACTGCTCACTTCAAACAATCAAGGCAACCACGTTTTATACCGCAACCTGGTTCATAAATTTAACTTTCTGCGCAGTGAGATGATGGCCAATAAAAAAAATGTTTCCTACCACAAGGCAATCTCTACTCTTTTAAATAAAATCAATCTCTATCAAGATATTACTATGGGCACAAACTGGATGCTCTACAACCAAGGCAGTTGGGAGTCCATTGCAAAGGTAAATCCTCAAAATGTTAAAAGCGTTGTTTCCTCGCAAAAAGAATATATTTTAAAACATGGAAGCAGGTACCTGCTAGAGCTAGGCTATGCCAAAGCTCATCTAACTGGCTTTGCACTCCTAACTACTCTCATCGCTTTGGCGTCACTGATTTTATTTAAAAGGTCAAAAATTGCACTTATATTATCGATCCTACCGGCTTTATTTCAAGTGGCAGGCCTTACTATGCGCTCAATTATATCAGGCCGAGCACCTATTACGAACATGTATGAAACAGTGTTATTTTCGGGTCTTGGTGCCTTAGTTTTGGCCCAGATATTTAGTCTTATAAAAAAGGATAAAATTTTTCTTCTGAGTGGGCTCAGCTATAACTTGTGCACGCTTTTTATGATTAACTTCGCAGGAGATATGCTGCCAAGTGCAATTAACCCCTTGGTGCCAGTGCTTCGAGATAATTTTTGGTTAAGTACCCACGTAACTACCATCATTTTGTCCTATGGGGCTTTGGGCCTTAGTTGGTTTTTGGCAAACATAGTTTTAATTAAAAATCGTTTTTTTAACCTAACCGACATTGACCGTTTGTACTATGTCGATCTGATCTACCTCTGCTTGAAATATGGCACAGTTTTGCTTGCAGTTGGAATTATCTTAGGCGGTATCTGGGCCGATTATTCTTGGGGAAGATTTTGGGGATGGGATCCAAAAGAAACTTGGAGCTTGATAGTTTTATGTATATATATGGCAATTTTACATGGAAAATATACCTCTTGGATTCCCTCTGGACGCTTTATCTCTTTGACTGCTGCTGCTTTTATGAGTGTTATGATGGCCTGGTTTGGAGTTAACTATATTTTAGCATCGGGCCTGCACTCTTATGGTTTTAGTCAAAATGGTGCAGTCTTTCTTTTTAGTTTTTTCTTTATTCAAACTTTGTTGTTAATAATCACATGGCGCCCACGCTAGGATGCAACAAGTGGAAAGCGGCACCAACTACATAATAAAGCACGATGGTATTATTACAAATATTAACAACCAGTTGATCTTTGTCACCATTTCCTCCCAAGCAGCATGCTCAACATGTCATGCCAAGGGTGCTTGTAATGCCTTTGACTCACAAGAAAAAGTAATTGAAGTTAAAAACCATAAAAAGTACAGTCAACATAAATTGGGTGACAAGGTGGTGGTCGCCATAACTCAAAAAATGGGTTTTTCGGCCCTTTTTTTAGCTCACCTATTACCACTTGTCATTGTGGTCACAACAATTGTAATTGGCACCATCTTTACTAAAAGTATCAGTGAAGGAGTAATAGGTTTGACTGCTCTATCAACACTTCTTCCTTATTACTACCTCTTATATCTATTTAGAGCAAAAATAAGTAGGGTATTTGATTTTGAAATAAATCCATTACAGTGAATTTGCGCCAATCTTTGCACAAAGCATGTAGGGAAGCATTTTTAGAGAGGCCACGGTGTGGTTGATTCCGATATTAAGCATTTCCATAGGTGGAGATATAATTGAAACTAATAATTCCCACGCTTGATAATCATTTGGTCCCAGTGGACGGGTGGGGTTATCACAAAACTTAAACTTATCATAACAACTGGGATGCTCGGCGACTGATACTGATTCAATTATGCGACAGGCCTGAAGTCTATTTATTTCTCTGCCCGAAAACATCTTTTCTAATTTAAGGTTAATTTTTTCAGCAATGCACTTTGTTGCTTGGGTATAAAAGTAAACACCATTTTGACTAAATTCAGCAAGAGGCTCAGATTGAAGGTTCAGGGGGTGATGAGTTTTGTCCCCATTGGGAGAGAGTGCCTGATAAAGCGCTATGGCCTTCAGAGCTGTTTTTTGTATATACATCTTGGGCCCACACTTAAAATGATTTTCCAAACATTTATAGTACTCAAGCCCCTCCTGCTGGGGATCACAATCCCCGTTATAGGTCGTAGCAGAAAGCTTAGATACAGCATATTGCGCGTCAGAATTAATGAGTCCAGTACCTCTATACAGTGCATGCGATTTACTCACAAGCATACCAATAGTAAATATGTATAAAATAAGAATCCTCAAAAACTGCTCCAGACTTTTTTTTATTTACTAAAAAATAGCACAAAACACCGCCGCTGCACAGCGTCACTGTAAAACTTTCATGGTTTTTTGGTGCCAGCAGACTTGTGGGACCCAGTGCGACACAAACACCTTCTTGCCGACTATCTCACGTTAGAATGCACCTAATATTAGATGCTTAGTAAGGGATAAAAAACAAAATTTTTTGGTATTAGTCTTTTGTCTTTAATGAGTCACTATTTTCATCAATAAAGCTCAAAATATCGTCTTTTCTTTCCAAAAGACGTTGCCATTGCTCTTTGTATAAAGTCACCGGAAAGCGCCCCATACCATAAACAGAGACTGCACCCTTTTGACTAACTTTAAAAGTAATCTCTTTGGTTTTTCCCTTAGTTGTTTTTAATTTCTCATTTTCGGCACGTAATCTTGCCAGCTCTTCTTCCATTGATTCTTCGGCCATTTTAAATCCTTGTTTTCATTTTTTACACTTAAACTAATTTAGCAAAATAGTATCAAAGTAATTGTATACATACAATTTTAATTACAAATAGTTTACTTTGTCACTAGCTCAATACTCTTTTATGGTTTAGAAATAGTTAGTAATTTTTATCCACATGTCCATAATTATAATTTTTATCCACGTTAACAGTTTGGATAAAAAATTCATTTTTAAATAGTTGTTAAATGTAAAAATCTCAAATTTTTCGCCGTTTCTGCCCCCTCTGCCTACCATTTGTATCCAAAAATCGATATTTTCAACATTATAACTTAAAAATATTTTGCCAGATGAGGGCAGGTTTACTCCATGGCCTAATGCAGAGGTGGCAAATATGCACCTTGGACTAGGATTTGTTTCCAACTCTTTAGTGAAAGTCTCTACCTCCCCACCTTTACAGCCAATGGCCGCAATATTTTTACGCCTACACAAGTTAATCCATCTATCTACCTCGCTTCTATAACGACAAAAATACAAATAGACCTCATCTGTATTTTGAGATAATTCACACAAAAATCTACGATTAAAGGCCTTTTTCCCAGGCCAGCCCCAAAGGGAAAAAAGAAAAATGGTAGTGGGATGGTGTAATAGCTTTTGGTTGTCAATATTTATCAAAAATCTACTCTCAACCCCCAAGGAAAAATCAGCTTCCCAATGCTTTAAAAGTGTCTCTTTCATTGTAGCAGTTGTCCCAAGCATTGAGGTCCCGGAATTGGCAAATCCCATGCACGTTTCCCACAAAATGGGCCTAAATGTTAATCCCCAGTAATAAAATAGATGAAACTCATCAAAAATAGCTAGCGGCTTATTCTCTAGCCCTCCAACTTCAATTAGAAAGCTCTCATCCAACATTTCAGGAGTTGTAACTAGTAATGCAGAAGGTTTGGTTAAAAACTGTTTCAAGACTTCCTTTCTTTGAGCAAATTTATTAATAATTAGAACGTGTTTGTGCTTCTTTGCATTTTTGTAAAACTCATTGGCCAGTGCTCGAAGAGGTGATACAAAAATAATTTTTTTTATGCTGCTTTGGTATAACTCTAAAACCATCTGAGTTTTGCCCCAGCCCGGGGGGGCCAACAACAGAGTAAATGAATTAGAGCAATTTAGAAGTTGAAGTAATTTCACAAAATATTATAAAGGCAAAATAGAAGCCGAAACCATGCACTGTAAGTTCCTGAAATAACTCAGGCTTAGAGAAATGCATGTTCAATTTTTTATACATTTCATTTCTAGAAAATATATTGTAACTTCAATAAATATAAAAACCCAACGGGTGCAGCTATTGCACACACCAGGAATTTAACTGTGCATACACAAAGAATACACATTTACATTTTATGGTTACTTCTTTTTTTTGTAGCATATCTTTTAATCGAACAAATCAATTTCAAACCTAAACCTGGAGATTCTAGATACTATGCAGTTTTAACAAGACAGTTAATAAACTCCCCATTAACTAGTATATTTGCCCCTAAGTGGCCACCTAGCTCTAATTGGAGACGAGGTGATCCATCTGACTATGTTAGAGACCATTATCCAGGGCAGTTTCTGGGGGGGGCACTGCTTGGAAAGCTCACTTCTATACAAGATAAATACGCTCACTTAGTTATAAATCTGGTGTATAAGGTTATCTCCATATACTTGTTGGTCTTTATATGTGCACAATATTTTGAGAGAATTAACTTTAAAATACTTTACCCTCTAATGTTTTTTTCTGCACTAAATATAAACTACCTCATTAGGGCAAACCAAGAGCCATCGTTATTTTTATTAACCATCACATCTCTATATTGTGTCGAAAAATATTTCAAAAATCCGAAGTGGTTTTTTGGACTATTTATGAGTATTGGCTACTCATTTTTAATCAAAGGGATTGGCTCCTTTTTTGTACCAATGTATTGCTTCATCTACTATTTTGCCCTTAATCCAAATCGTAATTTTAAAAACCGCAATACACTTTTGTTTTTGGCAAGCTTCCTCTCGATACCTATTTTTATAATAACGTATGAATTCTATTTCAAAAGTCTTACAGGTTACCCCATTTTTACTAGGCATATCAGTGTCCAACTTTTAGATAGAGGACTCTCTAAAGAAAAATTTGATCTATTGAAGTTTATCTTTAGAACTATATCCAATTTCAGCTACTACAGCATTAGGCACGTAGTAAACAGTATGCCCTGGTCTTTAATTGCAGTTTTTGTCGTACTAAAAACTATCATCACAAAGTCTCAGCAGTTTAATTTTTCTCAACTGAAGTTGCCAATAACAATCTTTTTTACTTCCCTACTACACATTTCAATAATGAGCTTCTTTTCAAGAATTTCAAGTCGCTACCTCTACGCTTCAATGGAGTTATTTAATGCTGCATGTGTATTGGTCATAATCATTTACTCCAAAAAAATAAGCAATTTTTTCTGCAAATATCTAAAGCATGGAGAATACATCTTTATGGCAACATGGCTATTATTTATATGCCTGTATGCTTTAAATTATACTCTCAAAGCTTTCACCTAGTATTGATCCAAGGTTTATCAATTTTTTTATAAAAGGTTTGTATATAAATCAATCTCACGAGATAATACCTTTAACTAAAGGATTTACAACATGTGTCAAAACAAACAAATGGGTTCATCTCTTACAGGTGTTTTAATGGCCGCTGGGATCATAGGTGGCCTTGCAGTTATGACTCTTAGACTTACCAATATGCAGCTGAGGTCAACAAAAATCACCGAACTTAATGTTGAAATTAATGAGTCAATGAACCACGCCAAGACCGTCTTGCTCAGCAAAGAGGCATGTGAGAACACTCTTGGTGTTACAAAAGTTAGTGACAACAATTATACTGGGATACATACTCTATCTTCCGGTTCAGCAGCTATCGAAATAACTCAATTAAAAGATAGACGAAATAAAAAGATTGTACTTGACTCCAATCGAGGTTTAAAACTCGATAAGATATACCTAAAGAATGTTGACAATTTAGCGGCAAACGCATTTGGTATAGTTGAATTAGAATTTCATTTTCAAAAAACAAGTAAAGTTGTATCTGGAAGCGGTAAAGTTACAAAGGCTGTCAACATTCAGGTTAAAACGGATGCTGATGGTAAAATTGTAGAGTGTTTTAGTGCTACAGAAAATGCTGTCACCACTGCTTATAATACTCTTTGCAAAGATCTCGGTGGTGTCATAAATAGCAGTGGAAAATGTGAAATTAAAACTTTTACTCTCAAGTCACAAAGCCTTTCCAACCCATGCATTGAGGGTTCAATGTACTATAATAGTAGTGCTCAAATGTTTTATTACTGTACGGCCTCTGGTTGGAGTGAATTAAGGGGGCCCAAAGGGGATAAGGGAGATAAAGGAGATAAGGGAGAAAAGGGAGATCCTGGTGCTGCTGGCACCCCAGGAGAAGCCCCTGAGCCGACCGATCCATGTAAAGTTATCACCCCCAACATCATCGGATGGTGTAATAGCAGGTACGCCAATTCAGATGGCACAATACCAATTCAAGAAAAAGCAAATTCTATCTGTGCCTCACAAGGTTATAGTACTGCAAGCTGGGTTGATGCAAGTTGGGTTAAACATACTTGCTCTAACTGTTGTTCAAATAACACTAATGAGAACAGGTGGGATAAAGTCGATTTTTATAAGATAAAATGCTGCAACTGAAGGTACATTCCTGGTATTTAGGTGACACTTCTAAGTAGCATGGTCAGGTATAATCTATCTAAGTATTCAAACAGACTCGTAGTGGCAGGGCTGCAGCGCTATAGTGCAACATTATTGGGTCATACTCTTACATCCCCAGTGCCTCTTTTGCTTTTTTTCGACAAAACGCTTCTGTCACAAGTTTTGGATCAACCAATTTAATTTTTTTCTTGGTATCTTCATATAGGCCATCATCGACAATACATTTAATTCCATTCCCGATAAACTCATAGTCACTGCCATCCATGTCTTTGCTAAGATCCATGTTAGCAATTTTTTGTGCGACCCCATCCATCACTTTTTTTTCTATGCCATCTGTTGCATCTTTCTGATCACCCATTTTCATGTATTCATCTATATCGATATTCTCTAGCTTTTTATCAACTTGTTTTCTTATTCTCTCACCTGCTTTATCATCTGCTTTGTCGTCTTTTTTGTCATCCGCATAAGCCGTTGTAAGTAAAGACAACACTACAATTCCAATGAGTAATTTCATTTATGCTCCTATTGCTATGTTTATAAAATTTATGACCTGCTATCGGTATATTAATATATTTCCTTTAATTTAGGGATAAATCAATTAATAATATTGATGGATTTAAAATGAGGTTGTGGATGTCATTGTTATTTTCTTAGCTCAACGAAATAGCTTTTCCTAGCGCCACAGATGGGGCAAACCCAGCCATCGGGAATATCCTCAAAACTTGTTCCAGAAGGAATTTCTCCATCTGAGTCACCTACTTTTGGATCATAAATGTATTGACATGGTTCACATTGATATTGATTCATAATATATACTCCTAGCTTGATATTGATTTTGTTACTTACATTATATTACTAGAACATCCATAATTGTAATAAATAATCTCAACTACACAATAGACAACAACAATCAAGCTAGGTAAAAATATATTCAGTTATTCACAAGGATACCACCCATTAATAACCGGCTTGCCATCAGCAAAATCAATTTCAGGGTAGAAGTCTCTTCTTGTGGCCATAATAAACATATCCTGTTCGATAAGACCTAGATCTAGTGCTTGTCTTCTTGTGTATTCACAAAAACTATAATCTGTAGACTCCTTTGGCCATGAAATTACAGGAACACTGACCCGAGGCAATTGACATCCACTATTTTCAATTTCAAAACACCCCTTTACATCATTGAAAACCTTGTTCATTGCATCACTGTAATCATTGTATCCTTTCATCAAGTGATCTTTCTGGTCATTGTTCAATGAATAATTCTGTGCATCAGCACCATAGAGAAGACTATCTAACCTTGACACTATTGATGAGTAATTTTTATATCTTGTATAAAACTCAGCAATCTGAATCTTTTTAAAATCACTAAAGCGCTCTTCAATATCAGGCCTAAATACTGTAATATTTGTGGTTATATATTGACTCGGAACTGCTGTAGCTGGTCCCATCGACTCCATATATGACCGCAGTACATTGGGGATTTCTTTATAATTAACATAACTTTCATTTCCAGCGCCTCCGATAATTGGGGCCAAATCAGAAATACCATTTCCTCCGATGGCCCTAACTTTAACTCGAATATCACTAGTCATAAGAGCTGTTTTTAAAACTGATTGATAGTGAGTATTTAAGTTTGCACTCCAAAAAGTTCCCTTGGCACTAGCACTAAACTTGGTTTCAAGCTCTCTTTTTCTCGACTGAGTTAAGTTTGATATGGTCAAAAGTGCATATACCATAACTGACTTTCTCTGCTCAGTTACAACTTCAGAACCACACCTGTTATAAATCTCATTATCACTAAGCCCCCTAAACTCACTTTTCATGCGGGGATTTTTAAGTACATGTCTGCCATAATCTGTTTTAAATAAAATTATCCATGTGAGTGAATCTGAATGGAAGGCCCGCTCATCAGTCAAATCTACGCTGGCATTACCATTAAAAAATAGATAGCTGCCTCCAAGAGACGAAGAAAAATTAATCAGATTATAAAAGTCTTTTCTCGACTGTAAAAGGCCAACAAAAATTTCTGATGAAACTGCCCCTTGAGTGTCCACCGCTTGCTCACCATCATGATCAATGCATGCTAAATACCCATTATAGGGGTGATAGGGGTTATAGCCTCCTCCCATATACAACCTGGATTCTGGATGATAATTGTAAATATCACTGAGCGCATTTGTTGAGATCATAAGTGCAACAGCGCTAACAATTAATTTAATAATACTGACATAGTTTTTCATAACTTCTCCTTTAATTTATCGATCAAATACTAAAAATAGTTCATATTTTAGTGGATCAAACATTTTGCCATTTAACATGGTTTTTATTTCTTGAGCACTTGGTTTGTAATCATATCTTCTGATGTAATCTTGTATCGTAAAGTTAATCATAGATAGCGCTAGTGGTGCTGCCCATGATGTTGCCATGGCCTCTTCTGGGTGCTGATAGATTCCGTAGTAAAGTTTTTTTAATGAATACTCATCCCACCACTTGTCATATCCATCTGGCAACATGGTGCTAAACGGATTCTCTCTACGAAACTCCTGGGCCTTTTGTTCATCAATGCCTCCATTGATAAACAAGTTGGCACAATCGATCAATCTCGATTGGTTGTATGGCAAAATATCTTCGTCAATATAACTACCTCCGCGGTCTGCATATCCATATTGATCGTTATAGTAGCCCACCTTTATAATGTTGGAGTTTTGATCACAACTTTGAAGATAGTCTTTATCATCTGCGTACGCCTTTCTGGATGGATCGTTTGAAACTGATTGAACGGCATAAACATGCTCCCCCTGAGATATTTTTTTCGCAAAATCATTTTTTATTTTTATAAATTGCCGCAACTTACTTCTAGAAACCCCATAGCTGCTGCGATTGCAAAGCTGACTTAAATTTTTTAAGATTGTATCTTGATCTGAGTTATAGGAGATATTGACGTAATTAATCCCATATCGATCCATATATTTTTTCAAGTCCCTATAAGCTCTGTCATAGAAAAATTTCACAAGCCCAATTTTTTTATCGAAGCTACAGTAAAGATCGTTTGGGATCTCTGGAATCTCAGCAAATAAAAACTGAGCCGATGGGTTGTAGTATGCCAACCATTCAAAGATATACTCACCGTGAGACACTGGTGGCACCTCAGGTGCAATATACTCAATTTTGTGATGCAGATTTAATAGTTGCTTGCCAACCAAGTTATAATACTCATCTTGTAAAACCTCTGGGTACCCTTGTTTTAAAGTATTTATCGCTTGGGTTAAAATCTTTGGCGCTCTAACTTTTGGGTGAAATTCACTATAACTGCCAAATTCGGAGACTTTTAAAAAATTTAAAATTCTTCCCTTGTTTATAAAAAACAACGACTTTGGATAATTGAGCCCTTCAAGAACAAGTATCCGCTGCCCCTTGCTGCTGCCTTTGAGAGCTGCTGGTGAATATGACAACGTCTCCATTTGGCAGTTTTGAAACCTGTTTTTGTAATTGCACCTGCGGTTTTTTGAAACTACTTTCACTACTTTTTTTAAAACTGGATGACTAATGTTTTCAAGCCTAAGCTGATTTGAGCTGCTTAGACCATCTTCTGAACATGCAGTTAACACTGTTAAAAATATGGCCTGGATCACTTTGTTAAAGTACTTCATGATCTTTCTCCTTCACGAGGTATGGTAAAAATTTATTTATAAATTCAACATTATTTATTTTTTCAGGAAACGAGTACCTTAGCGCTGTTGCAAAATATGGTCGCAGTGAGCTTTTGTAGTTAAAAGTATCAAATAAAATCTCTGGATTTTTTTCAATCTCTGATTTTCCATTTCCATCAATCCATATGTTGATTAAGTCAATTAAATCCAGATCTCTTCTCTTTTTAACTCCGACACTATCTAATTCACTAATGATGTTTTGGGCCACAATTTCAGTGTGTCCCACATCTCCCTCTGCTGCTAAAAACTTTAAAAATTTAATGGCGTTTACCCTAAAGGTCGCTTGCTGATTGGTATCCATTTGACTTAACTCTTCCCAGCTAGACATTCGAGTTACGGTATACTCAATCATTTTAGGTTTTAAGGCCCAAGCGGAAAAAAGGTCAGTTTGCCTGCTATGCTTATCTAAAACCCTCTCCAACTTTGATAGATTTTGATATTGATCAGAAAAAGGATCACTTTTTTTTGATACTTGTTGTGTTTTATTGTCGCTGCTTTTAATTGCTATACTTTTTTCAACTTTATTTTTAAAAAAAAGATGGCGCCTAGTTTTTTGGTCTTTGTGAAAATAACTTTTTTGCTCTGGCTTACCATGAGTAAAATAAACTACTAGAACTGCGGTAACAAGAACAATTAACCCTAAAAACTTATTTTGTGGCGCCATCATAGTCTCCCCTCTAGATTCTTATAAATACTTGGTTCATTTCATCTTCAAGTGATGCTTGCCAATACTGGTCTCCAACCGCCAGGCCTTCAGCGAATATCACATGTTGATTCATACCTTCTGCTTCAGTTGAAAAATTAACAACATCTCCGGTGTATTTTTTAAAAGTTACACTTTCAATCTCTACTGAAGTTCCCTGCTGACTTTTTAGAACATCTCTAGCAGTTAAATCCTTTGCAAGGACCATCTTGCCAGCAGCTGTTAGGACTGGATGTTTCTGGGTCAACCTCAAGGTTTTACCCGAATTTGTTTTGATAACAACCAGGTCTTTAAATTCTTTTCCTTTGGTTGTTAATCGAACATTTGACCTTTCTAAAATAAAGCGAGATAGGTTGGCATCTTCTGCTAAGTGATAGAGATCAAAATTGTTTTTAGCTAAGGTAATGTCCATCGCATTTGCCAATTGATCATCACCTGTGAGTCGATTAAAGGTACTAATTAATGTGTCGGGAGCAAAACATCCGCATGAACACCAACCATCCAGCATTCCAAGGCCTGTCCCCTTTAGGGCATTACACGAGGGGTATGCACCATACTTTTGTAGAGTATTTTTTTCCTCGGCAGTAATACAACCAATAGCTACTGCCTGTGTCCTGATTTGAGCACACTTGGCTCCAGGAACCCCTGTTCCATTACATCTTTTTGCCGGATCAACAGGAGCATTTATCCTATTTTTGGCAAACACCAAAGGTGTCATGAAAATTAACGTTAATAACAATACTTTTTTCACTTACAATCTCCTTTTTAAAATTTGTTAATCTTATAATTTTTAAGATCATGAGCTTATAAGCTGAGCAATAGCGATGCCACCTTTGTGCTGCAGAGAGCATTAGTTTTACTTATGTAGTTTCGGAAGCTTAAGTAGAGGTTACATTAACCTGGGTGTTCTTTTTTATGGAATCGCCGTTCTGTTTTATAGACTCATATAGTGCAAAATATGGCAAAATCAAATAATATTTATGGACTTGCATCAACACACGTAAATGACATCTTTTGTTGGCAAGTTTTCTCTCTATACTGACCTTGTTAAAAGTGACCAAAAATGGCCAAAATCATTACCTAACTACCTTATGTTTTATCTTGTTTTGCTTTAGAATGGGTATGATACAGGTAGCTCCTTTGATTTAATGTGGGGACTTGACTTGGGAGTTTCAGTTATGCATGCAATGATGGGGCAAGATATCATTGATGACTATGGAGTGTTTGGAGTTTCTGAAGATGAGTTGCCTCAAAGTTTAAATATTTATCGGGCACACCTATCAAAAGTAATAACTACAAGTTTGGACATTAATGGAAGTTTTTTAATGTCTGAAGCTGCACTACTTTTGGGATGGGGAGCAGGCATTAACTACAATTTTTTTAAAGCACTTGTGTTTTATACTTCCATGAATTTCCGTTATTCACAAAATCAGGTGTCTGACTTTTTTGAGACAACCAACTACACATTAGGCTTGGCACAGACTGTCAACTTGAGGTGGATTGACCTGTATGTTGGCATTGATTATATTTGGGGTGACTTTGAATTTTTTTCAGGTAATGATGCATCAGTTCCTGTTGATGTAAAGCAGATAAGCACAGACAGCTTAGATAAAATGAGAAAGTATGCTGGAATAGTTGTTGCTCTTGGTAAAAAACTAAGGGCCACAGCTCAAGTCAATACTACCAACTATGAGGCAGCACTGGTCTTAAAGGTTTCACTAAAATGGGCCAAGGCAGATGATGAATATATGTCCGATGGGTTTGATGACATCGATTTTTAACAAAAGGTTATAAGATTCTATAAATCCACACAGCTATAGTTGTGCATTTGTGTGCACTAACTGTTGGCTTGTGCATTTATGTGCATTAACACTTGACTTGTGCATTTTGTTTATTTAATATTGACTTATGCATTTGTTATAGGAATTAGTATGTCAAAAAATAATGAAGTTTATCCTGAAAAAGAGTCAAAGCTAGTAGAGTTAAAAGAAAAACTATCTAGTTTAAATAACATCATTAAAACCTGTGTAGCTTTTGCTAATGGCCATGGAGGAGAAATTGTAATTGGCGTACAAGACCAGACACGAGAGATTATTGGTGTTTCAAAAAAAGATGAAAATATTTTTTATGAATCCATTCCAAATAAAGTTTTTGATTCAGTTTCACCACTATTAATCCCTGACTTTTTAGAGAAAAACTTTGGTGATAAAAATGTATTTATAATTAGAGTTCATTCAGGCGGTAAAAGGCCATACTATGTAAAAAAAGAGGGTCTTTCAAATGGTGTGTACGTTAGAGTTGGGCCTCATAATCGCAAAATCCCTACTGAAGAAGTTGAACTATTAGTTAATACCTCAAGAGGCATTACTTATGATAGTGAATCGACTAATACCCCAGTAGAACTCATAAAAAAATCAAGTCTTCTAAAAAATATATACAGTAGAGTTTCAATAAACCTTCTAGAAAGAGAGAAAATTTTAAAAAGAGAAGCAAATGGAAAATTATATGTATCTAGAGCTGCAACATTAATGTTTGTAGAAAAACCAGAAGAATACTTACCAGAAGCAACAGTAATCTGTACTCTTTTTAAAGGTATTACGGGGAGAGACATTGTACTAACACGAGAAGTTGCAGGCCCAGTTCCTAATATAATAGAAGAAACTCTTAGCATTCTTGATCATTGGCTTGCGAGAGATTTTAAACTTAATAAAAAGGGGGAATACAAAGGAACAACACTTATTCCTCAAATTGCTTTGAGAGAAGCTATTATTAATGCACTTATTCATCGCAAATATTCAATAACTGGGGCAGTAAAAATTGCAATTTATGATAATCGAGTTGAAATTTTTAGTCCAGGGGGATTCCCTGGGACAATTTCTCCCGAAAATATAGGAGATGGAAGTACGCATCTTCGCAATCCTCTTTTAGCAAAATTCGCTCGAAAACTTCATCTGATTGAGAAATTAGGATCTGGTATAAGAACTATTTATGATGAGTGTAAAAAGATAAAGATCAAGCGTCCTGATTTCTTTGAAGATGGTGATTTTGTCAAAGTTGTTTTTTACTTTGAAAAGGAAAAAATTGTTAGGACAGATATTTCAGAACTCATCTTAGGGCAATTTGAAGAGCATGAAGTATTAAAAGTAGAAGATATTTTAAATATTGCTGATGTTTCTAGAAATACCGTCACAAATAATTTTAATAAATTGATGAAAAGAAACCTTGTAAAACGAATGGGACAAGGGCGTGGCGTATACTACAAAAAAAATGATTCATAAAGCCAGGAGTGTGGTGAGCTCGAACTCTATAGTAACAGTGGAATATATAACAGTTGAAAAAGTAGTGGATATTTATAGTTCTTGCGCTAGTAGTCATTAATAGATAATCGTTATTATTTCAATAGATTAATTAAAAAGATTAACTCCAAGCTAATATCATTAACTTCAAGTTTAATTATTGATAAAGAAAATCCTCCAATA
>JADHTQ010000111.1 GCA_016784965.1 Bacteriovoracaceae bacterium | reverse complement strand
CCTCTACATGTCCAAACATTTCAGATTCCAACAGGTCATCGTTGGTACATGAGCAGTTTAGATTTACAAAGTTTTCTTCACTTCCACCGGCCAACTTGTGTATGGCCCTTGCGATTTGAGTTTTTCCAACTCCAGATGGGCCTGATAGAAATATTGCACGATCAAAATCGTTACACTCTACAAGCCTCTCAAGTGATGCAATAATACCGGCATCTTGAGTTACATATTCACTTTTTAGAACATCATTGAGCTTGTTTTGATTACTACTTTGAAATTTTGCTAAGATAGCATCGATATGCTCACGATAGTTAGTTTTTGACAGACAATCGTTGCATCCTCTTTTGTACGCCTTTTCTATGATCTCCATGTCCTGGCAGGAGCTTAAAACAACTGCATAGGTGTTGTTTTCTTTAGTGAGAGTGACTAAGTCGAGTCCTTCTAGGTCATCACCGATAAATAGATCGATAAAGGCAATGTCATATTTTCGCTCTTTAATTAAGTTTTCGGCATTTTTTTTCTGATCGACTTGGTCAACATGGCCAATTCGTTCGAGGATGGCTGTTAGGCCTTTTCGGAAAATTGGATTGTCTTCAAAAACTAAAAAATTAAATTTATTTTCGTTTTTTCCTACCATAGAGTAGAATTACCTCCAACCATCATGATTAGTCAAAGGTAAAACCCTCACAGATCCCCGCATGCGGATTTCTCGCACGGGGCTCCTCAAAACTCTTGTCAGTTTAATCATAAGCAAAATACCTTTCCTAGTCTCTTTAGTTTTTGTTTCTCGGGAGGAATTGGAAGAGGGTGAAACTTCAGCCTCTCGTTGAATCCATCCCAGTTGTAAGAACGTTTCTGACTACGTCTATTTAACCATTTATATAGAGATTTAATGGCCTCTTGATAGAAGTGATTAAGTTTTGAGCGGTTCATCCAATACCCAAAGTAGTTATAGTGTCCTTGGAGTTTAGCTTTGGCCAATTTCCAGATCTCTTTTAACTTAATTCTATTTCTGATTTGTTTAGTCCACAAATAGAACTCTTGTATTGATTTTATTAATCTCTCTTTTTGAGTTTTAACTTTTAGAAATCTATAATTCCCATGTCTTCCCCAATAGAAAGTAAAACCAAGAAAACTAAAGTGGTTTTTCTCCTGCTTCCCAAATGAGAGGGTGTTTGTCTTTTCCATATTCAGGATTAGATCAAACCTATCAACTCTCTCTTTGAAGGCTGAAAGAAACCTTTTTGCTTCGTCTTTATCTTTAAAGAAAAAGACCGCATCGTCTGCGTATCTAACGATTCTACAGTTGTGATTGTTGTAGGTTCTTTTGAACCACTGGTCCACAACTTCGTTGAGATAGATGTTTGCTAGGATGGGACTCATTATTCCACCTTGGGGTGTTCCTCTTTTACAAGGTAATTTCTCACCATTTGCATGGATGGTATCCCCCTGTAAAAAGCGTCTAATGATGGCCCTGAACTTTACATCCTCTATCTTTTCTTCCAGTATCCCCATCAGTTTTTTGTGGGGAATAGTGTTGAAGAAGTTTGAGAAGTCGATTTCTACAACGTTGGGACGGTTGTTGTCTTTTAGGTTGTAGTAGCTAGCTTCGACAGCGTTATCACAGGATTTTTCAGGTCGAAAACCAAAAGAAGTTTTTATGAACATTGGTTCATAGATTTCAGTTAGAATTCGGCTGATAACCCAATCAACAAGTTTGTCCTCAAAGCAGGCAATTGCAATCGGCCTTGTTTTACCATTTGACTTCGGTATTAATACCTCTTTCTTTGGCATAGGATGGTAGACGCCTCTTTTAATCCTATCGACTAGATTTTCAAGATTTGCCTGCAAGTTCTTTTTGTAAGCTTGCTTACTTACTCGATCTACTCCTAATGCTTTCGATCCGTCTAGCGCATTAAAGGCCTCAGTTAGAGACTCTACATGAAAATGTGTAAGTAGATTCTGGAACACGGAGTTCTGTTTCTGTGCCCTTAAACTTATTCTCATCCAACGATTTAGATAGACACTGTCTGCCTTCTTATAACCACTGGTTCTAACATTGTTGCTAGAGCGGTGATCGTCTTTGAGACGTGAATTTTGCTGTTCCCTTCGCTCCGTCCGCATTACCGGCCCTCCATACTACTATGAAACAGTCTGACTTCCTTTTGAAGAATGCTACTTGTCTTGAAATTGTCTTTCTTGCACTCGTAATTCAACATACTATTGACTCCAAAAGGATCTCCTAGGTTCCAACGTTAACTGTACAAACATGCCGTGCTCTCGGACCCCGGTGGGCCATGAAACTATGGAGTTCCATGATGTTGCCTTCGCTCAGTCATACCGGCTCGGCCACCACAATCTCATCTATCGAGGCTCTATCACTTAAGGGTGATGTGCCACCCAACGGCCTATCTGCTCTCTGTCTACGCTTCACCTGTTTCGTTACCTAACAGGCGCAAGACTTGATACAGGGCCTTCCTATCGAAAGCTACCCTGACTGGACTAGTCAATTTATTGATAAATTAGACGCACCAGTAAGTTAACGCTAGCTTCGCCTAGCGCACATTATGTATTTCGTACCTCAAAAAATATCATTTAGCAACACACCAAATCATGAATTTAGGTGCTTAGCATGTTGAATCGTGCTTACGGTCACCATGTAAAGCAACTAGCGTGCCAAATTATGGACATAGATAGGTATTTGAAAATTGGTAAATAGTTTACAATCTAATGGTTGTGAGTGTGAACAGGTGAACAACTAGTTCACGAAACGTGAATGATTTGTTCACGTTTTACGAGACAGTACACATGAATGGCGCGGAGGATCAGGTTTTTCCGTGGTTAATTTGTAAATACGTTCTGAGTCACCCAAAAAGTGGAGTGTGAGCAGAGTATTAAGAGTCTAATATTTAATAGAGTTGCCATAGGGTTACTGGTTTAATGACTTAGATGTATAATAGCAAATATTTAGTAGAAAAAGAGCATGTGGTATTTCTATTTCATGCTAAATAGATCAATCGTTTTAAAGTTATCCGATACTTCGGCCCAAACTGTAGTCTTTGTTTCAGAAAATTGTAAATTTACCCATAAAGTAGTTTTAGGTTTACACAACAATAGCGTCAATTTGGATTAATTTTTCATAATAATTTAACTAAGAAGCTCTAGTTGCTGAGCGAAAGTTTTTATACGACCTGAATAATAATCGTAACAAGTGACCAATAGATCTTCGCTAGAGATATTCTTTTCAAATTCTAATATCCATTCGACTAATTCTTGTGGAATCTCTTGATTTCGAATTAACCCCATCAAAAACCCTAATCCTTTTATATTAAGGTCTTCATTCGACAAAATTCTTTTGAAAATGCTACCTGAAATTTCTGAATCTATTTTTATACGGTCAGAAAATGGACCTTTAATCCAAAACTTGTTACGAGATTTACTAATAATGTCATTTTTTGCCATTTTTATAACAAACGCAACAAAATGATCTATTGATGAGTGATTTGATATTAGTTGAGTAAGAATATAATAATCTGCTCCAATATTGTTATCAACGTAGTAATCGAACAGCTTTTTTGAAATTTCGCTTTGAGGCCAACCAACTTGAATTGCAAATATTCCTAAAGTATTCATAGGGTCATTGGATGTTAATTCAGAAAGAATACTTAAGTTTTCTGGGGATGCAAATTTAGCACCTATTATCCATGAGGGAAAGTAAGTATCATTCTCTCTATGATAACTATTCACTTTGTAATTGGTGATGAAGTTCATACATTCATTCATCAAACCAGAACTATTAGGATTAGAATTATACCAAATTTTTATTAACCTTAAATTTAAATTAGCTCCATTTTGTTCGAGTTCATCAATAACCCTACTATGCAACATACTATTTAGATGTAGATAATCTGATAATTCAGACCATAAATAAGTTGAATTCCTACCTGGGTTTATTACTGCAAATAGTTGAGAGCCTAACCCGCATTCAATCGCATTCCAATTTATCACTAGATACTCGTATAACTCTGGATTTTCTTTTACAATTGAATTATGTGGCAATGTATAAGATTCTTCGTCTTTGTAAGGTGATTTTGCTTCAATAATAACATCATATCGATTTATTATTGTAAGCCCAATGAAAGCTGATTGCCTCATAGATTCATACTCTGGTCCTCTTGCAAATAAATCATCTTTTAATGCTTGAACCTTTTCGTCAGTCACTCTGCTGACTTCCATTAAGGTGGAATAATAACTTATGCAAGAAATAGTTCTTATTCTCGGGTTAACTTCATTCCTATACTTGCTCATAAATTTTAGCTTCAATTCAGTTGGAATCCCTGTTGTCTTAATGTTATTGCATAAATGAAGTCTCTCAGGTGTATTTAAAGGATTAAACTTCATAGAAATTTTTTTTCTAATCTCAGGATCATCATTCAAAGATTTTGATACAGCATAATGAGCGCCATCGGAGTCCATTAGTTCCTCAAGACCAGCTGCCTTTACAAGTTGGTGGTCTGGCCTTGAGTTTATCAAAACGTCAATACCAGCTTGATTTATTAATTCGGCCCGATTAATTGAACGACTAAAATATAAATCAATAACATCATCTTTTATATGTCCATTATCAATTTGATTTATTGCTCTAAGGACAATATCAATTCTAATCGTTTGATTCGATTTAACTAAGTCAACTAACATTTCTCTTACTGCTTTATCATCTTTATAGACATGCCTAAGAGATTCGGCGAGGTTTGATTTTATTGAGTCATTGGTTTCAGCAAATCTTTTTATTGATTCAATCACATCTTTGTCATCTGGCCAATATCTTATAAGAGCATCCGCTGCCCAAAATGGACAATAATCATCTAGCATTTTTATTATAATTTGCTTTAATTCCTCTGTGGGAGCTACTCCTGCTCCTAGCGAAATTTCTACGTTACTTGCACTAGACTTCCTTTTGCACCAATTTACAAATGGTTCTTTTAATATTTCGTTATCCTTGAAATTTTGTCCTAACAACCTCCAATTATCATGATTATGCATTAAGTAAGAATTTTTGTTTTCCAAATGGTCCTTTATTAAATTAGCAACATCTGAATCTTGGGGATAATTTGTCAACATAACTTCCATGGCAATATCACTATTAATCGTCTCAATTCGACTATCATAACGTAGATTAAATGAGTTTAGACAAACTGCTTTTAATTTTTCATCGCCACTGTAAAATTCTGTAAACATTGAACTTAGCAAAGTTTTCCATGCGTAAAAAAAGGAAGATCTTTTTGAAGTGAATGATATTAATTCATCTAGGATTTCATTGGAAGGACCATCCTTATTGAGTTTTCCATAAAGACCTATTAATTTCACATGCTTTGAATCAGACTTATTACAATGCTCCATAAGTTCATTAAAGAAATCTGATTCATTCCACCCCAATACAATAGCCTCTGCTAATGCTGCTTTCACATCATCGTTACTGGAGTTGATGAAAGTGTTAAATAGATTTCTCCCTTTTTCCTCATCGCCCGAAAATACCTTCGAGTATGTTTTAGCAGTAGCTCTTTGGTTGTAATTATCTTCAGAGAAAAAGGATTTCAATAGCAATTTTTCTACTTGATCAAGTTTACTCCAGCTCTCTAAAGATTCTATTAGGAAAGTTCTCCAGCGTGTTTCGCAAGGAAACCAATAATTTATCTGTTCTTCAATTAACAGACTTAATTTACTATCATTTAAACCTTGTACTAATAAGTTAATCACCTCATTACTTATTGAACTATCTTCGCCAATCTGAACTTCATTAAATATTGTATCAAAATGTTTTTTACACAATCCTGCTGAAGTATTAGGGTTTAAAATTATCAAATGTGCTAGTAGTAAGGTAGATAAAAATTTTCCAGGTGAATTTGCATAAACTTGTTTTTCCAAAAAGTTGATAATTTCACCTATTTCGTGACCATTTGTTTGCTCTGAAACTATTGCAAGTAGAATTTCTCTCCACTCAGAGTCAAGCATGTGCGTTTCTAAAATTTCCAATTTATCATCTAAATCCATTTTATTAACATAGTTTGAACTTAAGTATTCTTGTAATGATCGATGGAAAAACCCAAATAAATCTGGAGTTTTCTCAAGCAATATTCCTAGCTGTCCTGACTTTTGTTCAAAAATCTCTTCGGAATTTAATCTGGCGCGATAGTTTTCCCACCCTAGTCCCATCTTTTCGTCAATTAAGTAAGACTCGATTTTTTCAATCAAATAATCTTTGCGGTATAGGCCTGATTGATTCTCATTAAAGGCAGTATAAGCTATGTACGATAGCAATTGCCTTTTGTAATTATCTGACAAGATAGAGGCTCTTGTTACTCCTGCTGCTTTATCTCTTCGCTTAGGTTGCTCAAAAACTAAGTTTTCAATCATCATTTTTAATATTTCATATTTACCATTAGGTATTAATTGCTTATTTGTTTTTTGATCAATTAATACATTTAACATTAAGGGATTTGAAGCTAAATAGTAAATTGAAGGTAGGCTTTTTATTTCTACAAAAAATTGTTTCGTTTCTTTTGTGGCAAAATCCCTGACGAACTCTTGATCTTTGGCATCAACCTCACTTTCATCTTTTCCTTGACTGATAATATTCGTAAATCTCTTTAAAGAATATTGAAAAATTTGTTCATCTGTAAAATTAGCGATTTCACCAGTCATCCAATCTAAGTTTACGAAGTCTAGTTTTTTGAAGCTATGTGTCCTGCAA
>JADHTQ010000049.1 GCA_016784965.1 Bacteriovoracaceae bacterium | reverse complement strand
TGCTACCCGCGATCTCTCCATCTGGAAACATGCGATTTCTAATTGACTCATCTTCTATGGTAAATAGGATGGGGGTGCTACCTTGTCCGAAAGCATTAGATAAGATCAAATTATAAGTATACTCGGCGACAATTTGCAGTGAGCTTTGGCCTCTTAAAGTTAAAAAGTTGTAGTCTTGGTCAACGATTGAAAAGTCTGTGTTGATAGAGGGACCAACGATTTGGGCGCGCCAAACGTCTCGCAAGTTTCTTCCTTTAACAGTAGCAACTCCGTCTTTTAACTCAAAGGCAGTAATTTCAGGTACGCCTTTGTCGTCATCTTTCCAATATTGCAACTTATCCTGAGCTTCAGGGGTGAGGCTCATGTGAACATCGCTACTATCTAAACACGAATAAACTAACACGAAACTTAAACAGTAAACTATGATGCTTGGCCATTTCATAAGGCCTCCTTATCATCTTCTAGGTAATGTGAGAAACTTCAATGTAACAACTACTTTCCTCTCTATTGTATATATTTTACCTCAAAGTAAAGGTGGGAGTTAGCGTGCAATCTTTACCGTTTTGGTCCTTTTTAAAAACTGTTGAGAAGTAGTCAGGTAAAGGAAATTAGTTCAAAATGTTCTAAATAAAATTTTATATATTATAATTAGCAAATTGTGAGTAACACTAAAATCAAGGACAAAAATTATGCAAATAAAAGTACTGTTATTTATTGTAATCTCTTTACTACTTTCTTCATGTGGGTCTGGCTTTCATAAAATTACTTCTAGGGAGGGGCTAGATGCCAGATCTGCACCCAATGTTGAAAGTGTGGTCGTTGGCAAGTTACATTATGGAACCCAGGTAAAGTTGCTAAAACAAAAGGGAAGTTGGAAGCAATTTGAGTATAATCAGTTAGATGGATGGGTTCATAAAGAATACATAAAGGGGGATAGGGTTGTAGCAAATGGGGGCCTAAAAGTCAGAAGAGGACCAGGTGCCAAATTTGGCCTAGTTATCACCTTACCAAGAAATACTAAGGTAGAAATCATTGAGGAAAACAAGGAGTGGGCACTCATAAAGGTCAAAAAATCGGCCTGGGGAGCTTCAAAATTTATTCAGCCACTATAAATTATCCAAACACTTTAAAAAACAGCACAATTTTATCTATTAGGGCATAGAATCTATTGATCTGCAATTTCTAGTTAGTAGCAGTATAATGATACTAGAGGGTAATAGGAGGTAATTATGCGTTACTTTTTATTGATTTGTATCTTTATCGGAGGATCTATTATGAAAGTCAGTGCTGAAACTGCCACCTTTGCCGGAGGTTGCTTTTGGTGTATGGAGCCACCCTTTGAAAAGCAAGAAGGGGTGAGCAAAGTTGAGCCAGGCTTTATGGGAGGATCATCTGTAGACCCGTCTTATAAACAAGTGGCAAGTGGGGGAACTGGGCACGCTGAAGTTGTTCAAGTGACATATGACTCCAAAGTCGTAACCTATGAAAAGTTGCTGGAAATTTTTTTTAAAAACCATAATCCCACAGATAGTGGAGGTCAATTTGTGGACAGAGGAGACCAATATAGATCAGCAATTTTTTATAAAGATCAACAACAAAAAAATGCGGCCATCAAATATATTAAAGAGCTCGACCAGAGTCATCTATTTAAAAACAAAATCACCACCACACTGGAGCAAGCGAGTTCTTTTTACATTGCTCCAGAGTATCACAGAGATTACTACAAAAAAAATCCCCTTAGGTATAAATTCTACCGCTTCAACTCTGGTCGAGATAGCTTTTTAAATGAGGTCTGGGGGGCAAAGCGAGATAAACTGGTGGCAACTTCACAAACTAGAGATTTTGAGGCCAAAAAGAAGAACTTAACCCCTATGCAGTTTAAGGTTACCCAACAAGATGGAACAGAGCCTCCATTTGACAATAAGTATTGGAGTGAGAAGCGCGATGGTATATACGTAGATATTGTCTCAGGAGAAACTTTGTTTAGCTCAAAAGATAAGTTTGACTCAAAAACTGGTTGGCCATCTTTTACAAAACCGATCTCAGAAGACAACATAGTAGAAAAGGTGGACAAGAGTTTTTTTCGCACCAGGGTAGAGGTAAGGTCGAAAAGGGCCAATTCTCATTTGGGGCATGTCTTCAATGATGGTCCAGCTCCAACCAATAAAAGATATTGTATAAACTCAGCTTCCTTGAAGTTTATTCCAGTAGAACAATTAGAAGCAAAAGGGTACAAGCAGTTCCTAAAACATTTTAAGTAACGCTAACTACCTGATTTTATTGCCTGGCAAAATATTTATTGTTTAGCAATGACCAATATGCTTGTAATAATTTGGAAGTAGTGATATTTATGGTACTGGAGTGAGTTATCTCGTCATTTTTTCCAAAGGGTTTAGATAGGCAGAGATCTTAAGAATTATTAATACTTTATTGCAGGTTGGCCGCTTATTTAGAACTAAATTTAAATAAAAATTCATTAAAGACATTTTTAAAAAATGCACAATAATATTGTATTAGGCATGATCTCGAATGCTTATGGAGGTAATATGGGAAGAAAAATTTATGTTGGTAATCTACCATTTTCGTTAACAGAAGATAGATTAAACGAGCAATTTTCACAGTTTGGCACAGTTGATTCAGTGAAAATCATTATTGATCGCGATACTAATCGCAGTAAAGGCTTTGGTTTTGTGGAAATGGCTACTGACCAAGAAGCTGCAGAAGCTATTGAGCAGCTAAATGGTACCGAGTGTGATGGGCGTCCTATGAAAGTTAATGAAGCAAAACCTCAAGCACCTCGTGGTGGTGGCGGAGGTCGTGGTGGACGCGGCGGAGGTCGAGGAGACCGCTACTAGTTGAAGGCCGCAATATAATTATTACAAAAAGGCTGTCAATTCCATTATTTTCAGATACAAGTAGGACACACTACTGGCATCCAAACATCTGCCATGTACTTAATGAGGAGATGCCATGTCGTTCCATACTTTTGAGTTGTCTAATCAGCTTCATAATGCAATTGCTGATTTAGGCTTTGAAAGTCCTAGTGAAATTCAGTATAAAGTGATTCCCGTTTTAAAAACTTATCAAGGTGATTTTGTCGGACAGGCCCAAACCGGTACAGGCAAAACAGCAGCATTTGTCATTCCTCTTTTGGAAAAGATTGATTTTAGCTCAAAAAATGTGCAAGCATTGATCTTGGCGCCAACTAGAGAACTAGCCAATCAGGTTTATGAGGAAGTTGTGAAACTTGCTAAATACCTACCAGTCAGAGCGACCACAGTTTATGGCGGAGTCCCATATGGCAAACAAACAACAGCTCTTAGAAAAGATCGCCCTCAAATTGTAGTGGGAACCCCGGGGCGAATTATTGACCTTATCAATCAAAAGATTCTTAAGCTGCACGCTTGTCAGAACCTGATTATTGATGAGGCAGATGAAATGCTCAATATGGGATTTATTGAAGACGTACAAACTATCATTGACTCAATTAACTCCGATAAACAGATGTGGATGTTTTCTGCCACGATGCCCCCTTCGATTGTTAAGTTAATTAAGCTTAAGTTTTCAAACCCCAAAGTGGTTAGGGCCCAAAAGCAAACACTAAGTAATGAAGATATTAAGCAGTACTACTGTGTGGTGAGAAGGAAGCATTTTGCTGAGGCCTTGCAGCGCTTTATCGATAGCAATAAAGATTGTTTTGGCATTATTTTTTGTGAGACCAGACAAGAAACCAAGGAGCTTGCAGAGCTACTTTTGACCCGTGGAGTTTCTGTTACCTCTCTTCATGGGGAGTTGTCTCAAGCGCAACGGGATTTTGCCATGAGAAAATTTAAAGACAAGCGCTGTGATTATCTTATCTGCACCGATGTGGCAGCAAGAGGAATTGATGTTTCAAACGTTACCCATGTTTTTAATATTGGACTACCTAGGCAAAATGAAGTCTACGTTCACCGCATTGGCAGAACTGGTCGAGTTGGAATGAAGGGGACCTCCATTAGTTTAGTTGCGCCGGAAAATATGAGACAGCTAAAAAAAATAGAGTCTCTAGTTGGACAAAAAATTGAAGCACTCAAATTGCCGCACCCATCAGAGCTCAAAAAAGTAAAAATTTGTCGAGAGTTGAATAAAATGGATGCCCTAAAAGTTGCTTTGGTTGATAAAGAAGAGGCATTTGCAATTGATCCTGCCTTTAAGTATTTTCAGAGTTATTTTCAAGACTTGTCTAAAGAGCAGATTTTAAAGTTATTATTTTCCTACCGTTTCAACAAAGAAATTCGTCAACTCAATGATTCTTCAAGGTTGGAAGTTGTGCGTGCAAAGCAGCAGGAAGCACCCTCTGGGCGCAAAAAAAGAGGTCGCAATCGTCGAGATGGTGCACGGGGTAACTCAAACAGAAGGCGCAGTGGTCGAGGTTACGGCAGTCGCGATGCACAGAGTCGTTGAAATGTGAAAAAAATTACAATTTAAGCTTTAGATATAGTGGACATTCCTAGTATTAGTGAGTACAAAAGGTTAATGATTATTTTTTTACATATGGAGTAAGGTTTGGAAACAGGAATAGTAAAATTTTTTAACAATGAGAAAGGTTTTGGCTTTATTGAGCCTCAAAATGGTGGAAAAGATTTATTTGTACATGCATCAGGAATCGTTGGTGGACCAATCAATGATGGTGACACTGTAGAGTATGAAGTCGGGGAAGGAAAAAAAGGTCCCTGTGCTGTTAATGTAAGCAAGAAAGACTAATTTCTCAAGTTAATAATTCTTTTAAAAAAGAGGATCAATTTGTTTGATCCTCTTTTTTTTGTGCTAACATCTTATTCTGCCATTTCTTTTTTTAGTTATTATCAACAAGGAGGGTTGAATGAGCTTAAACGGTTTACATAAACTTTCGTATGGCCTTTATATTATTAGCTCAAAAATGGGAGATATTTACAATGGGCAGATTGCCAACGCTTCCATTCAAGTTACTTCTGATCCTGCAACAATAGCAGTTTGTATCAATAAAAAAAATTATACTCATGAATTTATTAAAGATTCGCGGGCCTTTACAGTATCCATTTTGGCCCAAGATACTCCCATGGACTTGATTGCAAAGTTTGGATTTAACTCTGGCAGAGATGTTGCAAAATTTGATGGCATTGAATTTAAGGCCGGAAAAACTGGTGCTCCCACAGAGCTTGCTCATTGTGTTGGTCACATTGAAGCAGATGTAATTTCTAGTACAGATGTTGGTACTCATACTATTTTTATCGCCAAAGTAGTAGATTCAGTAGTGTATAATAAAAAAGAGGTATTGACTTATGATTATTACCACAAAGTAAAAAAGGGAGCGACTCCAAAAACAGCACCTTCGTATATTCCATCAAGTGCCAATCACGTCTGCAAGATCTGCAACTATGAATATAATGAAAAAGTGGGTGATGAAAAAGCAGCTGTGCCTTCTGGGACATTATTTGAAGATCTTCCCAATACTTGGGTTTGTCCCGTTTGTGGAGCAGATAAATCTAATTTTAGTTAAGCCATTTTCTACCAGTTGCCTCAAGGAGCTGATCTGCTTCTTGAGGACCTCTAGATCCTGGATCATAGAAGGACGGGGATCTGTTTTTTATCAGCTCAAGAATGTAGTCCGTATATTTCCAACTGCTTTCAATCGAATCCCAGCTAGTAAAAATTGTTTGATCTCCACTAATGATGGCCCCAAATACAGCTTCGTAAGCGTCTGGAGTATTGATGTTAAATAAGCAGTGATGGCAAAAATCCATATTAACGGGCATGATTGCAAGCCCTGGACCTGGTCTTTTTATATTAAAAGAAAGTGCAATTCCGGTATTTGGTTGGATTCTAATGCTTATCGTATTGGGTGTATTTTGCTCACAGCTTCCCTTTAAAAATAGTTTGCAGCTAACATCTTTTAAAACTAGATTTATTTCAGCAAAGGTATTTTTGAGTTTTTTTCCACTTCTTACATAGATGGGAACACCTCTCCACTTGTCATTATCAAGCTCCATTTTCATAGCAAAAAAGGTTTCAGTTTTTGATTCATCTGGTACATTTGGCTCGTCAGTATAGGACGATACCACGTTATCATTGGAGCTATTTTTGTATTGGCCAATTACGATGTCTTCTGCCGACGGCAGCTTTAGGGTTTTTAAAACTTTCGACATCTCATGGCGGACATGGTTTGCCTCAAAAGATTGCGGCTCATCCATGGTAGTTAGTGATAGTAGCTGCATTAAGTGATTTTGTAGCATATCCTTGATTGCTCCAGTTTTATCATAGTAACCTGCGCGATACTCAACACCAATTGCTTCTGCAATGGTGATTTGGATATTATCAATGAATTTGCTACTCCACACTTGCTCAAATAGAAGATTTGAGAAGCGAAAAAGTAGCATGTCTTGTACCAATGCTTTGCCTAGATAGTGGTCAACGCGAAAGATTTGCTCCTCTTTAAAAATTGCACCGATGGAGTGATTTAGCTGCTGGCTTGATTTTAGGTTTAGACCAAATGGTTTTTCAAAGGCAATTTTCATGTTGAGCTGACACTGTGGTGGTAGAGTTTTTTGGATAATGCGAGAAATGTTTTCAAAGGCCTTTGGGGGTGTTGCTAGATAAAAGATTATTGTTTTTTTGTATGGATTGGGAGCATCGGCTACATCTAAAGCGATAGCTAGCTCGTTGCATCGGTTGCAATCTCTGCAGCTGCCCGGGTCACAGTTATCAGAAAAATCAAGTGCATGGTATTTTATTTTTTTGGTGAAGCTTTCGTATTCTGTGTCAGTGATCTTAGGGATGTACTTTTTCATCTCTAAGCGTTGGTAGAACTCTTCATTGGACATATCAGATCTTGAGATACATATAATTGGGACTTCTACGTTTTTTGTATTATTTGAAAAAAGCTTAACAAGTGCAGGAATTAGCTTTCTTTTGGTTAGGTCACCTGTTGCTCCAAAAATCACAATTATCAAATCGTCTTTTATCAAATTGTCCATACCAAGATCCTAGTTTGTAGAGTTTAAGTCGGTGAATATGTAGCTATTTGGAATTTGTGTCACAATTTTTGCAGGACACTCCAGCACTGAAGTTGATTTATTGTTTAGTAGGTCATATGCCTTTTGCTTAGTTGGTCCAAAAAATAGCAAAAGGGCCACTTGAGAATTTAATAGTAGTTGCCTGGAGGCACTAACTCGCTTTTGAGGTGGCTTGGGAGAATCGGAAACTACAATGAATTTATCATTTTTATTATTTATTGATGCATGTCTTGGAAATAGACTAGCAATATGTCCGTCTTCACCCATTCCCAGAACAATTATATCTAATTTGCCACCAAGCTCATTAAGCTGTTTGTTGTAGCTTGAAACGCCACAATCTTTGAGGGATTTATCATAGGTAAATGGATGCCAATTTTTACTTTTTAGTACCCCTTTTTTCATTAGAGTATTGATGAATTGATCCTGAGCCTGTAATGCATTGCTGTCAGGGTGGGTGATGGGTACAAACCTTTCATCAACCATAAAAATGTTTATAAGTTGCCAGGGAATGTTTTTGTTTTCACCCAGTAGTTGAAATAATCCAAGCACCCCTGAGCCTCCCGAAATGCCAAGATTTAAGTGCTCTCTATCTTCTAATAAACGATTTATAGATTGTTCAAAGCATGCATGGGCCAACATATCTAGTTGCAATTTATCTGTATTTTGAATGATCTCCATTAATCTTCCTTAGAAACTGCATGTCCACCAAACTCATTTCTAAGGGCCGCTAAGAGTTTAAAAGTAAATGAATTGGGATCACGGGATTGAAATCTGGCCTGTAGAGCATAGGTGTTGGCAATAAATGGAACATCATTGGCGATGGCCTCTTCTACTGACCATTTGCCCTCTCCACTATCTGCCACAAAAGCTTTAATTTGCTCCAAAGAGACATCCTTTTTAAGGGCACTTTCTGTCATCTGCATTAAAAATGAGCTGACGATAGTGCCATGGTTCCAAAGGTGAGATATCTTTTTTAGGTCAAGGTTTTCCATACTTCCATTTTTAAGTAGATCAAACCCTTCTGCTATTGCTTGCATCATACCGTATTCAATTGCATTGTGAATCATTTTGACATAATGCCCGGCCCCTTGTCCCCCAACTAAATCGACCCCTTCAGTAATACCAAAACTATTAAAGATGGGGGCAAGGTAGTCAAATACCTCTTGCTTGCCTCCTACCATCATGGGATATCCAGTTTGAGCAGCAATAATTCCTCCACTGACACCGACATCAAGCATATCAACTCCTCGCTCTTTGGCCAAGCGGTGTCTTCTTTTGCTGTCTTTATAATTTGAGTTTGCCCCGTCAATAATTATGTCATCGCTTTTAAGCAGCGGAAGTACCTTATTAAACATAGCTTCAGTAACCTCACCGGCAGGTAGCATTAACCAAACTATTTTGCGCGACTGCTTTAGCAGGCCTAGCAGCTCTTGAATATCCTGCGCTCCAACAGCGCCTTGCTCTACCATCTTTTGGACTTTTTGTTGGTCTCTATTCCACACAACTACCCTAACTGTCTTTGAAGACAGCATTTTAGAAACCATGTTTTGTCCCATTCTACCAAGGCCAATAAAGCCGATTTCCAGAGGTTTCATAGCAGCTCCTTTTTATAGATATAGTTTATGAGAAAAAATCCAAGTGTGGTGGCCAATAGTCCAATAGTTAAATTGAATACTACATTTAAAACTGCTAGGCGCAACTGACTCGTTTGTAGCAGCTGTAGGGTTTCATAGGCAAAGGAGGAGAAGGTGGTAAATGAAGCTAAAAATCCTACAGTCAAAAATATTGTTAAGCCGTGCTTAGATAGTTGATGATTAACTACATAGGACATCAAGGCACCAAGTAGTAAGCAACCGATAATATTAATCAGGAGTGTTCCCAAAGGGAAATCATTTTGAAACATATTGTTTATTGTTTTAGATAAATAGAATCTAGAAATTGCCCCACAAAATCCACCAATACCAATGATAAAAAAATTCATTAAAAAGACTCCAGTTTCTACATCAAATAACCAATGTGACTCATATTTTACCAAACTTGAACAAGTAAGATATAACTTTTGTTTCAGTATGTAGCAAATTGGCCTTAAATAAGTAGATAATTTAATGATTATCAGATGCTTTTGGTATGTTATTGTGGCAGTATGGCCGCCATGCGATTGTTGGTGATAATACTCTTCACATTCTCGGTTTCAGCTTCTGACTCTGATATTTGCAGCGTGGGAGCGGCATTTTTTAAAGACTCGATTGAGCGTGCTCTTAGGTTATATAGTGGCTTGCCTCCTCGGATTCGAATTAATGCCAGACCTATTAAAGACGTTGAACTAGTGGCAACTGGTACAGTGTTTCCTGAAAATAAAAAGATTGATCAAATGCTGGCGGGTACTTGGATTTATCTAATCGATCAAGACAAAAACATAGTTATGGCGCCAAGAATCCCACAGTTGCTATTTACTAGCGATAATGCGAGCCAGTTGACTCCTCCTTTTATTGCTACACATAGAGCACTTTTTCAAAAGCTACTAGATTATCGCTGGCAACAAGGCACCATCGTACCTCTAATTTTTTCAGCAGGTGAAATCAGAGTAGTACGCGGTAATAAAGTGCAAATAATTAATAATCGCTCTGGTAGCTACCCAGGAAATCATGAGCACCTGCAGTTTGCCATAAAGCAATTCAAAAAAAAGGGAATGGATATGAATGGTGCCTTGGAGTATGATTTTTCTATGGCAAGTGTTGACCCTCACGTCGAAGTGATTAAAAGTGCCAAAATATATTATAAAGTACGAGCAGACCGTGGGCTCCGAGAAAAAGCAGATGTTTTGGGGGCACTTTTTTGTTTTATTATGGGTAAGTTTAGATCAAAAGATTCCTTTGAGATGGATATGGATAGAATTAACAGATATTTAGATAAGGTTAGTGGGGAATTAGAAGAATTTTTGCTATCAGAACTTTATTTTATAACTCAAGTTCTTACATCAATTCAAAACGATGGCATCGAAGCTGCTACTCACAGTCTGTTTTCAAAAGAGGCCTTAGATGATGCCATATCAAGATTTAGCAAATTTGCCCAAATTATGTCAGTGGTAGATAATGACCAAGTTGTTGAATGCAAACCAATGTGAGCCTTTAAAGTAGTAGCGGCCAATTAATTTTTTATTATACAAATTTTCTGTCTTGGCGTTTGCACAGAATAATAGAAGGCATAAAAGCCATTTTCTGATACTTGTCTTAGTTCATAAAGGGTATTATTACCCTCATCTTTAAACTCAGGATGCTCTTTATGCAAAACAAAGGCGATAGGAAAATTTTGATACAAGTCACGACCACCATCTATCTCATAATTCTGCGAATCCATTAACTCTTGGACTGGGGTTGAGATTCTTAAATTCATCCTAGGATTGTAGGTTTTGCAATGGGTACTAGAATGCGCCTTAGCGGTAATGCTTGTTACTACTATAATTGCAATTAAAAATCTCATAACATCAACCAAAGATCACACTTACATTTATTAATTATTAGGGCCTTGGTATATCATATAATTGTTAAAAAAAGATGTAGTTTAGATAGAATACGATTAACCGTTCCTGTTGCTGTTTTCTGTTTAGTCTTGGGTACAAACTGAAGCTTTAGTACTCTGCTGTAATATCGTAGAGGACATAGTTTGTGCGAAAATTGCTTGCAGTCAAGATGTCGTTTATTATGGGTACTGGGTTTTCATATACATGCTTGTAAATTGTCAAGCCGTGGCGATCTCGACGAATGTGAGGAGATGAAGAAAAGTATTTAACCTTCTGGTAGCTTGTATTGTGCAATTTATAGGGGTGATATGAATATCGACCAAATTGTTTGTGTATTGATATATCAGTATATCTTCTGTCTCGAAAATATATGATGGCGTGGACAGTTTTTAAATCCCACTCACGCATTCTGATACAACCATGGCTGTCGGGTGATCTTCTCAGTTTAGAATTCATTCTTCGATGAATTCCTATGCCTGTCCACCCCTGCTCAATGTTTTTGCTTTTCATGACCCTTAGAAATGGTTTTCCTTTGTAGTAGGAAGGGCTCCATCTTTTACTGATAATAGTTTTTTTGTCGAGGTATACATCGCTCCAATCAGGAGTTGTAATATCTGTGTTTTGAGAAGTAAAGCCACCAATGGCAATTGGGTAGACAAGCTCAATATCCACATCGCTTAAGTGACCAACAGTGTGGCTTTTGTGATCAGTTAGTACAAGTTTTCTTCCTCCCAAATCAATATCAACTCGAAAGTCAGTGTCTTCTAAGTCAACAAAACCTAATGACTGAGAGACAAATAATGGCTCAAGAGTATAGTTGTAAAATAAAAAGCCATATCGGCCATCTGGAAGCTTGACTACAGACATGCCTAGATCGTTAGTCATAATGAGTGAGTCATACAACTGAGTTACTTTTGTTTGGCCCACTAGGCCTTCGGAGTTAAATTCTGCCCGAATCTTGGAATTTAATGAGCGAGGTTCGCCTTCAAGGTCGTAGAAGGCCACTCTGGACATCATCTGTGCATATCCACAATTGATTAGAAAGTAAAAAACAAAAAGCAAATTTATAATTATTTTTTTCATATCAAAATCCTTGTTTAAAGTGTTCTCTCTAAGACCTAATTATTGGTCATCTTGATAGCGAGAGTCACCCTTTTGGGCCATTTGTTTTGATACAGCACGTACAATTTCTTGGCGCAATTTATCTAATTTGTGAGTTGGTTGCATCACGACTTTATCTAGTGTTTCATAGGGCAAAACTGTCATCGATGCTGGGAATTGCTTTTGTATTCCCATATTGTTATAAGCCTTTTGACT
The DNA here is from genome assembly GCA_016784965.1 of Bacteriovoracaceae bacterium. GTDB lineage: Bacteria > Bdellovibrionota > Bacteriovoracia > Bacteriovoracales > Bacteriovoracaceae > JADHTQ01. The sequence goes on along the minus strand of JADHTQ010000049.1, from coordinate 20,953 downwards.
ACCACAGATATTTTTATCTTTTAGACAATGCAGACGGTGCCCTCTTGCATCGATTGTAAAAGAGCTGCCGACAGCTGGGAGTTTCATGGAAGTTTCACTGAAAATGTCACCATAACTTACAAAAGACACTTCTATTTTGGGATTTTCAATGTTTATTACTAGGTTCCAGTTTTTGTCGAGCGAAACAACCTTCTGTCTTAATTCATGTTGGTTAATGTGTGCCCTTGAGCAAAAATATCTTTTGCTTCCCACTTCTTGCTTATCTAAAAGGCCAACGGTATAGCAGTGAAAACGATCTTGGCGACCGTAGGCAATATTGGTCACTAGAGCTGTCATTAAAATGGTAAATAATAACCTTCTCATTTAGAACTCCTTGGGTTATATGATTTAGTAAAGTTGTAAAAAAAGTATGAATATCGCACACTGTATAGACTATTTTTGATGTAAGGGCTATCTTTTTTTGTACCAGTGTAACTTATGGTAGCGGGCGCATGAAATTATTTCACAAATTTATTTGAAATATCTTAATGTGAGTGGTCAATTTTGGCCAATCTGTTGGCATGCCGGCCTCCATCAAAGGGGGTTTCTAACCAAAGAGTCAGCATTCTCTCTAAAAGACCCTCGTCCACCAACCTCTCTCCAATTGATAGCATATTTGAGTCATTGTGCTTTCTTGCAAACTCTGTGGAGTCTTCATTCCAGCATAGGGTACAACGGATGCCAGGAATTCTGTTGGCGACTATAGCTTCGCCGTTTCCGGAGCCACCCAGAATAATACCTCTTGTGTACTCTTTTTTTGCCACAGCTAGTGCTACTGGTCTAATAAAGTCTGGGTAATCGCAGGGCATGGAGGTATAAGTGCCAAAATCTTTCACCTCATGACCTTTTTCTATTAGGATATTTATGATTTTTTCTTTATATCTAAATCCGGCATGATCTGAGCCAATTGCAATTTTCATAATTAAATCCTCCTATTGCTATCGTTTAAAATACTAAAATAAATTTACTGCCCCAGCAACTTTAATTCATTGAAAATCATCGCAAATCGGTAATGTGTAGCGTTATGCGAAGGGTGTTGAAAATAGTTAACAAATTCTTAATGTTTACTCAATAATTTAAACCTATAAATAACTCATTCCAAAATTAATATTTGAGAGGGCTACATACTGTGAAGTTGTTATTAACCATTATTGTTTTATCAATGTTTTCAATGCCTTCTTTTTCTTGGGGGTGTTACAAATCTTTAAATATCTTTATGACTTATCCTACAAATGAGTTCACCAAAGCAGTATTAGAAGTTTCCAAAATAAAAGACATCACCTCATTGAAAAAATTTATAGTTCAACATAGAAGTGATGTAGCAACTGTTAAAGCAAGTATAGGTTATGAGCAGATGGAGGAGCAACTTAGTATCTGGATTGACCTGCAAAACTCTCATAGGTTAAGACCTTATATCGTCGGGGGATCTGATAAATTAAATGCAAAAAACTTAGAAGAGCTTGTCGAAGGGTATTTAGTTAAAGGAACAAGGACACCTTTACTTAAGCAATCAATTTCTAATTTACAAAATGCAGAAATGGCAATGGACTTAATTGTGGGTGATACTTTTGATCATAATTTTAAAGTTGCTTACGTGGTAACTTTGGAGTGGGCCCAAAATCATCGCGCCCTAGCTCTACTGACAAAACTTAAAGAAATTTTAGATGCGATCTAATGTTTAAATGGTTTGCAAACATCATTCAGTGAAGCTATTAAAGACTTTGTGGATGTCATCTTCTTTAAATGGCTTCTTTAAAAGGCCATCAGCATATTTGCGATATAATTCACGATGTAGTGAGCTGTAATCGGTAAGTATCTCCCCAGTCATGACAATAATCTTCTCAGCACCTCCAAGGCTCCTTATTCGCTTGATAAGCATTCCTCCGTTCATATGAGGCATTTTTAAATCTGTAATGATATACTTGTAATTTTTGTTTTTCACCATCTCTACTGCTTTGTTTCCATTATCTGTATGATCTACCATGAATCCTATTTTACTCAACTGATGGCATAGGTGTGACCTGATCGCCCGCTCATCATCTACAACTAATACCGATCCTTCTAGCTCTGGAACAGGTGTGTTTTGATGGTCCATATATGTGATCTTATTTTCCATTAAGCAGGGAAGGGTTATTTTAACCGAGGTTCCAATCCCATACTCTGAATCAACTTCAATAGTGCCATTTAACTTTGCCAATAATGACTGAGAGATACCCAGACCAAGTCCTGCTCCTTGACCTATTGGTTTTGTAGTAAAAAAATTATCAAAAATTTTATCCATTATTTCTTTTTTAATTCCTGTTCCATTATCAGAAATTGTTACAACAATACTTTCTCCATCATTTTTGCTCTCAATGTAGATGGTGCCACTGGTTGATTCAATGGCATCTTTGGCATTTGACAACAAATTCATAATAGCTTGCTGTAAAATACCGTGGTTTCCTCTAATCGTTGGTTTGCCCGCATTAAAAAGCTTGTTGATGATAGTGCCATCTTTTTCATAGATGGCTTCAACGATAGAAATACAGTGATGTAAGATTTTATGCAGATCTATTATCTGCAGGCTTTCATTGCCGGATATGGCAAATGTGTTTAATCCATTGACAGTGTTTTTAATTCGGTCGATGGAGTCTTCTACCACTTTCAACAGCTCTCTTAGGTTTGAATTGTTATGAGCATATTCATCATTAATTATTTCAACATACCCTTGGATTATCGCCAGCGGATTATTTATTTCATGGCTCATCCCTGCAGCTAATTGACCGATAGATGCCAATTTGGATGCTTGAAAGATTGTTCTTTGCATATTTTCTTTTTCGATTCCTACTGCTTTTTTGTCGGAAATATCTCGGAAAAAGCCCATATTATACTTGGTGCCACTTAGTTCAACGGGCGTTGTGTTGATATCGGCAAAAAATATAGTGCCATCTTTTTTTAAACATGGAATATCTTCTGCCAATTTTTTTATGCCTTGGGCTTGGGCCTTAAACTCTGATATTACATAATCGAGTCTGTCTTTCGGGTGAATATCTTGTATACTCAATTTTTGTAAATCCTTGCTTGCATATCCTAACATCTTGCAGATGGCAGGATTTGCGTATTTAAATTTCATACTTTGAATATCTACAATAAGTATTCCATCACTTGCTTCTTCAAAAACAGTTTTAAATCGAAGCTCACTTTCATGCAACTTTATAGCTGTTTGCTTGCTATTGATCAAGTTATCAAATTTCATAGTAAACACCTTTTAATATTGAGTTGCCATCTACTCCATTAACTAACATACTTTTATTATAACTATGTGAAAAAAATATTAAGAAATAAACAAATATTTAAATAGAGTTTTTTAACTTATTGTTATCTGGATTCATATAGTTTTTTTAATTGATTTAATGAAGAGATTGCACCTAATAAGTTGTCGTTTAAATGTTGAGCAAATGCAGTATATTCTACACCATCTTTTTGTATACCAGAAAGTAACACTATGGCGTAACCAGCCTCATCGCCATTAACAACAATGTTTTTATCAGCTAACACGTGATATAAAGAATCAAGGTTTATAACACCCACTTTCTCCGGTTTGGACAGTTTTACAAAATTAAAATAAAGTTTTTCCAAAACATTAACAAAAATACCAAACACCTCATCAGAGTGAACGAGTAAACTTGCTCTTGCTCTCAACGCAGCATCACCATGAGTGGAGATAGGGGGTTGCCCAAAGTCGATCTTGTTGGTATTTTGTGGAAGGTTAACTCCGAATTCTCTAAAGACTTCAATCGCAAATTCAAGGCTTTTGGCATTTCCATGGAATGTTCCAGAGCGGTTGTTAAATTGTACAATCATGCCACTATTTTCTATTCTGAGTTCGCCAGCGGCGATGATTGAAGGAGCAGGTTGCAAGGATTGTTTGTGAAATTGTTCAAGCTGCCTATATAGGGATCTATGGGTAGCAAGGTACTGACCTGGAGGTGAGTGAGTCAGTGTATGGTTTGTAAAGTCTTGTGACAATGGGGCCCTATAGCTAATAACCAGATTAGTGTTTTGATCAATGAGGTACAAGATGCTGCCCCTCCTTGAAAATGATGGCAAACGCATTCCTCGGCTAAAGATTTTGCCTGCAAGCTCAAGCTCTTCCTCTAAAGACTCTTTTGTATTCATTGAAATGCCAGAAGGCCTTTTGACGATAGTTTTATTTTGGGTGGTAGTACTAGTAAGCAAACCTTTGCCAGATGTGCTGCAGCCTTGATCATTAGCGAACACATTGTTGTGCAGAAGGTATAGACAAAACAACACGTTTACAATTTTCATAACTCCAACTTTTAAACAAAATATTATGCTAATAAATAATAATACAAACTATTAACACAAGTTTATATTTATAACATGATGGATTTGTAATTTATCCTTAACAAGAGTGCACATTTTCTTAAAGCTTCTGTCAAAGTGACTTGATGATGGAAACAACGGCGTTGATAATAAATTGTACTGCCAAAGAGCACAAAATAATTCCCATAACTCTATCTAAGACGTTTATACCAATCTTGCCAAAGATAGTGAGAATGCGGTTTGAAAAAAACATAGCAAAGGCCGCAAGTAAAAAGGCCAAACACATGGCACTAAAAACAATAATGTAGTTATGGATACTGCTGTCTTTTGATGCAAACATTATAAGTGTTGCGATGGTGCCAGGACCGGCAAGCATTGGGATTGCCAGGGGAAAAACAGAAACCTCGTCAAGTGTTGCCAGAGCATCTTCTTGCTCTTTTGGTGTGGTTCTAGTTTTTCGAGGCCTAGCATAAATCATATCCAGACCTATCATAAATATAAGGATACCACCTACAATATAGATAGCATCTAAGTCGATTCCCAAATACTTAAATAAATATTTTCCAATAAGTAGAAAGCAACTTGAAACAACTACGGCAATAAGAAAGGATTTAAAAACGATCATTTTTTGTTTATCGGGAGCAAAGCGATTGGCAATTGGGATATAGACCGGGACCAGCCCAATGGGATCGACAACAGTAACCATAGTGATAAAAACAGTTAAAATGTAGTCTAACGTCATAATTTATACCCTTTTTTTAGCTTTAAATGGGTTTCATTTAATTCTACAATAACGTCATGTGAGGGCCTTTATTTCTACATCCTGGATAGGCCATCTGTCGTATGTTGAACTTTAGTCTACTTTGCCCTCTTCCAACCCTCACTAAGGTACCACGTAGTTGGAGGAAAAAGAAGCCCTGTCAGTTCATTTTTAAAACGATCACGTTTGTGCCTATCTGGAAAAACAGAATGTGTATTAACTTTTGATAATCCCAATTTTACCTTCTCATTAAATACAAGAAGAGTTGAAAACGGATCGAACTTATTAGGAGTCCTCGTATGCTTGGCATGATTTAAAAATAAGTAAGTAAGTGCGTTTTTAACCTCCGTCGGCGTTTTCAATACGTGAAGGTAGTAGCGATCTCTAAAGACCCTTCCTCTTCTTTTTAAGGCATTATTTAAGCTTCTGGCAATACTTGTGCAAAAACTTTGCATCCCAGTCCCAAGCTCTTGCTTACTCTCACTTTCGATTAGTAAATGAATGTGAGTTGTTTGAATACAGAAGTGTATAATCTTAAGCCCTTTTATACGAGCTTTTCTGATCGCCTGTTTAATAATTTTAAATCGTATCTTTGTTCTTAAGCTGGGTAGTCCTTTAGTAAGCTTTACATCAACGTGGAGTGGATACCTAGAACTAAAATCTGGCCGAGCCACATGCAGTTGCATGGACTTGTCTTTTCGGGGTCTTCCTGCATTTGTTCTCTTGCCTCCATGCCCACGATTTGTAAAAAGATCTATTTGTTTTGCCACTTGTCTCCTCCAGATTGCCCACTATGACAACAAATACTATTCTTGTTAACTTGAATTGGCAAACTTAAATATATTGCTGTGAAGAATGTGCATCCATAATTAAAGTTGAGTTTTAAATTATTATATGCTATGCATGTATGAGTGTTCTTTGTGGACATATTGATAGAGTTTAAATTGCATTCTAGGGGTATTTAATGAAAACATTATTATTCATTTTGCTTGTTGTCTCGGCAAATATATCTGTTGCAGCACCACTTAGTTTTTTTAAAGGGACTTGGCACAATCTTGATTCTAACACTCGCGGGATTACTAAATTGAGCTTAACGGGCCCCGATAATTATCTTGATATTCAAGCTTGGGGCAGTTGTCTACCCCAGGACTGTAATTATGGAATTGTTGTTGGAAAAGTTTTTGGACTCTACAGCAATGTGAACTCACTGGTTGCAGAATATTCAACTCCGTACATTGTTACAACAGTCGTTATTACATATAGAAATAATAGGAGCATAGATGTTGAGACCACCTATGAGTATACAGATGGCACACCTGATCTGACAACACACGATGTTTTTGGAAAAATAGTTACTCCAACAGATCCACTACCGGATTTGAAGATTCTAAGAATTTTAAGACCAAGAGTTACTCGGACTGGTTCAATTGTAACGGTTGTTATAGCAAATGGTGGTGCAGTATCGTCACCCAGAGCAGTTGCAACCCTAAAAGATGGTCGCAGAGTTAAAAATATCAAATTCCCCCCGGTAAGACCCAACAGAAGGGCAAGGATTGCTTTTAAGCTCGATTACAATATTTACAACTCATCAAATGCCCTGATCCGAGTTGACCTCGATCCAAAAAATAAAATTGAAGAATACAATGAGCTCAATAACTCGAAGACCTACTATATTCCGCGCTAAACCTTGTCACTTTAATATCTTAAAGCCTTTGCGTGCAAGCCTTGATACGGCCAGTTGGTAATTGCCACCAATGTTGTATTTAGTAGTGATCTTGACTACTTCTTGCAACTCCTTGTGGTCTAGCCATAGTCCTCGACATGAACTACAGACCTCCACTTCGAGCGGTTCTTTTTTATGAAATTGGGCCAGGTGCATGGTTTTAGTTTCACAGCGTGGGCACAAAAGTTTAGTAAGTGTTTCTGGAGTAAACTTTGAAGACTCAACAGTAATATCTTTTTCAAATGCTTCAACGTAAATAGCAATCTCACCCTGATCAACCCAAACACCTTGACAACCTTGCTGGCAGACATCAAAGTCAACATCTTCGTGGGAAAATAACTCTAGTGTCTTATGGTCGCACTTAGGGCAGCGTAGAAGATCTGTTTGCAAAATTTCTTGTAATCTTCTGCTTTTTGTTTTCTTCTTTGTTTGTTCATCCATATCAGCCATTTCTAGCTCCAAATCAGCAAGTAAACCTTTGCCTTTTTGTAAAAGGGCCTGGATGTGGCGTTGACTGAGATTTAGTAGCTTGCCTAGTTCCATAAATTGCTCTTTTTCTGAATCATCAAATTCACCATCTAACACGGCCATGTTGATTGCTAGCTCCAGGCCTTGGTTTAGTTTTTTATAATTTAAATCTTTAGAAATTTTAACCAGACCGGTGCTAATTTTTTGATCATTTTCACTTAGAAAATTTTTTAAACTATCTGCACTTGCTACATATTTTTCAAAATCTAAAACCCCAAATTTGTTAACTAGTTTGCGAAGATGAGTAAGTTCTGACTCGGTTATCTCACCATCTCCCAGAGCGATATAGGAGCTTAGCAGAAGACAAAAAACAGGGAAGGCATTTTGCTTGGTTACTTTCATCTTTTGGTATCCTTTATAAATAAAATCTTGAGGGTTACAATCGTTTAATTATAAGATAAATTAGCTGTTAAAAGCAACTTATTGTCGAGGCGAGCAGGCACTATACTGGAGCCTAAAGGTCCGATAAGCTAGCTTTAACATCACAATTGAGGTGAGAAGATGCAACAAAAAGTTCCAAACAGGCAAGAGGCATTTGAATTATTATGTCAATATACTAAAAGCAAAAGCTTAAAGCAGCATGCACTGGCGGTTGAAGGTGTCATGAGGTATTTTGCAAATAAATATGGTGAAGATGTAGAAAAATGGGGCGTAATTGGATTAATTCATGACCTAGACTACGAGCAATATCCACAAGAGCATTGTCAGCATACTCCCAATATTTTAAAAGAGCATAATTGGCCACAAGAATATATTAGAGCTGTGATAAGTCATGGCTTTGGCGTTTGTAGTGATGTTGAACCAATAACGAAATTGGAAAAAACACTTTATGCCATAGACGAGTTGACAGGTCTGGTGGCAACGACCGCCTTGGTTAGGCCTTCAAAAAATGTTAATGATGTAAAAGTAAAGTCAGTTAAAAAGAAGTGGAAAGACAAGCGTTTTGCAGCAGGTGTTGATCGTTCTATCATTGAAAATGGTGCAAAAATGCTCGAAGTTGAGTTGCCATCTCTCATTGAAGATACCATTAAGGGAATGCAGCAAGTGGCTGCCCAAATTGGGTTGGCCGGGCAGTCGTAACGCCTTTTTACAAAACGTGTGTAATTGTTGCAGTGGATTTATACCTTGCCAAGCTTCTAGATCATTTAATACAATAAGCATAGCTATCAACTACTAAAGGAAGTTCTTTAATGAAAGCAGCTTATCCACTCTTCACTGTTTTATTTTGTTTACTAGTATTCAAAATGTAAATGCGATAGTGAACTCCAAAATTGCCAAAGTAATTCTGTTGCGAGGAAAAGTGCAATCAACTTTGGGAAACAAGACCAGAGGGCTTCAGATTGGACGTTGGGTTTTAGAGGGTGCCTTGATAAAAACTGCAGCTAAAAGCTTTGCAAAGCTTCTTTTTGTCGACAAAACTCAGGTAAATATAGGGCCTAGTAGCCAAATGAAGATGGAAAAGTATAAAAAAGATGAGCCAGAAATGATCTCTCTGATGAAAGGCAAGGTCAGACTCAAAGTGGAACAAGGTTACTTTAAAAAAGAGAGTCAAAAAAGCACGCTATTTATTAAAACTCACAATGCTGCCCTAGGGGTTAGAGGAACTGACTTTGAAGTCTTGTATGTACCACAAAATCAGTCGACAAATACTGTAACTTATAGTGGAGAGGTCAAGATGGTGCAGATGGATAGTGCTATAGATATCAATTACAGCAAGTTAGAAAATGCACTTTCTGCTGATGAGGCAGTTTCGATCAAACAAGGGCAATACTCTGGGGTTAATCCTAATTTAAGAAAGCACGCGACTATTGCCACTAAGTTAGATCCCACACAGTTTAATGCCCTAAAACACAACACCGGTATGAATGAATCAAGTTACAAAAAGGAGACCACGGCAAAAGAGTACAGGTCCATTATCCCTCCAGGTGCTGATACCAAAAGTTTTGTTCAAGGCAACAGTGGCTTAGATGCATCTATTGGCGACAAAACTGTGACAGAAGTCAAAGGGATACAAAAGCACAACTGACTCTTTCTAACGGTGAGCAAATTTGGGACTTTTCTGGAAATTCATCTGAGTTGGTTGATTGGAGTACAAGTGATACCGGTTTTACTCAAGGACCTAGCAATTGTGGTAGTTATTGGCAAGAGTTGACTGCCTCGATTCCTGATGGCTGCACTCTTGTGTCCACTGATTATCAGTCAGCAGGAGGTTACGGTTCATCGTCAGGAGCTGGACAGTGGAGCGGTGGTTATACTCCTACTATTTATGGTGAGACACTCAGTGGTACTTATGGTGATACACGACGTGGTGGCAATTACGGAAGTAATTTGCAAGCTGGAGTTTTTACACTTAACTTGAACAACTTTGGAGGTCAAACCGCGAGTGTAGGATTTCGTTGTGTTTATCGTCCTTAGGTAATCTGATCCCTAAAAACGATTTTAAAATAAATACTTTGCTAATCACAAAATTTATTAGATAATGGATGTATAAGTTTACGCTCAATAGACCACACGATATTAATTGTATAAAAAAACCTATAATGAGTGGTCTATTGAGACATCTTTGTCACCAGCTTATAATAAATCGTATGCCCTTTTATAAACAAGTTTCACGCTACTGATTTGTCCACGAACAAAGTTTGATACTTTGCGAACGACTCCAGTTTGCCTTTGCCATGAATACCATGAGCGAGCTCCTCTACAATTATCTCTCTTATAGAGGTGCACCTGTTTAATTAAAGCATCAAAGTGAAAAGACCTTGCTTTTTTTGCCTGTGAGCTACCTAGAGAGATGCATACCTCGCCACCTGGAGTAAGCGGTCGTCTTGAAAAGGCCAGGGGAGTGATAAGTGTAGCACTACCTCTAAAATTTTCTCTTGAATAAAAGGCCACACCTGGATCAAACTTTATACTACCAATGAGCTCAGAAGCCCCACAAGTTCTCACCTCACACTCTCTGCGGTTAGAGCGGCTACAGGTACAATTTCTGGCATTATTGGAAGACTTGAATGTCTCGACCTTTGGGTAGTCATCACTACTTTGGACAACCTTAAAGAGTTTTTTATAGTGCATTTGTCGGTAAAAATAGATGCGTCCGATTCCAGTATATTTCATCGACCATGGAGAAATTTTTTTCATATTGAAAGTGTTGATATTTTCGATATCTCTCACCGAACTGTAGGGTTTGTTGATCAGTCCTACTCTAAATCCTTTGGCATGAAAGTTTGGAAAGTTTTGATTTTGCCTGGGCCTTACATAGAGCATGAGCCACATAGGATTTTTATCTTCAAACCTTCTACGTTCTGTTTGAGGGTGCTCATTTGGTCCTTCATCTTCAAATTGTAACTCATCTTCTAGGCGATCTGCCAAGGCCCTGGCAATTGCCGTTTCATCTTGCCCGGCAAATGAATGTTTTGAGAGCACTAAAGTCAATAATACTAATGAGATGCAAGCGGTAATCTTCATATTCCCCCCTTTTTTAGTGGCGCTACCATAGCAGAGAATCAATCTCAAGGCAATGACATTTGGCATTTAATGAATTGTTAACAAACTATAAAAATCAAATTGTAGAATTATAACAATGAATTCATTGTTTCTAAACATTGAAGCAGTAGATATATATCAAGTGGAATCATTTTTTTAGCATGGATATTATTATGATGAAAAGACTTATAAATGACATTAACTATTACTCCAGGGGGTAGGCCATGGAGTACATAAAAATTTTGCGGCTGATTATGATATTAAGTGCAATATACGAGGTGTCTTCTGTATATGCCCAGCAGCTCAGAATCAAACTGTCAAGCCCTGAAGGTGATAATATCTTAAGCAAAATCGTACTTATGCCTGCACCAATTCAAACAATTGGGGATAAAGTTGATAAGCGCCAGAGTGCTCTTGGAAGAAGAGTGCATAAGAACAAGGTAAGGATAGTGGATTATATGTTTAATAACATAGGTGACCCTCAAACGTTGGGCTGCAGGCGATCTTCTAACTGTGTTGCCTATACCGAACTTTCCAATTGTGTACATAGCAAAAGTTGCATAGGTAGGGCCGTAAGTAGTGGAGAGCGCCGAAGTGGAACTATGAGAAGGGTTCGCCAAGATCGTCGAAACTTAGATACGAGGATCCTAAATTTCAAAACATTTATATCAAATGGCAATCAGGCAGTATACAGCGAACTTAAAAGCCTAAGAGATATATTTGGAGGCACGATGCACGTTCGACCAGAGTTGGAGGAAATCTTCTACTACGTACTTAGGGTCAACTCACAAACTACTGAAAAAAGGGCATTTAATGAGATCCTGCAAATATTAAAAAGCATTGAAAATCCACAAGAGATGTTGGTTTGGTTATATAACAAAGATGCCGACGCCTTATTGCTAGATACTGTTGGCAAGTATATTGTCATAAACATGCAGTCAAGCAATCAGTTATCACAATTAACCTTAAAACAAATCCTAGATACTTATAAAAACAATCAGACAAATCCAGATGCCATGCTCACCCTATGGGGCAAAGTTAGAAATGCTTATACTAAACTGGAACAAGACGGTTTTGGAGGGTGTGCAGGATCTGCAACATTATTTGCATCACTATAATCCTCCTTAAGGCATGCACTATTTAAAGAATTTATCCCCGGAAAACTGTATCATATTCTACCTATTATTGCGGTATTTATTTAGGTCCTAGAGTTGCTACCAAAAATTAATGATTTAGAGATGGTGTGTACTAGCTGACGTGGAGATTTATGAATATATCTCCAAGAATCAACTATAAGGAATTTGTTTTCTTAATAATTTATACATTTTTACTTTATAAATCAATGATAGGTGTAAAATCATTCGGCCACAAGATTGGATGAGTTATGAAGGAGAAAAAAGAAATTCTAGTATTAGCTCTCGTGATGATTCTGACGTGCCTTATTGTCAGTAGTATTGCGATCAAAGTCCTGTTTGATACCGCTGTGGAAGTACAAAAAGAGAGGTTGGTTGCGACTGTTCAAAGTCAAGCCCGCTTAATGGAAACAATTGCACAACACTATATTGAAGATCGCAATGGCCATCATAAAGGGGTTGCAACTTCCACCATCCATCAAGTAAGTGAAGCTCATAAAAAGTTTCAAGGCTTTGGGCTTACGGGAGAATTTACTCTGGCAAAAAAGGATCAGGGTATGATCGTATTTTTACTCCGTCATAGGCACTCAAAGCTTCTAAAACCAAAACCTATTCCATATTCAAGAAAGCTTGCAGAACCTATGAAGCTCGCCCTTGCGGGAAAATCTGGTACAGTGATTGGACTTGATTACAGGGGGGTAACGGTTTTATCTGCTTATGAGCCTGTTAAAATGCTTGGGTACGGAATTGTTGCAAAGATAGATATGAGTGAGATTAGAAAGCCATTTATTGAGGCAGCAATTATAATCCTAATTCTTTCCATAATATGCTCGCTGTTTGCATGCTTCATTATTGTAGCTGTTGGCAACTCCCTGTTAAATAGATTAAAGGCATCTCAAATGATTGCCAAGTCAAGGAAGTTAGACCTTGATTACTCCCAAGAGGTGGCCCATATTGGCAGTTGGGAGTGGGATGTTTTGCAGAATAAACTGCACTGGTCCAAAGAAGTATTTAATATATTTGGAATTAAAGAAGAGACTTTTTCAAATACCTACGAAGCCTTTTTGCAAATGATACACCCAGATGATGTAGATAATGTAAAAGAGGTCGTGGAAAAGTCCCTAAAATCCTCTAACAAAACTTACCATGTGAAGCATCGGATCGTTTTACCTGATGGCACTATTAAAACCGTCAATGAAAATGCTCACATTTTGTTGGATAAAGATAATAGACCATCCAAAATGCTCGGCTTGGTTCACGATATTTCAGATATGGTTAATGCCCAAGATGCATTGAGAGACTCAGAAGAGAAATATCGGGTAATATTTGAGCAAGCAGAAGATTCCATTGTTTTAGTTGAACAAGGTACTGGAGCAATACTGGATTGTAACGACACTACCTTCAAGCAACTTGGGTATACAAAAGAGGAGTTTAAAAATATGCGGATTTCTGATATCGAAGCCGTAGAGTCTAAGCAGGAGGTAGAAAAACATATCGATCTTATTTTAAGTCAAGGATATGATTCTTTTGAAACAAAACATATAACAAAAACCGGTGAGTTTAGAGACAGAATAGTTAAAGCAAAGCAGGTTTCAGTTAATGGCAAGAATCTTCTTTTTAGTTATATGAAAGATATTACTGACAGTAAAGTGAGTGAACGTGCTCTGGTTAAGGCCAAAAATAATGCTGAGGTGGCAAACAAGGCCAAAAGTCAGTTCCTTGCAAATATGAGTCATGAAATTAGAACTCCGCTAAATGCAATTTTAGGGTTTACTCAAATTTTATCAGAGGAAGTAGACAGTAATGATCATAAGGAGTTTATCGAAATAATCGACCGCAGCGGAAAGACTCTGCTTGAAACTATCAATAACCTACTAGATATCTCCAAAGTAGAAGCAGGTGAGATGAAACTAGATATCGTAAAGTTTTCATTAAAAAAAGTAATTTATGATGTAATCAAGGTCGCGCATATGGATCAAAAACAGGCGGAGGTAAGCTTTAAATTAACTTTAGATCCACAGTTGTCTGATTGGTATTTTGGTGATGCAAGCAAACTATCCCAAATACTGGTCAACCTTCTTAGTAATGCTTCTAAGTTTACAAAAAGTGGAGCAATCACTTGTGAAGTATATTTAATGGAAGAAGATAAAGATTTTTCAAATCTACAATTTAAAATTACAGATACTGGAATTGGAATTAAGCAAGATTTTATCGATAAGATCTACCATCCATTCTCACAAGAAGATAACTCCACAAGCAAAAGGTATAAAGGGGTAGGGCTTGGACTTGCTATTGTCAGCAGCCTTGTAAGACTTCTGGGGGGAAGAATTGAGGTTTCTAGCAAAGAAGGGATTGGTACAAAATTTAAAGTTATGCTGCAATTTTGTAAGCATACTCTAGACGATCAGATAGATACCCAAGTCACTAAGAACCAAGAGCAAAGCTTTGCAGGTAAAAAAATACTAGTGGCCGAGGATCAAATATATGGATTAAAGTTACTCCAACATTATTTAAAAAAAATGAATCTAACGGCAGATTTTGTGTCTAATGGTATAGAAGTCTTAAGTAAGCTTGATCATAATCAATATGATTTAATTTTGATGGATATCCAAATGCCAAAAATGAGTGGATGGGAGGTAACTCAAAAAATAAGAGAAAGTGGCAACAATATACCGATTATTGCTTTAAGTGCCAATGCTATGAAGGAACATGTGAGTCACTCAGTATCCTTGGGGATGAATGGCCACTTAGGTAAACCTTTTAAAGTTGAAGATCTACAGGAATTACTTTATAAATTTTTATAACCTAAAGACAAAGTGGGTGAATCTATGCTGCGTCACTAACTGTCGCATCTATGGAAAAGTCTGATTTTTTTGAGGCCTTGTCGTGTTCTATTTTTAAGCATGAAAATGCAATTATCCGCTCTTTGATGCTCGAGCCAAGACCCCAGTTTACATATATCCTAATAATAAAAAGTGATACCAAAAGCAGGCTCATACTTCCACCAAATATTTTTACAAAAAATGGAAAGTGATATATTGAAATGCCGGCAAGTATATAATCCGTGGCATTTATAATAACGATCATAGGCCCTAGATAATCCCATTTCATCTTTTTTCTATAAATCCTGCGAATACGTGTAACAATTGCACCGGTTAACAAAAATGCACCAAGCAGAGCAACAAACGGTGGCATGTAGGAGTCACTTGAAAAAAGAGCAATTGCAGCAGCTTGTGCTGTTATCAAATGATGAGTGTAATAGCTGGTCATTTTAATTATATGAGGCAGTAGTAAATAAAGATCCCAGTACATTACAAAAATTATTATTAGAGAGCCAAGTTTTGAAATGCTAACCGAGTTAGCAAAATATCCATAGTACCCGACAAAACAAGCCAGTATTAAGGTAGCCGTAAATGCAACAATTCCCCGTTTACTATATTGTCCGATCTCTTCTGACTTCACCAGAAATCCTTGAATTGTAAAGTCAACCATTTCAATGACACTTGCAATAACAAAAGTTATCAATGCCACAGTGGTAAAAGGCATGAAAGCCGCATACCATATATAAATAGTCATACGTAAAAAACGTCTGATAAAAAAGTTCGTTCTTTTTTGCTCACTTCTTGATCGCTTTAATTTTATAATAAAGAGTAAATATAATGCAGTAGTGAGCTCTAAAAAGATGGTCATTGTCCAAAAGGCCAGTACCGTTTTATCCACTGTCATGTTTAGAAAGTAGGTCACCAACATAATTGAAACAAAGATTCCACTTTGAATCAATAAGCTCCTATTAGATATAATGCTACACCTTTTAGCACACCAAAGTGTGATTTTTTGCATATTGCGCCTCCTGCGCGGAAAGTGCCATGTTGTAGCTAGTTTTTCTAGACAATGATTTTAACATCCGTACATTGTATCTCTAAAAATAAAATATGATCTAGTAATAAAGTAGATTTATTTTAAAAAGAATACCAGACAAAAACGCCCGGTTTTTTTGAGTATCAATAAGCTATCCGAGCATCATCAGAAGTTAATTTTTTGCCAAAAAGTAAGTCCCACCATCGCCCAATTAAAAATCCACAAATACCTCCTGCAAGCAGCAAAATTGTATTCCAAACATCACCCAAGGCTTCTATATTAATATATGGATCTCTGGGGGGGCGACCTGCTTGCTCCGCAAGGCTCTCATTAATGGCCTCATCCATTCCCATAATTGTCGTCTGCGCACTTTCAATTTCTTGGTGTTGTGATGAAGTGAAATCTTGGGCCACAGTATTGTTTACAGGTAATAAAAATAAGGCCCCCACACCTACTAATCCTAATGAAATGGCGATAAATGCAGCAGCAGGGATTCTAGTAATAATCCCTTCTAAAATGTGCATAGTATCCTCCTTGAATTTTGTTATATTGAGTTGAATTTTGAACCACTTATTACAAAAATACAATATAAATAAATAGTATTGTTCATTTTTATTTAAGGGTTGAAAATTAAAATCTTGGCAGTCTATTTGCAAAAATTTAAAATTAAAAGATCTACTTCTTCAAGAGGAATTAAATATGTCAGATGATTTTGTAAAAAAGGCCAGTGGTTGGCTAAAGCAGGCAACAGATACAGCAAATGATGTGGTTAAAACTGCTCAAAAAGAATACCAGGATTCAGGTGTTAAAGACATAGTTGATGAAAAAGCGAAACAGACCAAAGAATTTTTAGATGAATCTGGAATAACTGACAAAGCTGTCGAGATGTCCAGTACCGCCACTGAACATTTAGACTCTGTATCTGGTAAAAAAATTCTGGATTTGGTTGAGGAGAGATTACAGCTACAAAGTGGGTACAATGATATCCTTGCAACAAAACTAGAAGAGGCCCTTGGGCGCATAGAAAAGCTTGAAGATCAACTATTAGCACTTAGAGTAAAAAGAAAGTAAGAACCTTTATGAAGATTGAAGAATTTAAGGCAAAATACGGCCACAAGTCAATCAGTATTGAAAGTCTAGCAAGGCACTGGGTTGCCCAAAAGGAGATCCATGATTTTTTAAATACTCCTGTTATGTCAGGAGTACTCATTTGTGACCTACTTATTGGTGATTCTCTGGGAAATAGAGTGGAACCAGATGTGTTGGAGGAGTTTGCAAAAGTAACAGTTGACAACTTAGACACAGCTGCAAAACTGCAAGACACTCTCATTGCAAAGATTAAAAATGATGATGGCCATGTTCGAGCACTTTTGAATAAGATGCAAGGCCAGATTGGTAAAAATGCTTTTATTGAAAATATGGGATCCTCTGTAACTCTTTCTGACAGAAGTGATCAGTCTGGCTGGGATGTTCAAGTAGACCATGGCAACTACACCCAGTATGTCCAAGTTAAAGTGTATAAGAAGGCCTTCAAAGTCATTGATAAAATGAAAGAGGTTAACGATTGCATAGCGTCTGGCAAGTTAGAAGGGGTAACTCAGGTCGACTTTGCTGTAAACTCAGAAATTGTTGATGAAGTAAAACAAATGGTGGTCAAGCATAACTTACCCAACAAAGTTATCGATATTGGCGCCTCTTCAGACGACCTTCAAACCTTGGTTGATAATAACTTTGAAAACATAGGAAATTATTCAGGCCTTGAACATTTCTTTGGGGAATTTCTTGGGGCAACTTTGAGCGAAACTGCTTTCCATGGAGTAATTAATGGCTTCTTTTTGTGGAAAGGCTCAAAGGATAAGGAGCAGGCCCTGGAAGATACAGTGTATGGCAGCGCAGTTTCTGCGGGGGGAATAGCTGCAGCACTGACAATTGATGAGGCACTTGCCATCATATCTGCCCCACTTGGCGGGGCACTTGCGATGGGTGTTGGAATTGGGGCCAGAAGTGTGTTGACCAGAGTTGCAGATCGTAGGTTTATTGTTAAAAGACTACAAGAAGGCAATGAGCAGTTAGCAGGTTTGATTACTGATAAAAAATTGTAGTTTAGTTGAAAAGTCATAACAAATATGCAATGGTGCAATATCAATTAAAAGATGTTACAGGGCGGAGGTTTTGACTTATGAAAAGCATGCACAACATTTGCATACTTATTTTTTTGTTACTACATATTTCATGTGGAGATGGTGATAACGGTAAAGATCTAGGCACCATTATAAACGGTATAAAGCTAACTGATACTCAAATTGCTGAATTCGAAGAGTTGTATGGGAGTGCTGTGCTGCCAGGAAACTATTGGTACGACTCAGCTGCGGGCCTAATCGGCAAAATTGGCGGACATGCACTGGCAGTTATCTATCCTGGTCACGACTTGGGAACTATGAGCGAAGATGCCTCTGGTGGCGATACTGGGGTCTACCTTAATGACCGCGTGCTTAATAGACAGGAAGTTGATTTTTTGCGAGATCTTTATAGTTCTGAGATTTACCAAGGTAGATATTATATGAATGCTTTGGGGTATGTAACTTCTCCAGAATATCCCTTTTTCTACACAAATCTCTACAAGGCACTACAAGCAAAATATCAATCAGACAATGGCTGGTCAACAAAGTGGGGGGCCAATGGAAATAGCTCTGGAGGATGTACTTATGTAAATCTTCCCGGCTCAACTGGTATTACCCAAACTACTGTAACTAGTGGATGTGGATAACAGAGCAGGTTTTAAAAATGAACAAATATATTGGATTATTATTGTGGCTTCTCATTTTAGCAATTGTACTTGCCATTTTATTTGTAGACTCCTCTAGAACATCTTTCATTCTGGCCACTAAAAGTTATCCTGCCCTAATGGGTTTTATAAAATTTGCCATTTTAGCGACCATGGGAGAGTTACTTGGTAGAATGATGCTCACTCAAAAGTGGACGTTGTTTGGTATCAACCTATGGCAAAGAGCACTTGTTTGGGGCTTATTGGGAATGGTGTTTAGTTATGTTTTTCCACTTTATAGTGGTGGTGTGGATTTATTAATTAAATTAGAGCGCCTACCAACTCCGGGATCAGGTCCCCTCCAAATTGTTACCATTGCTTTTTGGAAATCTACATGGATTAACTTACTTTTTGCCTTCCCTTTTATGACTTTTCATAGAATTACAGATACTCTCATTGACCAAAATTTACTATTTTCAAAATGGCCCTTTATGGAGATTTGGCGCCAAATTGACTGGGATAATATGTGGAAAATGGTCGCTCCTACAATTGTGTGGTTTTGGATACCCGCTCACACGATCACTTTTTCACTGCCGCCAGAATACCGAATCTTGTTGGCCGCCTGCTTGGGAATAGTTCTTGGTCTAATTTTATCTACTTTGAAGACCATGAAAAAAAGGACTTAAGTTACAGCCTTCTATCAAAAAACTTAAGAAGATTACCCATTATTTCATCACGCCATTGTTCTTCAAATATAAAGGCGTGTTCTGCTCCTTCATAAATCTTTACGATGTGAGTTGCAAAGGCCCTTTTCATTGATTCATCTAATAGTTCACCAGCGATTGGGCCGGCAATTGGATCTTTGTCACCATACATACTAAGGACTGGAGGTACAAATTCATTAAATGGAATATAAGTTGTAGGACTAACTTTTTCAAAAGGTGTAGGGCTGGCCGCATTTTTATCTGCTACCACAGTAAAGCCTGTATAGCGAAGCATTGTATGATAGAGAAGTTGTCTAGTTTTAAAGTCCCTTTGAGTTGCAGCAATTTCAACACCTTTTTTCATGTTAGTGGGACCTGACATGTTGACGATGGCCTTAACAATGCTTGATTGGTTTTGATGGCCACCGTTTCCTTCAAATTGTCCTTCGGTATTGCCAATCATTAAGGCCAAATTACCACCTGCAGAAAATCCAGCAGCGCCAATTTTATGAGGATTTATGTTGTATTTGTGAGCATTTGCTCTCAACCAACGAACTGAACACTTGGCATCAGTTAGGGCAGCAGGAAATAGGTTTTTAAAAGCAAAAAATGGAGACGATAGTCGATAATTTATAGTGATGGCAGCAAACCCATTTTTTGCAGCAATTTCGATGGCATTTGTAAACTGAGTTTTACTGCCTCCCATCCAAAAGCCGCCATGAATAAAAACAATTGCAGGTGTAGGTTTATCAACATCTATAGGCCAGGCAATATCTAACTTTACATTCCCTGTATCCGTTTTACAGTAGGCAATATTGTTAACCCTTTTGATGCTATGTGGACGATAAAAATCATGTTCACCGGGTAAGAATCCATGAGCAAAAGATTGCCAGGATAAAAAAATAATGAATAATTGTGTGATTGAATGTTTTAGAATAATTTTCATAGTGCTCCCCCAAGCTTAAAATTCCTCTGAACACATATCACGTCATTATAATATGTCAATGTGTTTTGTAAAAGAGTTAAAGAATTTAGTAATTTGCCCGAGGATTATGTATTATTAAAAAATGCAATATGAAAGCCAGTTCATTAGTAATTTTTTATCTAAGAAACGTTTTTCTTACGGTATTGCTGTCTCCTTAGGAACTTTTATTTTTTGTACCATTATGAGCAACCTGTACTGGACCCAAGCCTTTTCTATCAGCAAACATCTGGCAGCATCCCCTTCACTTGTTCTAGAGAAGGGGGAAATCTGGCGACTATTTACTACGAGTTTAATTCACTCAGATATAGGCCATCTCCTTTCCAATTCATTAGTACTGTTAGGGATGGGGTACTACGTGAGCACCTATTATGGATATTGGATCTATCCTCTAGTCAGTTTTTTGCTAGGTGGAGTTGTTAATTTAATCGTTTTACTTACCTTTAAACATGATATTACATTGCTGGGCGCATCGGGAGTGGCCTATTTCTTATGGGGTTTTTGGCTAATTCTCTACCTGAATTTTTCATCCTAAACTTGATCTGATCTTCAAATACCTGTCCTGGTCATTGACATGGTCATTTTTACGATATTTTTCCTTAAGCAGTCTGCAAACAATAAATGTTGGCCTATTATACAAAGAAAAGTATGAT
>JADHTQ010000110.1 GCA_016784965.1 Bacteriovoracaceae bacterium | reverse complement strand
ATTAAATAATTTATAAAGTTGAAGTTATGAAATTATATTCTCTTTTTTTAGATGTAGCGTGAAGTCATATGTAGAATAAGGTCAAAATCGTCAACCATGAAAAGGTTACAAAACCGTAAAAGGTATGTTTACACTACACTTAAATTCAGAGTTTATTTTGCCAAGGATTAGGGATTGGAGAAATGGAGATCAGGCGGTGTCTTTGAAGCACTTTTTAAGATCAATAAAACTAAAAGCCTATAAAGTTTCATGCGCTAAGGGCCTGCTGGGCAACACAATTGTTGGCTGGAAGAAATCCTTGGGCCATGGATATTTATCTTAGGCTTGCAGGTGTTGATACAAAGGGTGCGACAGAGAGTCTTAAGTTCATCCCTGATGAAATTGAGTTTGGTGATAATGTTGTGAATCTTTCTGATAAGAAGAAGAACTAGAGATAGGGAAAATGGAGGTGCTGTTTTGGGTGCCTCCGGTTTTCTTAGGTGTCAGATGCTTTTTGGCCAAAAGAGGGAAACCTCTATTTTAAACTTCTTAAAATTGATTATGTCGGTTATTTAAACCGGTGTTCCTTTATGTGCTTCGTTGAGCATTTGTGATGCTAATTGATTGAATTAATTAGTATTTTTATGTGTTTCTTGTATGTTTCTTATGTGTTTGCTGTTACATGGAAAGACTAAAATTTAGGAGTTTAGGACCACTTTTAAGGCCCTGCTTCATTGTCACCAAAATGCTTCAAAATGGTGACAAAATTGTGATATAAAAGCAGGCTTTAATAACAACTGTAGGGGACATTTTTGTTGAAAAGCAATAAGTGTAAGGTTAAATCGAATTTCAATTTAACCTTAAATATATGGCTTAATATGCTGAAATAACGTAAAATGAATATTTTATTTAATATATTTAACGATAACTTATTTTGTATGTTATCATGATAAACATGGATGATATAAATGAAAAGTTTGACCTTTTAAATGATAAAAACTGGCTTCCTGCTGATTATGGACTTTACTTCAAACCTGGCAAAATAAAGTTTATTGATGTGTCTAATAGGACGTCAGTAAGGGATGTTGTTAAGGCAATCGAGGCGCTTAGTAATGATGAGCGTTTTGGTGTAATGTGTACCAGTTTAACAGATCGTGATATGCAGTTATTGAGAGATAAGAAAATTTCATATATTACAAATAATCAGGATGTAATGATTTTTAGTGATAAAGAAATTAATCAAGTTTCAAAACAACGGCTTCATGATTTTGACCTCAAAAAAATATCACCGACTTTACTAGTATCGCCTTCTAGTTTTGAAATTATTGATACTATTTTTAAACTTCCAAAAAGTTATTTAAACGTATCTCCTACTGAATTTAGTCTGAAATTCAAATTATCTCGGCCTAAAATAAGCAAGATTATGAGGACGTTCATGGTTAGAGGATTACAGGATCTAAGAGTAGCTTTACAACGCATTCCACTTTCATGGTGGATAGAATCATTTAATGCTCCTATTACTCGACGAAAGATGACTCCGTTTAAGAATGCTCGCACACGTAGATATGTATTTAGGTCCAAAACCAGTATTGACCAGTTTTGTGAGAGAGTACGGGAGTTGAAGGATCAAGGCATTGATGTTGAGTATGGCGGATTATCTTATTTAAAGATTCTTCGTTCCGTAAGAATGGATGAATTTGATCTTGTTGCAAGATCTGATCATATGTTTGATGTTATTGAGAAGTTCGATTTAAGACCTGCAAGGAAACATGAATTACATAATAATATATTTATTACATCAGTTGATGGAAACCTTGAAAGTGAGAAGTTCAAGGCCAATATTGAAAATAGTTTTGAACCTTTTTCTTCGTTAGAATGGTTGAACCCTTTGCGATTTTTATGGGGGATACAGGAATGTGAGTCTAGGGTTCAAGAAGAGAGAGAATATCTGTTGGGAGTATATTTTAATGCAATTACAAAAAACAACAATTAAAACATGGAGTACAAATTTTGAATATTCACTGCCTGGTCTCTTGAATGTGATTCAAGCACAGAAATCAGATACGTTTTTAATTGGTGCAAGCCTTCTGGATATCTATAAAACAGAAGGTTGGATAACTGATTTCTCTCGAATAACAAGAGATTTAGATTTTACCATTGAGTATTTCGGAGAGGCCAATGAATATCTTTCTGTTTGTGATCGGCTTAAATCACTGGGGTACACAAAAGATGATCAACATCCATATCGTTATCATCCAGTAAAAAAACAGGGGGTATATGCTTATGTTGATTTTCTCACTTTTACAACAAATTTTAGCTTAGAGGCCAAGGCGAAGATATTAATGTCTGTAGGGGAGTTATTCAACTTTGAAGGGATGGATTTTGCGAAGAAAGACCCATTGCATTTTGGAGGTAATATTTATTTACCAAATCCACTAGCATTGATTTATTTGAAAATGAAGTCTTACTATCATAATCCGGAACGCCGAAAAGATTTTGTGGATTTTTTAGAAGTAATTTTAAGAATGTCTGTTGAAGCAAGTAACCTTCATCATTTAAACAATATTTTATCAAATTGTAATCAGTCACATGTTTTAAAGGATTTTAAGATGATGTTATATTCTATTGCAAATGATAAAGGTAGTCCTTGGGATTTGGATGATATTAAATTAGAGATGAAAAACAGAAAACTATTAGAGGAATTTGAATGGGCTGAAATACCTGCTACGGTAGAATTTTTCGGCCAAAAAGTTTTGCCTCGATCGAATATATAAAGCTGGTACCTCGTGGTATGTGGTATTGTACGATAAATGTATACGATCGTATACTTTAATGATACAATGTCTCCTAACTGACTAAAATCTTGTGAACAGATAGCTTGGAAATGTATAATTATGTGATACAATAGTATACAAAAGGTATACAAAATGCTTGCAGAACTTTTAACCTCTAAAACACGCGCAGAAGTAATGAGAATTCTTTTTAACGGAAGGAAGGAAGAGTATTATCTTAGAGAGATAGAGAGGCTTAGCAGTATGTCTATACATTCTATTCAAAAAGAGATGAAACATCTTTGCTCTATAGATCTTGTTAAATCAAGAAAGGATGGAAATCGTGTATATTTCAAGATAAACAAAGAGCATCCTCTCTACGGCGAATTGGCCTCTATCGTAGAAAAGACAGTGGGAGCTGTTGGCCTTCTGAAAGAAAGATTAAAGGATTCTCGCGTAGAGTGTTCTTTTATTTTTGGCTCTTTTGCTATGGAGAAAGAAAAAGCAGATAGTGATATAGACCTGCTTGTAATCGGCAGTCTTAAAATGCGAGCTTTGACCAAGTTGCTTTCAGGGGTTCAGGAAAAAGTGGGCAGGGAAATCAACCCTCATATTTTTTCAAAAGAAGAATTTGAAACACGAATCAAGCAAAAAGATCACTTCGTTACAAGCGTTTTAAAAAAGGAAATAAAACCAATAACTGGACATATTGATGACTATAGATAACTTTATAAAAAGAGGGGCCTTAGTAAAAGAGCCAACTTCAAAGCAAGAGATAATCGATCTTTTTAAAATCGTTGACAGAGATTACAATGTTTCTGCTCAAGAAGGTATTACCTATGATTGGCAATTTGGAATTGCTTACAATGCGGCATTGAAGCTTGCCAATATTCTTGTAAGAGCTTCCGGTTACCGTGTCAAGGGGCAGGGACACCACATGAATGTCATATCTTTGATCCCTGATATTTTGGGCATGCATAAAAAAGATGACAGTGAGTATTTAGATACATGTAGAAGAAAGAGAAACCGTGTTGAATATGATTGTGTTGGCGGTGCTACTAAAGCAGATGTAACAGAGATACGTGGTTTTGTTAATGAGTTTAAAGAAGAAGTAATACATTGGCTTAAAGACAATTATAGTGAATTTTTAAGTTGATGTTTTAACAGGCACCTACTAATCTTGGCATCCATCCACGTATTATTCATCTTTATCAAATTAGGTTAGATCTAATCACTCTTGTACTCGGCTATGTTGATACCAAGGGTGCAACAGAGAGTCTTAATTTCATCCCTGATGAAATTGAGTTTGGTGATAATGTTGTGAATCTTTCTTATAAGAAGAGAAGCTAGAAAATTTGGAGGTACTGTTTTGGTACCTCCGGTTTTCTCAGGTTATATTATTGAATTATTTAACTAAAGATCACAAATTGTGATCTTTGGAATTGGGTCAGCTAGGTGAAGGTAAAAAGATGAGTGATTATCCATTGAAGCTGTTTAGAAAGAAGGTTGGAGATTCACCAGATGCTATAAGTGGAGTCTGGAAGCCTTTAGCATTCAAAGAAAATGGTGTGGCCAAGCTCTTTATATTAGTAATATCTTGAAATTATATAGCAGTTTTTGAGATATCTCATTGAGATACCTCAAAAAGTAGTGTGTAATGGAAGTAGTTGTGAGGTGATGTTTGATAAAAGCAGGGTGAGTGGGGTGTAACATTCACTAAAAAGGCTGAAAAGGGTGTTAAGAAATTACCTGAAAATATCAAATTAATCGCTTTGAATTTGGCAATTGATTTGAGAAGAAGAGGGCCGAATCAAAATGATTGGCCTAATTATGGCAAACTCAAAGGGACTAAGAAAAATGTAGATGAAAGACATTGCCATCTGCAGAGAGGGAAACCCCGATATGTAGTTTGTTATAGGGTAGTTGATAAGCTAATAAAAGTTTTGGAGGTTTACTATGTCGGCACTCATGAAGGCGCGCCATACTAAGGGTAATAAAATTAAAATTGAGATCATCGATAAACTTGAAAAGATCGAAAAAATAAATGATCTAAAGATTCTAAATGAAATCATAGATAAATTTGTTGGCAATCATGGCGAGCAACAAAGTAGCCAAAAAGCGTCCATAGAGGATGTGTTTAAAGATTCAGCATCTGAGGAGAATTTAATTGGAAATTTACTAAAGGGTGCAAGGCTTCGAGAAGGGCTTACTCAAAAGGATGTAGAGAGACTTGCAGGAATTTCTCAAAACAACCTTTCGGCAATGGAAAACAACAAAAGGCCTGTAGGTAAAAGTGTTGCAAAGAAGTTAGCAAAAATTTACAAAACAGATTTTAAGAAATTTCTTTTATAATTATCTGTCAGACAGGTTTAAAAACTTTTAAGTTTCTTTTCTAAATAAAATGGTCAAGTCGTCAATCCATCAGAAGCCCCTTGTACTGGCTTCTTTCGGCTGTAAGGTTGTGTAGTATACGATCATGTTTAGGCCCTAAAGAAACCTCCAAAGCAAAAAGCCACTGATTGAACGATCAGTGGCTTTTTTTTATCTATTTAAAATCATTCACACGAGGTTTCAATAAGTTACTCCAGCTTCCTGGCCCTAACCTGTCTGGGACTGTCAGCAGCTTTCACTGATT
This sequence comes from Bacteriovoracaceae bacterium, assembly GCA_016784965.1. Taxonomy (GTDB): domain Bacteria; phylum Bdellovibrionota; class Bacteriovoracia; order Bacteriovoracales; family Bacteriovoracaceae; genus JADHTQ01. Next base: position 1,371 of record JADHTQ010000110.1, on the reverse strand, counting down.
GGCTAAATTTGTGCTAAGTAGTGTGTGGTGGCCCCAAGAGGGAACCACTACGCCTTTTTTTAACTACCCAATATTAAAGACTTTTTGAAAGATTTTAGCGACTTACCAATTTCCGTTTTCCTTTTTAGTTCCTGATTTTTCCCTGTGTATCATCAGTCCACGCGTACAAAATGCGTACAAACAACAAAAGGAGCAACTTTTGATGGTACTCATTTTTGATGCAATTGGACCTCAACAGGCCACTTAATTTAACAGGGACTGTCACTTATAATTGACAGCAGTGTCACTTTTATGTTACACTATTAGAAGGTATGCAAGTGAAAGAGAGAATTGTTAAATATTTTTGTAGTTCAAATGGAAAAGCTCCAGTTAAGGATTGGCTTAACAAGCTAAAAGATCTGAAGGCCAAAGCGAAAATTGATATTCGCATTAGAAGAGATTTGGGAAATCATAGGTCAGTTGGAGATTCGGTTATTGAACTGAAAATTCCTTATGGCCCAGGTTATCGCGTATATCTAAGCATAGTTGATGGAGATCAGGTAATTTTGCTTTTAATAGCTGGTGATAAGTCCTCTCAAGAAAGAGATATTAAAAAAGCAAAGGAAAACCTAAATGAGTGGAGGCAAAGATGAAAAACAATAATGATTTTCAAAATGATTTGCTTGAAAGGTTAAAAGATTCTGAATATGCGGCCTCTTACATCGAGGCGGCCATCGAAGAGAACGATGCTAATTTTTTGCAAATCGCCTTGGGTGATGTAGTAAAAGCTCATGGAGTAAGTAAAATTTCAGAGATTACAGGTATTGCACGACAAGCACTTTATCGAATGATCTCTCGTGATGGAAATCCTACAATAAAAAACCTTAATCGCCTTTTAGATTCTGTCGGCCTTGAAATAGATGTTAAGGCAAAAAGTGCTTAAACAGGATGTAACCGGCCCCCATTCTCTAAACACCGAACTTTTTTAGTACTGGATGAATTTTATAATGCCACTCTGGTAATATGATTACACCGTTAAGTAAAATTATTCAATCTTGTTTCATTAAGTGAATAGACCAAACCAACTTTCTTTGATAATCCCTATTAACATATAATTTCTTGTCTTTGTATGTTTGGTAACGGAAATTATCAAAGATGGCATTTGAAAAATTTTAAATGCCATCTTACTGGTAATGCTTCATGTGCTAAGCCAAAAGGAAATCAACTTACTTACGAGGAAAGAAACATATTAATTGTAGTGTAAACATACCTTTTACGGTTTTGTAACCTTTTCATGGTTGACGATTTTGACCTTATTCTACATATGACTTCACGCTACATCTAAAAAAAGAGAATATAATTTCATAACTTCAACTTTATAAATTATTTAAT
>JADHTQ010000048.1 GCA_016784965.1 Bacteriovoracaceae bacterium | reverse complement strand
ACTTACTGCGCATATAGTTTTTGAAGGCCATAAAGAGTATGCATTGATCTACCATGGCAACAGTATGTTTGCTAAAAGCGATGGTTTCCCTTTTAAAGGCAGCACTATTGTGTCTAATTTGCATATCGAAATTATTGACAGCAAAGAGCTTGTTGCGATAGTTCCGATAGATTTTTGCTGGAATTGTGATATGGACAATGGGCATATCCCTCATATCACGCTCAACCACCCTGCGGTATTGAAAGTGGTTGTCGCTATAAATTATTAGTGAATTCTCACCAGCTTTTTTTAATAAGCGTTTAAAGATCCTTTCAGTGCTTGTTCTAATCGCTCTAGGCGGATATTTCCCATATGACTTCTCTAGCCATAATTTAACTTCCTTTTGACGTGGCGACATCCTTCCATTGCGATTAATAGGAGCAAAGTTGAAATCATAGGTAAATAGAGAATCCTTGCCTATGGCGTGATTGATGTTGTTTGGGTCATATTGTGAATATGAAAAATTTTCCAGACCATCATAAACGATCGGTTCTTCAATCTCCAACTGCTGAATGAGCTGAGCATGCTTTAAAAGGGCAAAGCGTGCCATCTTCTCGACTCTGCCACGAATTAGATGCTCACTAACACCAAGCATTCTTCCACACTCCCGCTTAGATACTCCCACCCGATTAAACTCAAAAATCTGCTGATTTAGCCCCCACTTTTTCTCACAATAATCGAGTTTAAAGAAAGTATATGAAAAGGTCTTATCACATCGAGTGCATTTGTAGCGCCTGGTTTTATAGGGGAACCGCTTGATAGTCTTCCAGCCATGGCAGTGAAAGAAATTGCCATGGTCTGCATTTTTAATATGAAGCTCACAATGCTGATTTGGGCAGTAGGGTGGCACGTAGCGATGTTGCCTTTGAATTTCTCTGTTTATATCTCTTCTGGGTGTCATACCCAAGTAGGCTGCATTTTAGTGTCTAATATATCGCTTTCTAACATATGAATATTATTGCGACACCCTTAAATGACAGTTCAATTTTTTACACTCTAGAACTTAAAAAATGATCCCACACTTTCGGCCGCACAATTAAAATTGGTCGGTTGAGAGGAGGACTAGGGTGCAGGCCCTGAAAATTTCAATCCCGGCCTTCTGGGCCTTAACTTCTAAGTCCTCATTTTCAGTACCAGGATTTAAAATTATTCTTGTGGGCCCAAGCTTAATGATATCATCTATCATGCAGTCAAGCCTTTTGCTGCCAACATAAACAGTTAAAGTATGGATTGACTCGGTTAGATCACGCAGATTGCCCACAACTTTAATATCTGAAAGTTGCGGCATCTTTGGTGAAATTCCAACGATATTGTTGTAGCCGTTATCCAATAATTTTTTCATTGCCATAAAGCTGTATCTGGATGGATTGTCCGAAATACCCAATATGGCAATGTTGACCTTTTTATCTGTAAGCATATTTAAAGATCCGTTGTTCACATGTTAAGTTTATGTTATTAACCATTCATGGCCTCAAGAAGTGTTTTACCAATATCACTGGCACGATCTGCAACTGGTACTCCGGCTTCTTTCATCGCTTCAATCTTGCTTTCAGCAGTGCCGCCTTTTCCGGAAATAATTGCACCGGCGTGGCCCATTCTTTTTCCTTTGGGCGCCGTTCTTCCAGCAAAAAAGCTTACAACTTTTTTCTTGCAATTTTTCTTAATCCATTGGGCCGCTTGCTCTTCATCATTGCCACCGATTTCGCCGATTAAAACGATCGCATCTGTGTCTGGGTCATCGTTAAATAACTCCAAACACTCAATAAATCCAAGGCCTCGCACAGGGTCGCCGCCGATACCGATACAAGTTGATTGGCCAAAGCCAGCGGCACCTACTTGATGAACTGCTTCGTAGGTAAGGGTTCCACTTCTAGAGATGATGCCGACATTTCCTTGCTTATGGATATAGCCGGGCATAATGCCTACTTTGCCCATACCTGGTGAGATAATTCCTGGGCAGTTTGGGCCTATGAGTTTGGTCTTTTTACCTTTTAAATAGTTTTTTACTTTTACCATGTCGAGGACAGGTACACCTTCGGTGATACAGATGACAAGCTCCATCTCAGCGTCAATTGCTTCGATTAAAGCATCATAACAAAATGGGGCGGGTACAAATATGCAGCTGACGTTGGCACCGGTTTTTTGCTTTCCCTCTGCGACTGAGTCAAATACAGCAAAGTCTTCTACAAATGTTCCACCTTTGCCTGGAGTTACGCCTCCGACGATATTTGTGCCATATTCTGCACATCCTTTTGCATGAAAAAGGCCATGCTTTCCTGTGATTCCTTGGATTAGTACTTTTGAATTATTATCTAATAAAATGGCCATGTATGCCTCCTTCTTCTTTTTTTTTAAGTCTTCTTTTTAAGCTTGGTTTGCCAGTTGAACTACTTGTCTTGCAGCTTTTGCAAATGTAGATGCTGCCTGTATTTTAAGCCCCGAGTTCTCTAGTATTTTTTTACCAATTTCCACATTGGTGCCCTCAAGGCGAACAACTAATGGGATTGAGACATTGAGCTCTTTAACTGCAGTAATTAGACCTTCGGCAATTACGTCACACTTCATAATTCCACCAAAGATGTTGACAAGTACTGCTTTTACACTTTCATCAGATAAGATCAACTTAAAAGCAGATGCAACCTTTTGGGCATCGGCACTTCCACCAACATCTAAGAAGTTTGCAGGCTCTCCACCAAATGATTTAATCATGTCCATGGTTCCCATGGCAAGGCCTGCACCGTTAACCATGCAGCCGATGTTGCCATCTAAGCTGACGTAGCTAAAGCCTTCTTGGGCAGCTTGTGCTTCACGTGGATCTTCTTCTTTTTCATCTCTAAGTTTTTGGATTTCACTGTGGCGATAAAGAGCATTATCATCAAAGCCTACTTTTCCATCAAGAGCAATTATGTGTTGATCTTTTGTGATAACCAGTGGGTTAATTTCCACCATGGAACAGTCATGAGTTATAAATAGGTAATATAAGTTTTGACAAAATGAGCGAAATTCTTTCATCAAAGGTTTTGGAATTTCGAGCTGTTTGGCAAGAGCGTTGATGTGAAAAGATCTAATGCCGGTGTGGATTGAGATATACTCTTTGGCAATTTTTTCAGGGGAGTGCTCTGCGAGCTCTTCAATTTCGGTTCCACCTTCTTTGCTGGCAACACAGACAACGTTTGCCGTTTCTCGATCAACTAGTAAAGATAGATATATCTCTCGCTCAATTTGACTGGTCTCTTCGACTAAAACTTTTTCAATAAGTTTTCCCTCGGCACCTGTCTGCTTGGTGACAAGAGTCATCCCTAAAATTTGATCAGACGCCTCTTCTACGGCAGATGCAGAGCTAACTAGCTTAACGCCTCCTGCTTTTCCGCGACCGCCAGTGTGGGCCTGTGCTTTTACGACTACTGATTCTACATTTAACTGGGTGTAAATGTTGACTGCTTCTTGTTTAGTTGTTGCCATCTGCCCATTTGGAACATTGATGCCGTAACTTTTAAACAGTTGTTTTGCTTGATACTCATGGATATTCATGTTGTCCTCCGTGGCCTGTTTATAGTTTTTTAAGATTTATTTTTTAACATACTTAGTGCAGATCCCGCCTTAAACCACTCACACTGCTCATTATTTAAAGTATGAGTGAGAGCAATTTGATGACTGCTGCCATCTGCATGATTAATTATTGCTGTAAGGTCTGTGTTTGGTTTAAGACTATCTAAATTTATAATCGATACAGTGTCCATTTTGTCTATTAAATCGTAGTCTTCAGGTTTGGTGAAGACCAGTGGAAGCACTCCTTGTTTTTTGAGATTAGTCTCGTGAATTCTTGCAAAGCTTCTAACAATTACCGCAGCAGCTCCTAAGTAGCGAGGAGACATGGCAGCGTGCTCTCTACTTGAGCCCTCTCCATAGTTATCATCTCCAACTGCAACCCAGCGCTTGGATTGACTTTTATAGTTTCTGGCGACAACTGGAATTTTGTCCTGCTTGCCTGTAAGTTGATTAATTGCCTCGCCTGGAGTCTCACAAAATGTATTATTGGCACCTAAAAACATATTATCACTTATTTTATCAAGGTGGCCTCGGTATTTTAGCCAGGGGCCAGCAGGGGAGATATGGTCTGTTGTGCACTTGCCTTTGGCCTTTAGTAAAACTGGCAATTTTTCAAAATCTTTGCCATCCCAAGGGGCGAATGGATCGATTAACTGAAGTCTATCTGAGCCCCGATCTACCTTGACTGTGATATTGCTACCATCGCTTGGAGGAGCTTCATAGCCTCTGCCGGTTTTGACAAAACCATTTTCAGGAAGGGCCGCACCTCGAACAGGTGGTCTAAGCACTACACTCTTTCCATCTTCAGTAGTCAACTCATCTTTGGTAGGATCAAAATCTAAACGACCACTAAGTCCCATGGCCAGCACAAGCTCTGGTCCTGCAATGAAAGCTTCAGTATTGGGGCTGCCATCATTTCGGGCCTTAAAGTTTCTATTGAAACTGGTAATAATTGAGTTTTTCTCGCCCTTTGTAATATCATTTCGCTTCCATTGACCAATACATGGCCCACAAGAATTGGTATAAAAGATACCACCTAGTTTTTCAAATGTTTCAACCCAGCCTTCTTTTTCGATGGTGGCATAGACTTGGTCGCTACCAGGGGAGACGGCCAAAAGAGACTTTAGTTTTATATTATTGTCGAGGGCCTGCTGGGCAATATCTGCAGCTCTGCCTAAATCCTCATATGATGAGTTAGTACAACTGCCAATTAAGGCAGCTGTTAAATTTAAAGCAAATCCTTTTTGTTTGGCTTCCTCTTTTAATTGACTGATTGGTCTTGCCAAATCCGGAGTATGGGGTCCAACTACGTGGGGCTCAAGAGTCGACAGGTCAATCTCAATTACTTCATCATAGTACTTGTCAGGGTTGTCACATACTTCACTGTCTGCACAAAAGAGGTCAGCGTTTTTAGTTATGGACTCAAGTAGATCTTCTCGAGCAGTAGATCTTAAGTAGTTTTGCATTGATTGATCAAAAGGAAATACTGAAGTGGTGGCCCCAAGCTCTGCACCCATGTTTGTTATGGTTGCTTTTCCAGTACAGCTTATGGATTTTGTTCCTTCACCAAAGTATTCAATTATTTTATTTGTGCCGCCTTTGACGGTTAAAATGCCCAGAAGTTTTAAGATAACATCTTTGGGTGCAGTCCACCCCTTTAACTCTCCAGTTAGTTTCACGCCGAGCACTTTTGGAAATTTTAACTCCCAAGGCATACCGGCCATAACGTCGACTGCATCCATTCCTCCAACACCACAAGCAATCATGCCGATGCCGCCTGCATTTGGTGTATGAGAGTCAGTTCCAATCATCAAGCCACCTGGAAATGCATAGTTTTCAAGTACTACCTGATGGATAATACCGGCACCTGGTCCCCAAAAACCAATACCATATTTACTAGTTGCCGATCTTAAAAAATCATAAACTTCTAAGTTGTCTTTATTTGATAATGCCAGATCTTTGTCTGCACCAAATTGGCCGATTAATTGATGATCGCAGTGAACTGTGGTCGGGACGGCAGTGCTTTGCTTCCCAGTTGTCATAAATTGCAAAAGTGCCATTTGCCCAGTCACATCTTGCATGGCGACTCTGTCAGGCCTAAGTAGTAAAAATGATTTTCCTCTTTCTAATTCCTGCTTCTGTGGATTATCTAAATGAGAAAGTAATATTTTTTCAGCTAGAGTTAATGGTTTGCCAAGTTTTTCCCGCACTAGTTTTAAATTTTTGCGACTACGTGCGTAAACAGCGTCTAAAAGTTGCTTTGTAGTATCAATGTCCATTGAATTATCCCCTTATTCTGGATAGTTACCGTGTAAGATTTTGTAATTTAACAAAATAACTGCTAAATAGCAACTTTAATGGATTAAGGGGACTGTTAAGGAGGGAGCTGGTACCGCCTATTGGCAGTACCAGTCACCTGGAACGTTTACAGCATCAAACGATTTGTGCACAGCAATCCACTCTTCTGAGCAGTGCCCATAGAGATCCTCTGCAGAGCGCGCCAGGAGATCACGCGCCATTACAAAGTTTGTGTGCTTTATGAAGAGATTCGTGGAGGAATGATAATATATTTGTAGTGCTTTTTCGATGCCAATTCCATTTACTTCGACATCTGTATTATTGCGAGGATGTGCGCCACCTTCAGACAGAAGGTAAAAAGACAAGTTCATGATGCCAGAGTTAGAATGAACGTGGCCGTTATCTTCTCTTCCCATTCTTGCTTGTCGGTAGTCATCTGCACTTTGGCGATCTTGGGTTGGATTGTTCATGTGCCTAAGCATAGAGCTATCAATCGTGTCTTCTCCAAGAACCCAAGTTTTAGAATTAGCTACCAGGCCACCCTCAGGTAAGCCGTCTTCACCACCGCCGGAGTCAGCAAATGCCTCAGCACCGGCCGAAAAAATATCTGAAAGCGACTCATTAATGGCACCAGATGCATCTCTGTACACGAGGGCCGACTCAAACCATGTAATGCTATGGGTGAATTCGTGAGAGAAAATATCTAAAGATTTAACGGGGTATCTCATCTTGTTGCCATCGCCATCTCCGAACAATAAAAGAACGAGGTCGGGAATAAACATAATCTGGTTTTTAGAGCAGCGTGAAGGATATGTATTCATCATTCTAGGACCTGCCATTGGGGGCCTGCCATAAGGTCCTGGGCCATACATGGGTCCTCTTTGTGGTCCCATTGGACCTCTAGGCCTTCTTCTTGGTGGCATCCTACTTGGGGGATGGGCGTTTGGCCCATTTGACTTTTCTACACTGATATGGATGACAACGGGCAATTTTGTACCGCGATTGTCATACGAGTCTCTGCCAAACATGTGCTTAAAAAACCAATATGTCATCCTATAGTTTTCATAAGCAGCAGTTGCGGCAGAGTCACCCTCGTCATCTAATGCTTGATTTTGAGTTAATTCGCTTAGGATTTCCTCTTGAATCATACTACTTTGTGGAGACCTAGATAATCTACCCATCATTTCGTTAGAAACACATCCACCTTGGTAGTCATATATATCGGGCTCCATTGAGCTGTGCACTCGACTGATGGAACTTACGAGTTCACCGGTATTTGCTGATATGAACACTTCTTGAACATCCATACCCTTATTTGATTTATGAAATCTCATGACTGAGTTATATACCAAAGATGATTTGTTGTTTTTATCGACGTAGATCTGAAGCTTAGGTGCTTTATAAACTTCAATGTTTTCTATATTAATTTGACGGTTTGAGGCAAACTTTTCGACGATCTCGCTTGCTTGCAACTTTGGTGTTGTTGCAACGTTTATGTTTGGAGTGACAACTCCGTAGAGCAGAGATGGTTTTCCAAGTTTATTTACTTGCAATGCTATTTGATGAGCAAATACAGGCACACCTTGGTAGACTTGTCCAAAGCGAAATACTTGATTGCCCAATTGATCAACTTTATTTTTTTCGTGACTTAAAAAAGACCCCGAAATGTTAAAAGTTTTAGGAAATTTGGCCTGTAGATAATTTGTTATATATTGGGCGGCAGAATGCTGGTCATTGACCGCAACATTTTGGTCTAAATATTCTTTATTAATTAAAAATAAATTATCAGATGCATTGAAATCTTTGAAATCAGTCTTAGATTTTTTTAAGCTTGCTTTGACATGGGCTCCATGCGTCAAAGGTGTTTTTGCAGAACTACTTTTTAAATCAACATTTAATTGATCCGAAGAATTAATTTTGTTTGGTGAAGATTTAGTAGTGTCAAAAGAGATAAAAGCAAAAAATGTTAAAAGAACAAGGGGGGTTACGAGGACAGAGACAAAGCGTTTTTTCATACAATTCCTTTTTGTTAAAAACTTGCCCAAAAATTTATCAAAGCAATTTTGTTATGGCAAACTTTTTTTGTGATTTTTTTCACAAACGGGGACCTAAGTGCCTATAGTTAAAAGGTTAAGAGACTATTTAACTAAGGAAATTATGAAAATGTATCATTATAAGTTAGGAGAAATTAAGTGCACTTTTGTCGATTTTTGATGAGTCCACAACATCATAGGCGTCGCGCTTTAGCTTCTCATCAATGGCCTCAAGCAGCCACTCACTTAGCTCAATATCTTTTAATTTTGTAATTTTTAAAATATCTCGGTGTCTCTGTTGCCCAATATTAATCATGATTTCACTTGAGAGGTCTACATTTGGGTTAATGCCTCTTGATTGACATGCTTCGAGGTAGTCGTTTACTGCAACTTGAAACTCATACTCAATGTCGCCAATATCGATTGTTTCAAAGGTAATGTTATCTGCGATACCCACGAGTTTGCCATAAAACGTTTCTTTATCATCGTCATAAGTAACTCTGCCTAATATTCCTTTATATTTTAGCATTTTGCCCCTCCTAGCTTACTTATTGGATGCAGTTGATTGTTCTAAATATTTTCTTTGATATTCTACTCTTTTTTGTAGCGTTTCGTGTTCTTGTTTGAGTGCTTCGTACTCTTTTGTAAGTTTTGAGTATTTTGAATTTAAAGCTCGTAGATTAGAAGACATGTCTTTTAAAAGCGATTTTAACCAAGGAGGAGTCTGTTTTAGTAACTCTTGTCTTTGCTCCTGATTGACAACGGTGCAGGTAACGGTAGATTTTGCCCTGGCAGTGGCCGACCGCTTGTCTCCTTCTAAAAAGGTCATAGTGCCTAAAACTGTCGGTGCTGTCACGACGGCAACGATCACTTGCTCCCCTGAGTGGATATCGATGACTGTTAATTCTACCTCACCAGACTTAATGACGTAGAGCTCGCCCCCTTGGTCGCCCTGTTTAAAAAGAAATTGGCCTTCACCAAAAGTTGAAACCGTGTTTTTTTCTGCCATAAAAAATAATTCCTGTTTATTAGGCCCTATAATACAGTCTACTAATAATTTTAAGAACTATCTACCCTAATATCAATGTAACTTTGGGTAATTTTAGCGTCGTGATGGTTTAGGTAATCTCTGACAAGCAACAAGTCTTTAGTTTTTCGATACAAATTAGTGGCACAGGCCTTCCTGAAGCTATGTGGGGATAGGCCTTTTGAACAGTTAGCTCTTGTTAGTATCTTCATTATTATATTATAAAGTGCTCGATCAGACGGAGGTTTATTCTCTTTGTAGGCAAATAAGTACACATCGGAGTTGTTTTTTGTAGCGATAAAGGCCTTAAACAATGTGAAAATTTTGCGTGCCTTTTGAACCTTTAAAACGTGGATATATCCACCTTTTCTGGCAAAAGTGATCGTTTGGTTTAATTCATCAAAGTTGGAAGTTTTTAAATTTGCAAGCTCAGAAATTCTAAGTCCTCCCCAATATAGCAGATTTACAATAAGCTTAAGGCGCAAGCGATACACTGACTCTGAAATTTTACTCCAATCATCTGCTGTTAAAAGACGGGTGCTTTGTACGTCGATATCTTTTAATTTGATTGCGTGTAATTTGGTTTTAACTGGATTTTTTAAAAAAAGGCCACTTTTGTCTTCATTGACCTGCTTTAAGTATTCAAAATAATTTTTAACAGATGAAAGGTGACGTCTTCTGGAGCTTACAGACAGAGGCTTTTGCAACATCACAGGCCTTGGATTTTGATCAAAATTTAGCGGTTTTTTGAGCAAAAATCCCCAAATTTTAAGGAAGTTTTTTTTGAGGAAAAAAAGGCAAATTTTCAGTGTTCCATTTTTTTTAAAAACGGTGCCACCTGTTGTTAAAAATGATTTGTATTCTGTGACTGTATTCCCATTGGCCTTGTCAATTGTGGCATTGTGTGTGAGCTCAAACCAGTTGATAAATTTAAATAAATCTGCGCGATAATTTTTTATAGTTAAAGTTGATTTGTTCATCTGCCGACAATTTTGTAGATATTCTTGGGTCCAAGTTAAATGTTGCGTTTTCACCTGTGTAAATGGCCTATTTTTTTACATACGACATAATTTGTTTAAATATATTCGTATAATTTATATTATATGAATAATTATAATCATAACTATTTAATAATACAAGCTTTATTTAAATGGCCTTATTTGGCTTCGTTTGATTGACTTGCCAGTCTAACTTTGCTTAAATATCAAATAATGCTATGAAAATGGAACCTTTTAAGCTATTTTTGACCTTTTTTTATCTGTGCGAAGCGGTATTTTCCTTCCAAATACACGCTGTGGTGGGCATAGAAAGCGGGGAAGTTAGGTTTTTAAAAAATGGACAAAATAGACAACTTAGCATTAAGCGCATGCAAACCCGTATTGAAAGACTCTCAATTTACGCCAGAAATGAGCACATAAATTGGCTCAAAAAATTCAAAAATCTGATAAAAAAATCTAAGCCAAGTTTTAACAACGTGGTAGACAAGAGAACTTATAACCTTGAATTTGCTAAAATTTCGCACTTTTTGGGCCTAATTCCGAGCAAAAGTGTTGTATCTAAAGTTGAAGAAAAACTCTTGGCAAAAATTGCCGTCAATACCGACAGTATTAGGGCACTAAGAGAGCAAATTAAGTTATTTTTAGAAAATGAAAAGATACAGGACCTAAAACTTGTATCTTTGAAGAAATTGCAAAATATTGACGCGCTTTTAGGTGAGTACCAAAGCTCACTTGCAGCACTTAAAAAAACCACAAATTCGCACCAATTTAAGCGCAAATATCTCGTCAAATTTGTACCAGAAACGTGGAAAAAATTGTTGAAGGTAAAATTGAACTCTGAAAATGCCGTTAGTTCAGTGGGCCTCATTAATGACGTTGAACAGTCACTTTCTGTCTACAACAAAATGTCAACAGAATCGCCTAAGCCCGACCAAACGGGTCCAAAATACAAGACCGTGACTTTTACACCTCAAAATGAGCAAAAAAATCCAAAAATTGAGCGTATTATGGCCCAAGTTAGGTTGGCCCTCGGCAAATGGTCTCTAGCATGGTCTTCACAGAATCTTGACAATTATATTTCGTCTTATTCTGATAAATTTAAGGTCCCAAGCAGGTATGCTGACAAAGAAGCTTGGGAGAGCAGCAGGCGACGAGTAATTAGCAGGGCTTCAAAAATACGCGTAAAACTTAAAAACGTTTCTTTAGAATTTATTGATGATAAGCATGTATTGACAAATTTTCATCAGTTCTACAGCGCCAATAATTACCAGGATCAAAGCGATAAAACAGTCTCTTTGATTTTAGAAAGTGATGGTTGGAAGATTATAAGAGAGTATTCAAAAACCTGTGAACATGCTTCATCGCAGCTTTAATCTCTATGCACACTGAATAAACTTTTAAGTAGTAAAACTTCTCATTTAAATCACAACAAATAATTTCTCTTTTTCCATATATGGGCCTATTAATCTCTTGAAAATTTAAATCACTTTTTTTTAAAGTTTGATAGGAGGTTATTTATGAAAGCAAAACTAATTGTATTAATCACAGCACTTATATGCTCTGTAAGTGCAACACTTGCCAATATTCCTGTCTCTACGCTCGTTCACTATGACAAAGCAGACTACAATGACGGTATATTTTCGATAGAAGTTGTCTATGGGGGCTGTCACGAACTAGATTTTGGCATTAAGGCACAAAAGCAGTCACAATCTCTTAGTTTAAATAAATCTATACAACCATTTGTTATCGAAACTAACGATTTTGCTGGTGATTGTCGCATGTTGTTTAAGCAAACATTAGAGTTTGATATGGTGGAAGAATATGGGGTCCATGTGGAGCTTCCAATTGAGGTGATAGCAGGTGGCAAGGCCGTATTTCAAAATGGTCTAGATGCATATCCACTCAAATTATCAAATTTTTGTACCAAGGCCACCAATGAGTGGGGAAATCCTCTTTTATGTGACTGCTCAGAGACTACCGGCTATAATGAGCGCACTGGTCTTTGTGACTAATTAACGACAAATCAACTCCTCATAATGAATCACGTTTTTCAATTCTTGTAACTAATGATAAGCTTGCTTGCCAGCAAACATTAGGAAGAACTGATGAATACAGTTAAATTGTGGTTCAAAGAATCACCTCTATTAAAAATAACATTTCCAATTAAATTAATATGGTTTTTTTATACCTTCTTTTTGCTCAGATTTCATTTAAAAGAGAGCGTTGATGAGCTTGAACTGGATCTTACCGCTATAGTACTTATTGCTGCTGGGTACGTTTGCTTGTTTGTTTTATTTCGGATGTTTGAGCTAATTTTTTGTGGAAAGCGCCTATTGCAATCGGCGACCACAATACTGCTGCTTGTTTATTACGTTTTGGCCGGTCACTATCACTTAAGAACTGCTTGGAATGTTGATTTTTCAATACTCTCTGACAATTTTGGTCTAATTGCCCAAAAAGAGAGCTTTCAAGTAATTTTGGCCCTTTTTAAGCCTAAAGATCTATATATCACCTTAGGACTGTTTATTTTATTTGTCTTTTTAGAGGTGCGATATAGAAAATTTTCTCAGTTTGGGCATATTAAACACAGGTTCTATGCATCTGTTATATTTATCTTAACCTACTGTGTATCTATCTATATTTTACCAGTTGTATATGATGAGATTGGAATGTTTTTAAAAACAATCCAGTCACACTACATTCAAACCAGTAACCCGCATCTACAACAGCTTGCCAGAAGGCCTTTTCCTTATGTGAGAGATGAGGTTAACTCCAGTTATCAAAGTGAAGATAGACCTCACATTTTTATTATAATGGTAGAGTCTTTTAATGCTTTTTTTGTAAATAGTAAAAATAAAGAAGGCAAGGAGTACACTCCATTTTATAATTCCTTGATGAAGCAGGGGGTGTTTTTTAAAAATTTTTATGGCCACTCTATGCAAACATCCAAAGGGCAGCTTTCTATTCTTTGTTCTATATTACCACTTACAAGGCAAAAAGTTTTTACCAACTTTTCTCATATTAATCTAAATTGTTTGCCACAGATTTTGCAAAGTAATGGGTATGAAACTTTATTTTTTAAAGCATTTGAAAATATTCATTTTGATAATACCTATGAGTTTGTAGCAAAAAATGGATTTAAGCATGCAAAAGGCATGAGTTCAGAATTTATTTCGGCCCAGGAAAAGAAGTTAAAATGGGGATGGGGAATACCGGACTCTCTTTTTTATGAAAAGTTTTTTCAATATGTAGATAAATTGCATAAAAAGAACAAATCAGCTAAATTTTTTGGAGCTTTAACTACTATTTCAAATCATGGCCCCTTTAACGAGGTTCCCCAAAATGAGAGGTACTTATACCCGAATCAGTCTACTAAACGACAATTTATGGCAAACTCTATAAGAGTTACTGATGAATATTTAAAAACATTCTTTAAAGAGTTGTCAAAGCGCAAGTACTTAGAAAATTCCATCATAATTGTAACCGGAGATCATGGTTGTCCTGCCGGAGAGCACGGATCTTATAGTACCTTTTTGGCATACAATGAAGAAGTGTTTAAAACACCTTTTGTTTTCATTTGGAAAAAAAATAAGTCGATCAAAGCGGCTACAGTAGTGGATGAATACCACTCTCAAGTGGATATAGCACCAACCTTGTTAAACTTTGTGGGTATAAGTGCAAAAACTCACTTTATTGGGGAGCATTTATTTAAACCAATCACAAAACCAATTTTGATGGTGCAACCATATGGCGGAAGATATTTCATTTCAATTGTACCTCCTTATAAGTATGTTTTTCGTCAAAAAACTAAGCGCGAACGCCTTTATGATTTGTCTGAAGATCCTATGGAAAAAAATAATATGATTGATACGTTTAAAAATCATGATTTGTTGTCAAAAATGAGGTCTCACATCGATTATATCTACCTAAATGAATTGCTGGTTCGTGAAAATAGGGTGTGGTTTAAAAATTAGCTCTAACTCTTGTTTGATTGCCAATAATTGCTGCCATTTCAAATAAAAAGCCAGTATCTCTTCAAGCACACAATTTCAAATACATATCTAGTATCAATCTCTAGTACTGTATTTTTTTGCTCCTATAAACCGGAGTTAAGTTATAATAATAACTAGGAAACTATTGAAAATTTTGACTAATAACTAGGAAACTATTGAAAATTTTGACTAATAACCCGATATTAAAGTTACAAATGCACGATGGAGAAAAACTTGTGACAAAATACTCACATTTTTATGTATTCGCTAGTTTTATAATTTTTAGCGATACTGGTTTGGCAAGCCACATGCTTGATCATCCTTATCTAGATTGTAAGACTAAAAATAAACGAGTAAGTCAAAATTGCAAAAAGGCCAAATTTTTAAGTCAACAGTTGGATAATTTGATTGTAAAGGAAGCAAAAAAAAACAATTTTCCCCATACTGATGTTTCGTCACTGGAAGGCTCTGATAAAATGTACGATCTGCAAATGAAGTTTATACAAAGGGGACAAAGAAGTTATAACCAAAAAAGAAAAAGGGCGGGCAAAAGACCCATTAACTTCAAAATGTTAGAAACAAGTATCTTGCGCTCCTTTGATAAAGATGAACTACCTTTGGCCAAAAAATTGGTTAAAAGAAATAAATTGAGAGCATTAAAAAAACAAAAAAGGCCAGGTCTATTAGAGGCGGCCATAGAGTTTATTATGGGTAAAAGTAGGCCCAAAGCGCCGCCAGCATTTTCAACCAAAAAGTTCAATCAAGTAATTAGTGGCAGATTAAACAATGAGCCTGTTTTAGAGGAAACGACAGAATTTGAAATGCCTCAACAAGAGATAAAGCAGAGTGAGGAGTTAGTCAAAACAAAAGTAGCAAATGTAAGTACAAGAAAAACTAGATTTAAATATGCAGATGTGGCAATTGAAAAAAACACTGATAGAAGCATTTGGAAAATAATATCATCTCGTTATTTAAAAAAAATTGTAAATGGTAGGTTCCAAGATGACACATATATTGAGTAAAATTCACGTGCTAATAATTTGTCTGTCTTTAATTCTTCCTGCAAGTTCTAAGGAAAAAGACAGCAAACCTCTGGGAGAGCAAACGAGAATAAAAAATACATCTGCTTTAGGTATTGCCCTAACTGTCGCGCGCATACATCCAAAATGTCAACGTATTAAAGATATTAAAAATGCAGCATGGGCATCCCAAATCTACTTGAGGTTAGAAGACACTAGCTGGGATCATAGGGGAAGGGCAACTAGTGTACTGCAAGGGCAGATGTGTGCTGCTCAAGACAAAATAGGTGTAGCGACAGAGGCGCAAAAAAGACAACTGCAAAATGTAGAAAATAGTGTAGATGCCACCTCGGGGGCCTTAAGTAATTTGGCCAAACAATATGCCATGGCCTCAATTGCTGCTTTAGAATATGCCGAAAAAAGAGCTGGTCTTATTAGTGGAGGTACCTGTAAAAAGGGGACCCAAGGGTGTGACTTTTTAAAAATGGGGCTTGAGCAAAGGGTAAAAAAACATCAAAAAATTGCTGACAAACTCCCAGAGTGCTCTTTCAAAAAGTCCAAAATTAACCCCAAAGTATCTAATAAAAATCTTGACTGGGCGTTGAAGCTTGTCACCAAACTTGAAGAAAAGCTCATTAATGACGTTACAAAAAAAGATCCGACAAAAGCAATAGAAAGTGAAATTGAATCCCTCGGTGAAATTGGGGCAGCAGATGCTTCTGATTCTTCTGGAGCGGCCAAAGGTAGTAGTGGAGCTAAAAAAGAAGGTAGCACTGGCAAAAGTCAAGGAGCTTCTGGTGGCGATGGCGCCATCAATGAGGAGCAATCGCAGCAAGACGGTGGTGAGAAGAAAAAGAAAAAGACTACCAAGCAGATGTACGACTACTATATGAAAAAACTCTATGGGGGTAATGCTAAAGCAAAACCCTCAAATAGAAAAATTAGAAACTGGGATAAAATTGTTAAAAGTCACAAAAAGGTTCTTTCCAAGGGATATAAAGATAGTAGCTCATGTAAAGCACTGGTAAAAAAATATAAAAAGACATTTAAAGATATTGAGAAGTCCCTTCAATACATAAGTCAATTCAATCATCAGTCTTTGGCACCAACGGGCAAACTTTCGCAAAAAGCTCAAAAAAGAAAAAAAACGAAGACACAACAAGCTCAAGAGGCAGTTTCAAATTCTAAATGGATACCAGACTCTGTAAAAGAGGCCATTGGAAGTGGCCCCATGGGTATGACTGCAGAGGAAGAACAACAGGTTAATGTTGCACAAAACAAAGCTACTGCGGTGATAGACGCTCTGCTTGTACACCCCATTGGGAGACAAGCAATGTGGAGTGCGTTTGCCAAACAGTCTAAGGGGACTCAAGGAGTTGATCAACAAAAGTCAAAACATATCGATAAGATGCAAAGTGATATTGATGAGATTCTTGCCAACCAAGATACAAAAGACACAGACGCAATGTTGTCTGATTTTGAAAAAAAGAGTGCTACTTCTGACCAGACCGGGGGTGGCAGAAGTCAAAGTGACCAAGTGGGAGCAAATGCAAGCGGGGTATCGGCACATGAAATGAAGGCCCGTGAGTGGAAAAGAATGCAACAGCTTTGTGATGAGCGCATTAAAACTGCCCAGACCTTTATGGATAAACGTTTCCCTGCTGTAGATAAGGGCAGCTATCCGATGCCTACGCAAGCCGAGGTCAAACAGTTTGAGCAGCTTCAGCAATATATTGCAGACAATAAGGCGATGGAAGAGGCCACTACCCATAACTGGGCGGTATGTGCTCGAGGTGCAGGAAATAGTGCCGCTTATGGTAGTCCCGCTGTGGCCGAAGCTTGCAAAATCAGAGACAAACATGGTGCAGGCAGTGCCGGTCGGGCCGCATTTGAGAACCATCTAAAGGACAGAGTGAGGGATCAACACAGAATGATTGCTCAAGACCCAAAGCTTGGCAATATGTTGAGAAGGGCAGACACCTACGCTCATAAAGGTTCCAACTTGTTAAACAATGATAGACAGACACATCGAAATCTCGGTCTATATAGTCACAATCAGGCCCGAGAAGAACTTCAAGCAGAAATTGCTGAGTGTCAAGGTGTCAAAAATACTACTGATCCAGCTAAAATTGACGGTTACCTAGATGATACCTCACTCATTTCTAAACTTGATCCAACCAGACTAAGGCCAGGAGATGATCCAGACGATCCTGTTTTGGCAGCTGCAAACTGTTATATGTCAGGTCGAGTTGGCGCTGATAAAAAGCTTACAGGGGCCATCAAAACTGGTGGCCAACTTCTGCTTGCCGGAGCTGCAGTTGCTATGACTGGTCCTGTCGGCATCGCTGCTGTAGGCTCTACTGGAGCCGCTATGACCGGTTATGAGATCTGGGAGAAAAACAAAGAGTGTAATCAAAACAGAGTAAGTGGCTACATGACCTCAACCATGGAACAGGCAATGGCATCATCTGTTACTGGAGATAAGTGCCAAGAAGAGCTCGATAGTAGCATTAAGTGGGCGGCAGCGGGAACTGCTGCAGATGTGGTTGGTGCTGGCATGGCAATGAAAGCGGCCAAGGTTTCTAAGTTGGCAAGCAGTGCCGATGATATTGCAGGAGCTCTTGTTGATGGAAAAAGAGCAGGTAAGTTGGCAAAGAGAGCAGATGACCTTCCACCACCCACCTCAAGTCTAGTTGAACCGGGAAATGAGAAGTTATTTAAAACCTGCACTAGTAAGTTTACTCGTAAGTCTGGTTGTAAAGGATTCATGGAAACTTTATCACACAGGTGCACAGACCCAACAATTGCTAGTGCTAACAAGGCCCATTGTGTAACAATTGAGAGTTCTTCAGAGTTTCATCGTACGATGAAATTATCAGATATTATACCCGAAGAAAAAAGAGGCAAATCTGTAGTAGTCGAGTTTAGCCATGATCGAGGCCATTTGACTACGAGATATTACAAAGATGGCAAACCATATCAGTATGATGGAGGGTCCTTTCATTCAATTCGCAAACTAAAAGAAACTGATCAGGTAAGGGCCGGTTCTCATTATGTAATCGATGTTACTCCAAAACAATTGGAAGAAATTGATCGAGTGGCAAAATTGGGAGGGGCATCCAAGGCCTGTACTCATGATGCTAGATTAGCATTAAGCGCTGGAGATGTTGTTTCAATGCCCAAAGGGGCCACAGGTCTATACAAAAAGTTTAGTGTTAAAGAATTGGCAAAAGAGTTAACTCAAACATATGGTCCACCAAACCATAATACTGTCAGAGCAATGCAAGGTCTAGTGGATGCACAAAAAGGAGGCTTTTCCAGTGCTCAATGGGATGCATTTGGGGTAACTGAGGGGGCATGGGGAGTTCTTTCTCTTGGCTCCTATGGCGTTTTATATCCTACAGGAGTTGTATTAGAGGCCACCACGGTCATCTTGCTTGTTGATCCCGATGGTGAATCTATTTCTATGACCATGGAGGCCTTTGAAAGACTACAAGGAGAAATGAAATAAACTATCCAAGCTATTAGATTGATTACATGGAACCAATGGCCATCCAAAACGACAATCCCGCGATACTCCCAAGTAAAATAGAAGTGATGTAGGTACCACGTGCAGACCACAGAACAATTCCTACTTTTCCCTCGGCAGATAGTTTTCCATATTTTTTCGCCCTGGCGCTGACTTTGCTCACCATCTCCTGCAGTTGCTCAGGTAGAGTATCTAGTGCATTTGCTTTTGCAAAAGCTGCCATGTCAGAATTATGAGTTTCTCCAACTAGGAGTGCAACCTTAGTCGCGTTGCTGCTTTTTGCATATTGGGCCGCAAAGTTTAACATGTGTAAAGACCTTGCCGGTATGTGCATAACCCGTTCCATGCGCAATAAACGGGCCCAGGCAGGGTGTGGAATGTTTTTTCTTGGCCGAGGCAAGATAGTGCGTTTACCCGATAGACGCTCTAAATCTTTTTCAAGTCCTTCCAAAGGAGCAGGAAAGCCTGCGATGTCTCGTCGTTTTTGCGGAGTAAGCGCGTGTGCAAAAGGGCTACCGCCAAGATCTTCAAATCGCCGCGAGTGCTCAAAAGGATCTGACTTACGAAGGAGTTCCTCAAAAAAGTCTATTGTGAGAACACGTAAACTTTGTGGATCAAGCATTAATTGGAGCCCCAAAACAAAAGCGTCTCTTGGTCTTAGAACTAACCAGTCATCTAATTCTGCATCTATTTTGGCCTTTGGATACAAAGTACTCATTCCTTTTTCAGCAAGGATGAGAAATGGTGACTCAGTAGACTCATTTATTGCTTCAATACTATCATTTACAAAACGTCGATATGTTGCATTCAACCCACCAGTCACTCCATGCAATATTCCATAGGCCCGAAAATTTATCCCCTCGTAATCAAATTCTATAAAATCTAGCTGCTTTGGCCGTTGCAATTTACTAAAAAAATGCAGATCTTTCGCACAATTTGTATGAGCGCGACTAGATGATAGCGTAGTAGTTAGCAAAATAACTGATGCGATAATTGTCGTGATGTAACTGTTCATTGAACACTTCTTCAGTAATCCCTACATCAGTGCAGTTATGGGGAATTATAGCCATGCGTTAGATTTCTCGCAACATGTAAATCAATAAGTTTTCTTGTCATTTCTATTGGCGCAGTGAAGCCTGTAATTGCTTAGAGTTTGGCCTATGCTTTTAACAATAAATTTCTTTTACAATTGCCTGTCATGAAATTTTAAGGAGGATATGCATGTTTCATCGAAGAAAAAAAGCGATCATTTTAGCTTTATTATTAGCTCTTACTACAAATCTATGGGCAAATCCTCAGGGAATCTGGTCTTTTAGTGGTATCCATAGCGAGCTTGGAGCTTATAGCGGAGAGCTAGAAGTTCGACAGGCAGGAAGTGGTGAGGTTTCCCTCGTACGAGTGGTTACTTATGAGGATTTCAGGTACAAAAACTTCAAAATTCAAGAAATTTGGAGTGGTCGCGGTCATTTTGAAAACTCACACCTTAGAGCTCATTTTAAAATCAAACAGGCCGACTACATCCACAAAGTCAACGAATTGACCCACACGCCAGAACAATTCAAAGAGGCTATCAATCTTACAGCTTCCTTTGAATTAAAACGAGATAGTACAGTTTCTTGGAACTTACTCAAAAACACTGAGGTAGATCACTTTGATGGACAGATGCGCAAGCTTGAACAAAATCCTTTATGGAAAAGCAAAAGAAAGCGCATCTATTCTAAAGGAGAGGCCACATCAGTTGCTCAGTATATAGCAAAACTGTTCATGGTAAATACGGTTGTAGCTTGGTATAGAAAAGATCCCAAAGTAGCAGCATACTCCCATCGATTGGACTTTCAAGATGAAGCGCAATACTTCATAACCGACTCCACGGACTATGACTTTTACCAACAGCAAGGTGATACTTTACGAATTCCAAACAAGATCATCGATGAAATCAGCTTAGTTGAAGAACTTTATCGCCGCGATGCCTATGCCCCAAGTCTTAGTCAAAAGGCCAATATTGCAGACTCTGATATGCAAAAGATGCACATTAATGAAGCAGGCCTTTTGGCAGCTGCACGAGTTGATGAGCAGGGAGAGCTTGTCTCGTTTATTCACGACAATGACGGGGCACTGTGGTCTGGAATGTATGCGGGCTCTCAGGCCATGCGCTACCTTGTAACTAAGGATCAACAAGCGCTTAAAAACTTTAGAAGAACTCTTAAGGGGATGATTCTTTTAATGGATATAACAGCTGATCCCCACCAATTTGCTCGCACCATCGAGGCCTTTGATCCCAAAGATCCACTGGACAAAAATCCCTGGCACCGAGGACTAGGTGAGTACAATAATTTTAGTTGGAAATGCTGTGGCAACAACGACATGTTAAAAGGGATATTTCATGCCTTTGCTTGGGCCTCTGTGGTACTGCCTCAAGACGATGAGCTACGCTCAGTTCTTGCAAAGCGCTCCCGTCTTTTGCCCGAACTCAAAGTGGTTAAAGAGGCAAAACAGAATGTAATGACAGCTAATGGGCTTGCTGCACTTTGGACTGGTGAAGCTTCTTTTCGAAAGAAATATCTCTATGGTGAAAGCTTCCTTGAATCTGTGGCAGAGCGCCTGGGAGTCGCCCAGGGCTTTTATATAGGGGGAATCTCAGACTGGAGTGGTATTAACCTGGGCGTGGTTGGGCTTTCTACCTTGATTTTGACCACTGAGGAGATGATAAATAAGTTTCCAACTTCTAAAATCAGGATATTTGGCAAGATTACTGAAGTTGATATTTTAAAGAAGGCCCGCGAGGCATTTTTAGATAAGTGGTATACCTACGCCAAAACTAAAAGGGATTTAGTTACAATAGCCGCTTATACATTTGCCTATAAAGCAGGAGATCATAGATTTGGAAGGAAAAAAAGAAAGCTTTGGGATCAGACACTATCCCAGGCGGTGTGGAGTTTGCGAGATTTTTCTTTTCCACAACATCGCTACAATGTTGCAATCGATTTTAGCCTCAGGCCTTCGTGGTGTTTGTCCGCTTGGCCTAGATTGCCTTGGAAGTCGATTAAAAAAAGGCAGCCGGTTGAGTATCACTTCCAAGCCGTCGAGGACTTCCCACTTTTTCAATCTTTGATTTTTGATACGAACTTTTATTGGAAAGATGGCCCCTTTAGCATCAAGGCATCAGGTACTGCCTTGGTCAAGCAGCCTCGGGCCGATTATCTCTATGCGTATTGGATGGCACGTTGGTCAGGGCTGTTGACCCAAGATAATAAGTGGTTACCTGAGCTCTAAATAGTCACTGAGGGGCAAGCCAAGCTTAGTTGCCAAATAAGTTATCATCTCTTGGGGGTTATCAGAAAAATTCACACAAATTGTACTACTATCATAAGGTAGGCCATACACCTGATTCGTTATATTGATATTTTGTTGAATAAGTGTGGTGGGCACACTTTTAAGCAAGGTTTTGGCGCCTTTTAAACACTGGCCATCTGAAACAGAAATATCACAGCTTATCTGAAATCCTGTAGTAGAGTAAAATAACTTAACAACGCTATGAAGCTCTCGTTGGTTAATTTGTTTAGTTTTTCTATGTTCGTAGAGTTGTTTAAAATTATCATTAAGTTTTTTAAAGTGAGCAAGCATCACAGCAGGGGGTGCTTTATAATCTAACCAAATATCGGTATTAAGCCAAAGGTCCTGGTCAATATCGACATCTTGAAAATATACGTTGTCAAAAGTATTCGTCATTATTACGTCTTGCCCCACTATGGGAAAGTCCTGCTCAATTTGCATTAGTTTTACAAGCCCTTCATAACATTGCTCACGGCCGATCCATTGGCAGTGAACATTGTGTGAAGTTTTGTTAAAAAATGCCTCTTCCATTTGGATGATCATATCGATTTGATCTAGTTCGTTGGGCAGAGCAAAAGATGTGGGGCAATATAGGTTTGTAAAAACAACTATGATTATAACTAAGTGAAATTTGGGCATATGGCTTCCTCATTGGCGTTATGAAAAAATAGTATACATTGATGGGTGCGATGCGTCAACGGCTTGTGAATTTTTTTCATAATCTTTGAGGATTTAGATGAATCGTGTATCATAATAGATAGTTCAAAAGTGTAACTTATCAGATAACATTTTCACATGGAGAGATCAATATGGGCCACAAAGAGGAAGATCAAGAAACAATCGATACACTGAGCAGGATCGTCCCTTTTTTAGAAGATGCTTTGGGCAAGGACTATAAATTAAATAAAGATTTGTTTGAGATTATGCGTGGAATTGGAGTTATGATTAACGGTAAACTAACTTCTTTATCGTCACTTGAATATGACGAAAATGGCTCAAGAAAGAGTAATCAGTTTGAATCTAAAAAGCTGTTGAGATAGTGAAATTCTTGACTTAAATTTCTGGGGTATAGTTTCTAACAATTGGCATTTCCCAATATCTGCCCAGTATCGCATTGATCATTCCCAAAAAAGTAAAAATCAAACACAGTACCGCTGATATTAAAAAAGCAATCTGCCCAACAAAAGGAATGATTACAAGAGCAACTTGCCTTTTGTTCAATCGCTGATTCCATTTAATTCTCCCAAATAAGCTCTCTTAATATTTGTTGACCTTCGTTTGTTTCCAAATGAGATATCCAATTCCGACTAAAATTGCTATCCCTACATAAGGTCCAAAAGCACCCAACCCAAATAACCCCTTAGTGGCAGCTGCAGCTTTTGGTGCTGCTGCTTTGGGTAATGGGCCTTTCATTGCCCCAATTTCAACAAGTTTTCCTCCTGGACCCTTGACCAATTCAACTTCTGGCGCTCCAATTGCCCTTAATGCTCCAAACATAATTCACACCCTTGTTAATTATATGTAACTTTTAATAAAATAATACTAAAGAGATTAACTTTTTTTATTAAACTAATCAATAGTTTATAATATCTACTTAAATTATTTATAATTTTGGATCAGCACATTGTTGAGCAAAACAGTTTGACATTAAGCTGTCTGCTATGTATCAATTTTATACCAAAACTAAAAAAACATATAGCAGGGGAGAACCATGGACATTATAGATCACTGCGAAGTCGAACTTGAAAAGATGAAGTCGCATTACTTGAAGCTTATATCTAAACTAGAAGATAGTGATCAACTCATGGAGCGTGCCCACCAATTATTTTTTAAAACAATTAGAACATATGGTAGGGGATATGCCCTCTTAAAAGTAAAAATTACTCAGATGCTTGAGTATTAAAATTCAGCGAAAAGTTCATTACTATAGTCTTAAAGTCTAACTTTATTCCTTTAAGTTCTTGTGATTTTATGCCGTTACGCTAGATAACATGGTAACAGGAATTTTAATTTTATCGGCGCTTCTGGCAATCGGTTTTTTGGCAACACGTTTGGCCTCTGCATTGAATATTCCTCATAGTGTTTTTTTGGTGATTTTTGGCATCTTTACAGGTCTCATCACTAGACAGTGGTATCCTGAAATCGTCAGCAAATTGACACACCGTTTTCCCGATATCATTTTATTTGCGCTCTTGCCACCACTTATTTTTGAGTCGGCATATCACATACAGTTTAATGATCTAAAACGAAATATGGCCCCCATTACAATTTTGGCGATTCTTGGAATTAGTTTATCGACAGTCTTTGTTGCCGGAGGACTTAATGTTGTATTTGCTATAGATTGGTTACCAGCTTTGGTCTTTGGGGCGCTAATTTCTGCCACTGATCCTGTAGCAGTCGTGGCCTTATTTAAAGAAATTGGGGCCCCTTTGCGACTAAATACCCTGATTGAAGGAGAAAGTTTGTTTAACGATGGTGCTGCGATCGTTATCTTTCACATACTTGTAACCACCACTATGTCAACCATGGTAACGGGGCAATTGACAGGAGTTGAGACTGCCTCCATTGTTTATCAAGGAATTCTTAGATTTTTTGTGGTGTTTGTAGGAGGCATTTGTGTCGGTTTAGTAGTCTCTATGGTTTTAAGCATTTTTTTGCATCTAACAAAATCTGGAACGGGACAGTTGGGCCTTACAGTGTCAGCGGCCTATATTAGCTTTTTGTTATCTGATCACGTCTTTCATATGAGTGGAGTTATGAGCACCGTGGTGACTGGTATGTATCTTGGCAACCGGGCCCGCTTAGAGTTTAATAAAGAGGCCCTTCATGGTATGCACTACTTGTGGGAATTTCTGGCACTGTCTGCAAACACCATCGTCTTTTTGGGCCTTGGATTGTCGATACAGCTTGAGACCTTAAAGGAGGCCTTTCGCTATATTCCCTTTACCATTGCAATAGTTTATCTATCTCGCCCAATTGCAATTTTTACTCTTATCCCCACCACCGTTAGATTGCGATTATGTCGTCCAGTTAGTCTTGCGTATCAGGTGGTAATGGTGTGGGGTGGTTTGCGCGGAGGGTTGGCGATTGCTCTAGTCTTGATGCTTCCTGAGAGCTTTCCTTATAAACACGTTTTTATGGCAATGGCAGCCGCTGTAGTGTTGTCGAATTTAATCATAAATGCTTTAACCATAGGCCCTATGATCCGCTTGCTGGGACTTGATGAAATGTCAAAAAGACAAGAGGATAGTCATTCGCGAGTAATGAAAGCAATTTCAGAGGAAGTCTTTAAACCACTAAAAGTGGCAGGAGCTATGGGAGTTATATCGAACAATATTGTGCGCTCTGTGTCCTCCCAGGTGAAGTCACAAATAGCCGGTGAGACTCATGAAAGTGACTTGGAAACCATGGTAGACTTTGAACTCAATAAACTTTTGCACAATGAACAAGACTACTATGACAAGATGATCGAAGAAGGGGTGTTAACAAAAATGGCCTGGAGACAGCTATGTGTTAAGGTCCAAGATAGACTAGAGATTTTTGAAGATGATGGGGTAGAGAGTTTACATTCGTATTCATTTGAACACACTGGATGGCATTGGCCTATTGAAAAGTGGTGGCAAAACACCACATCATTTTTGCGAAAAGACAATAAGTTGCAACAATTAGGTTTGGATTTAGAAATTTTGTTTCATCAAAATATCGCTATCCAAAAGGCATTTGATAGCATCAATGGTAAAACAGTGCAAGGTGTAGCAAAAAGTTGGCTTACAACTACTAATGAAAAACTTAAAAATTTCTATCGCTTATATCCCGATGTGGGGTCTTGCATGCAAGCGATGTTTATCACTAACACCTTTAATGTAAGTGCAACTACTGCTCTTGATGAGTATTTTAAAAAGCATGTGATAGATGGGATTGTCTTTGCCAAGTCCAAAAAAATTCTAAACCGGATTTTGCAACAAGGCCTAAAAGACAGTAAGTACTATCTCAAACCAACTACCGAATATTTAATCAGGCGAGTACCTATTTTTGCAAAATTGCCAACAGAGGCCATTTCTGCCTTGGCAGCAGGTGCCCAAGTAGTAGAAGTTAGCGCTCATACTAATGCCATTAAAGAAGGGGATGCCGGAGACTCCATTTTTATTGTGACCTCTGGATTAATGGAGGTGTCGGGATCAACGATTCAATCCAATCAAAAACCAAATCTCTTTACGGGGGATTTTTTTGGAGAGATGTCTTTGATCGAAAAATCAAATAGAACTGCTACGGTGGAAGCAATTGTTGACTCCCATGTGCTAGAGATTAACGATAAAGTTTTGGGAGTAGTTATGAAAAATTTTCCTTCAATTCGTCAGGAGTTTGAAGCAGTGGTAAATCTGCGGCGGATAGAAAATGCCACTAAACGTTGAGTTGTGCAAGCACAACTAATTTTTCTTTTTTAGTTCCTTAGATTTTATCTCCTTTTGCATAATCACCTGTTGATGCTTTAAGTCCTTTCTCATATTTTTGAGAAGTGAACTTTGCTTAGGTGTAGAGATTACTGATATTACTAGGAGTAAGATAAAAGCGTTGACGACAGTTATGACAAAAGCAACTAGAGGTTTAGGTTTAAAGGCCTTAATAAAGCAAATGAAGAACCAAAATCTTAACCCCATAACCATAAACAATGCCAGAAAAATAGGGAGTATAGTAAAAGAGATTGCAGTAGCAAACTCTATAGGTAGCATAAGTATGGTCATATGAGCATAGAAATCTAGAAAGTGTTTAGTGCTACCATTAATCTTTGTTATTTTTTTTGTAACATTATAAGAGTATGCCCAATAAAGCATCATAACAACGGTAACAAAAACGCCCATTATCGAGCTAAAAATTGCGGAGGTCATAGATTCTAATGGATTAGAAACTGCAACCATAAAGTCACCTATTAGCGTTGTGACACCTATTATAATAAGGGATTGCTTCAAAGGGAGAGAGTAATCAATTTTTTGAAAAACTTTAAGAGGGGATTTAAAAAAATCCTTGTATAGCTGGATAATGTTGCTCATTTTTATAGGTATGCCGAGGTAAACCTGTAAATCACTACCCTCCTGACTTGTTTTTTTTGATCGTGTAGATTTCACTTTGGTTTTTTTGCTCTGTGTTTTTGTGTCATCTTCTTCATCATCATCATCATCATCATCTTCTTCAAGTACTTCAATATCTTCTAGCTCCTCTTCTTCTTGATCTATGACGTCATTTTTAACCTCTTCATTGAATGTGATGCCCAACACCTGGATTGTTGTATTGCCAATGGTAATAATGTCGCCTTCTGTCAATTCCTTCTTTTTAATTGCTTCCTTATTGAGATAAGTTTTGTTGGTACTTTTATTATCAATTAGTGTTAAGACGCTCCCTTTGACTGTCATATAGCAGTGGATTCTGGATAACTGTTCATCCGATAGCTTAATCCAGCTTCCCTTTCTTCCTATGAGATATTTTTTATTCTCATTGAGAGTCGATGAGATCTCTTTTGTCTTATCATTTCCAAAATCTATTTTAAGCTTAAGTGCAATGGCCATCTGATTTTCCCTGTGTGGCAATGAATATGTTTAACACTATTATAATTTTATATTATGCGAAATGAAAGAGTTCATTTCACAAAAGAGGCATTGCGGCAAGGGTTTCTATCTTTATCTACTTATCCCGTTATGGTATTGTTTCGACAAATATTTTTATGGAGACCACATTCATGCCCGATCCCTGCTCACTAGATCACAAAGACTCAAGTAGTTTTGTACATCTACATTTGCACACCCAATACTCGCTCTTAGATGGTGCCATCCGCTTGCAGGATCTATTTTCAAAGGCCAAAGAATATAATATGCCTGCTGTGGCCATGACTGATCACGGTAATATGTTTGGGGCGATTGACTTTTATACAAGAGCAAAGGATGCAGGCATTAAACCGATCATTGGATGTGAAGTTTACATGACCACAGGCTCTAGGTTGGATCGAAAAATTGTTGTCAGAAAAAATGCAGTGGCAGCAGGCCAAGATGAAGTAGAATCGGGGCATCAAATTCATCATTTGGTTTTGCTGTGTAAAAATAATATTGGGTATCAGAATTTATGTAAGTTAGTTTCAATTGGCTACTTAGAAGGCTTTTACTATAAACCAAGAATTGATTACGAAGTATTGTCCCGCTATAGTGAAGGGCTAATCGCGACCACTGCCTGTTTAAAAGGAGATGTTGGTTATCACTTTTTTACAGGGGAGGACAAGTTGGCCCATGAGGCCATCTCCAAGTTACACGGCATTTTTAAAGATGACTTGTATCTTGAAATTCAAGAAAATGGTTTACCTGAACAGGCCAAAATAAATAAAAAAATTATTTCTTATGCCAGTAGCTCTGGTTTGCCATTAGTTGCGACTAATGATTGTCACTATCTAAACAGAGATGATGCTACTGCTCAGGAAGTGTTACTGTGTATCCAAACTGGCAAAACCCTGCAAGATGAAAAGCGCATGAAACTCTCCAGCGATGAGTTTTATTTTAAATCTCCAGACATTATGAGAGATGCATTTTCTGAGCACATATCGGCCTGTGACAATACCTTAAAAATTGCCAGTCAGTGTAATGTTGAACTTAATTGGAAGGATAAAGCGGGCAATCAGATTTATCATATTCCAGACTTTGAAATAAATACATCTGAAACCACAGATGAGTATTTTGCCAGAGTTTCCAAAGAGGGGCTATTAAAGCGATTTCAAGGCCCACATTTTGCTAAGATTAAACAAGAGCAAAATTGGGAATCACTTATAAAACCCATGTATCACAAGAGGCTAGAAGAAGAGATCGCAATGATCATAGAAATGGGCTTTGCCGGCTACTTCTTAATAGTTTCAGACTTCATTAAATGGTCTAAGGAAAATGATATCCCAGTAGGTCCTGGGCGCGGCTCTGGTGCAGGATCACTTGTGGCCTACTCCCTTTTAATCACCAATATCAATCCCATCCCTTTTAACTTGCTATTTGAGCGCTTTATCAATCCAGAAAGAGTCACCATGCCGGACTTTGATATCGACTTTTGTCAGACTAGGCGATCTGAAGTGATTGAGTATGTCACGCAAAAATATGGGGCCGAGCGGGTGGGGCAAATCATCACCTTTGGCAAGATGCTAGCAAAGGGAGTTATACGCGACGTGAGTCGGGTGTTTGATCTACCATACTCAGAAGCCGACATGATCGCTAAGTTGATCCCCGATGAACTTAAGATGACTCTAGATAAGGCATTGGAGCTTGAGCCGAAGCTAGGAGAACTCATTGAAAGTGACCCCAAGATAAAGCAAATCATGAAAGTTTCTAAGAGGCTTGAGGGGCTTTTAAGGCATGCTTCAATTCATGCCGCTGGAGTTATCATTACTAATGAGCCTCTAGTGAAGCATGCACCGCTATTTAAAGGCAAAGAGGGCGAGCAAGTCTGTCAGTTTGATAAAGATTTTTCAGAGATGACCGGGCTTATTAAGTTTGATTTTTTAGGACTTAAAACTCTTACTGTTATTGCCAATGCGGTCTCTTTTATTAGACGCGATCACGATGCTTCATTTGATATAGAAGAGATCGATTTAGAAGATCCACACATTTATCAATTCATTTCAAAAGGACAGACGATTGGAGTTTTTCAACTTGAATCCTCTGGTATGATTGATTTGTGCAAAAGAATTATGCCCAGCACCTTAGAAGATATTACAGCAATCAACGCTCTCTATCGGCCCGGTCCTTTAGAGTCGGGGATGGTTGATGACTTCATTGAGGTCAAGCATGGCAGATCTGAGCTTGTGTTTCCATTTCCTCAACTGGAGTCGACCCTCAAAGATACTTATGGAGTAATCGTCTACCAAGAGCAAGTGATGAATATAGCACGAATTGTGGCAGGCTATAGCCTAGGGCAAGCAGATATGCTCAGAAGGGCAATGGGCAAAAAAAAAGATGCAGAGATGCAACGTCACCGCGAGATCTTTTTAGAAGGTGCTAAAAAGAATAACTTTGATGAAGAAAAGGCGGCCAATTTATACGACTTAATGGCCAACTTTGCGGCCTATGGTTTTAATAAGTCACATGCGGTGGCTTACGCTCTTATTGCCTACCAAACTGCCTTTTTAAAGGCCTATTATCCCGCACCATTTTTTGCGGCCCTGCTTAGTACAGAACTCAGTAACACCGATAAAGTAACAGCTTATATAAATGATGCAAAATTATTTGACATTGAAGTGTTACCACCAGATATCAATGAATCCCTGTGGCCATTTAATGTTGTTGGTAAAAACATTCGCTTTGGTATGGGGGCCATTAAAAATGTCGGCGAAGGTGCCGTCAGTGAAATAATCAAGCAGCGACAGGAAAATGGGCCCTATACTGGCTTTATCAATTTTTGTGAAAGAATTAGTTTTCGCGCTGTCAATAAGAGAGTTTTAGAGTCACTCATTAAAGTTGGTGCCTTTGATTCTTGTGAAACATATAATAGAAAGACGTTACTTGAGAATATGGAGTTAATTACCACCTATGCGGCCAAAAAACAGGAGCAAGAAAGTTTAGGGCAAGTAAGTCTATTTGATCTCATCGATGCAAATCAAAAAGATAGCAACAGCAATCCCCAAGATTGGTTGGATATTATAAAAGTAGAAGATATGGCACAAAGGGAAAAGTTAAGTTTAGAGGCCGAACTTATGGGTATCTATATCTCTGGCCATCCCTTAGATGTATTTAACAATGTTATCACTCAGGTATCTTCTATGACAATTGCTGAAATTCCAGATGTGTTAGGGGATGATCGACGCGATGTAATATTGGCAGGTATGATAGTTTCAAGAAAAAATATTATTAGTCGCAAGGGCCATAAAATGTGTTTTGCCACTTTAGAAGATCTTTCTGGCAAAATTGAGTGTATAATATTTCCTAAGGTTTTTGAAGAGTATGAACAAATGATTGCCGCCAATGAACCATTAATTATGCATGGCCATATAAATCTGGCCGAGAGCCCTCGCAAGTTTTTCCCCTCCAAAATCGGAAAGCTGCAGGAGCAAACAGAAGATCGCATAACCGGCGTTCGGATTAACTTGTCACTAAAAGAGTTAAGTAGCAGTAGATTAAAAAGCTTTAAACAGCTTTTACTTATGTATCGAGGCAGTGTTCCACTTCATATTATCTTTAATGATGACGGTGGCAGAGCACGCCTTCCTTTGGGAGATGAATTTTTAGTAAACCCTACCCCCCAGATGGCAGCAAAAGTTAATGATATTTGGGGTGCAAATGCGGTAAAATATGTAATAGATGGAAAAGTTGAGGAAGCTTTATGAAACATAAGATTTTAGTCATGATTATCTTGTTGTGCTCACCAGGATTGACATATGGTGCAGACTCGTTTTTAAGAGGCAAGGGGCGCTTTCTTTCAGTCGAAGGCGATGCTTTAAGTTTTATCAAAAAGCAACTACTTTATAAGGCCTTTAGAAATGTAATTGATAAAAAATTAAAATTGCATGGACTTGATAACAAATTATTTTGGCAAAATTTTGATACAAGCTTTGAAGCATATATGGCACCCATCGAAATTAATATGAAGGAGCGGTTTGAAGAAAAATTTGGGAAAAAGTATGGGGTCAAATTTAACAAAGCATTGCGCTTAAAAAAATTAAAGCTAAAAAGCACTTTTAAAAACATTACAAGAGTAATTAGCTCCTATTCTATAAAAAAAATGGGGCGTTCTTTGCAGTACCCAAACTCAAGATATATCAACATTATCGCCAAAGTTGATAGTAAATTGTTAAATAAGCTGTACTATCGCTTATTGGCCAGTCCCGAGCAAAATAGATATTTTTCGAAAATGTACATTCAAGCAGAGTTTCAGATTAACAATATGGACTGGACCGATTTAGGAGTTGAGGCCTCTGAGGATCTGACATCAGTTGTAAAAGAGCACTGGAAAAAATGGGCCCAAGAAAACCTATCGATGTATATCGGTGAAGTTATTGTTACAGATCAAAAAATTGAACAACTGACCCAAAACTACGCTGACTTGCAGGAAAAGTCATACTTTTTTAATGACCAAAACAGCTTAGAAGAGGACTCAAATGGTGTTGATACTCTTTGGTTAAAAGTAGATATAAAAGTTGAAAAACTTGCCAGCAATCAATTGCTACAAACGCGAGACTTTGCTATTAGCGGTGGCTTTTTTCTGTTAGATTTTTCAACCTCAAAAATTGTTGCTCATGACGATTTTAAGCCTCGAGTACATAAATACTCAACCCTCAATCTCCACAAACTTAGTTCCAATGTTGCAAGTGAAATGTATAGGCTACCACTGCTTGCTCTTTCGCCACTTAAAACAAAGTTGGGTCTTTTGCCAATAGATTTGTCCAATACTGAAATATTTGTGGAGAATATGAAAAACATTTATGATACGGACTTGTTAAATACTTTGATGCAAACAAAAGGCGCTCACATACGCTGTCATACATCTGTAGTTAAATATAATATGAATCAGGCCAAGATAAATTTAACATATCGGGGATCTAGCGAAGACTTGCATAAGTTTCTTCTCTCACTAGATGGCCTGAAGCTAGATGATAGTCGCCGCCTAACCTTTAATCCCGACACTTTTTCCATTTCGTTGGAAAAAACAGCTAAGAAGTAAGGGGCATGAATATGAAGAATGTTGTGTTATGGACTAGTAGCTTAACTGTGCTTATAGGCCTTTTGTCTTGTTCCCAAGGTGTGGTGCAAAGAAACCATAAAGGTCTTGCAGTTTCAGATGCTAAAGCGCTATTTAACAATGGTATTAAGAAAAAAGTGGCCTTACTCAATTTATTCAATGAAGCCCCATATGGTGGAGAAGATCTCGCTATTGTTGCAACCGAAGAGCTGAATCATGAAATAAACGGCACTGGAGAGTTTATTGTAGACCCTCTTGGCAAGAAGTCTTTTGGCAATTCTAAGGAGATTTATGCAGGAGGTGGGGTAAAGCTCATTCAACTATCTCGGCAGGCCCGTATTATGGGAATTAATTTTGTGATTTTTGGACGTATTGTAGAGGCCAGAGTCCGGGAAAAAACTGACGAAATAGGGCTTGTTAGAACGACCAAATCCTTTAGTGAGGCCAAAGTAGAAATTAGAATTTTTAACATTAACTCCAATAAAGAAATTTTTTCAGAAACAATGCATGGAGCGACAGACGATACAACTTATCGACTTTTTAATGTTGATAGGGAGTCAAAACTTGTGTTTCGAAGGAATTTACTCAGGTATGCAGTTAAAGTTGCCATCAGACGGGCCATTCCCAAAGTTATTAAGATATCATCAAGACTCGATTGGATTGGAAGAGTCGCAAAAATTATTGGAACTAAAATTTATTTAAATGCTGGTAGAAGAAGTGGCATGAATGTGGGGGATATTTTAAAAATTATGACAGAAGGTACTGAAGTCTACGATCCTGAGACTGGGGCACTTCTTGGCATGTCAAAAGGTGAAATTAAAGGTACTGTCGAAGTTATTGATTATTTCGGAGAAAATGGCTCTATTGCTATCTTGCACTCTGGTGGATCTGTCCAAGAAGGGGACCTCGTTCAATTATATTAATCTTTTCATAAAAATCTATATAGAATTTTTTTCAAATACCGATATACTTTATACCAATATTTAAAATGAAAAGAAATATCATAAGGAATAGCTGATATGATTTTCTCCAAGTTTGATAGCGAGCATGATCGCAATGCCCTATGCAGAGTCTTGCATTCAATCTTGCAATTATCTCTTAAAAAACTACCTCTGGAACAATTACTACAAGATGCACTGAATGAAATTTTGCACACATCCTTTTTAGAAATAGAAAAAAAAGGTGCAATTTTTCTCAAAGAAGATGGTCAGGACACATTAGTCTTAAAGGCCTGGGTTAACTTTGGATCACAAATGAACACATGTGCAAAGGTTAAAATTGGACAATGTTTATGTGGTCAAGCGGCACTTATAAAAAAGGTGGTCTTTTGCAATGAAATAAATGGTGAGCATACCATAGGCCACGACAACTTACACAACCATGGCCACTACTGTATTCCCATTATTTTTAATGACGAGGTTTCAGGGGTGCTAAATACCTATGTCAAAGAAGGACATACTTGTTCTGAAGTAGAGCTAGATTTTTTACAGGCCATCTCTAACCTGAATTTTTCATCCTAAACTTGATCTGATCTTCAAATACCTGTCCTGGTCATTGACATGGTCATTTTTACGATATTTTTCCTTAAGCAGTCTGCAAACAATAAATGTTGGCCTATTATACAAAGAAAAGTAT
>JADHTQ010000109.1 GCA_016784965.1 Bacteriovoracaceae bacterium | reverse complement strand
CAACTGAAGCCTCGACCAGTAAATGCTTTCAAGAAGTATTGTATAATAGAAAACATTTCAACGAAGAAGTTTTACGCAAGATTGGAATAATTTTCAAAAAAAGCTGCACTACTTTAATTAGGCAGATGTCAAACGACCGCAACCTCAATGCTTCATTGGCCTTTTTTACATGACTGATAAGCGCAACTGCAAAAACAAAAAGGCATTTGCAGGGGCGTAAATCCAGTCGCATATCCAAAACAGCAGATAAAACGGTGTTACCCCATACATAATGTATTTCATCACCATCTTTGTTTCAAGGATTATTGTTTCTTCAAGCAGGTCTTTTTGGGTTTTTTCTGGTCGATTAAATTCATTTTCCAAAATAACTAAATCTCCGTAATGTTTAAATTAGCTATAGTTTAAAATTAAAACATTTATTGTGCATAAGATTATATTCTATAGTGATAACCGTTATGTTTCCAGTATTTAAAGCAAGCAATACTCAATATTTTCAATAAATAATTGCCTCTTTGTGCGACAAAAACTACAATTGATAGTACTAATTTGTTTTATATATTTCATTTAACCCTCTAGGAGAAAATATGCAAAATGTGCCTTTTAATCTTGCAACTTTTGTAGGTCAAAGTTCTTTTGGTTTTGGAGTACTTGGTGGTGTTGTCGGTGGTTCAATAGCTGCAGCAAAGAATATTAAATTACACGTAAATGGCAAAGTTGAGGCCCAGGATGCATTAACGGATACTGCGCAGGAAATGGTCGGTTCTGGTGTGGCCACGGCAGTTGGTGCACTAGCAGTAGGAGCTGTTGGTGGAGGTATGATAGCTTCGCTGGGAACAGCTTTTGTAGTTGCTGTCGGTGGCAAATTTGCCTGGGACCGTGGATATGAAGCCATCTCCAAACAGGCCAACAAACGTAAGTTACCTTCGTTTAGCAATAAACATTAGACTGCAACATCTTCTTTGCTTTTTAAATCAACTAGTATCAAAGAGATTGTAGCAAAAACTAGTGACGTTAACATAGCGATACATGATGATACACTGGGGTTTTTAACCCCGTAAATTTTAAAGAGATATAAGTGTCCAAAAAGCCCTATAAAGGCAGCTGTCGTCATAATCCATACCGGTATATGTTTTTTCCATACAACTCCAAAAATAATTGGAACAAAACTTGCCGCGGCAATTCCATATACACCTGCCTGAGCAAAAATACCCACTAACTTTGGTGGATTCCATGCAAGTGCAAAGGAGATGAGGCCGATAACAATTAGTACATATCGCGAAAGTTTAAGACCATTGTCTGCAGCGACTTTTGCGTTTGGACTCCGCAGTTGATAATATATGTCGTTAACTACAATGGCCGAGATTGACACTAAAATGCCATCAAGAGTTGACATCCCCGCTGCCAAGAGTGTTATTGAAATTAGAACTACAACATATGGCCCCCACCAGCTCAGTGTGTTAAATTGTTGAATTAAGTAAGTCATGGTCACTTTATCTTGAGCGGCAGAAACTCCAGAGAATTTTGCATAGAATCCTACAAACAGCATCAGTGAAAAGATACCAACACAAACAAAAGTCGTAAGAAGAAATTTATTAATATCTCGATCTTCTTTAATATATAAAACTTTTGTTAAAATGTGCGGTTGAAACATCAGAGCTGATGTAATTAAAAAACCACTTACAAAAACTGCAAAGAAACTATTGTAAAGATTACTTTCAGGATTTATAAAGGCGGCATAATTAGCTGATATTCCACTTAGCATCGCAGGAAAGTCACCCTCCATTAAAACCCACCCTGAGATAAATATAAACAGTGAGATAAATATCATCATCACACCTTGCATAGAATTTGTATAGGCGTGAGCGTATGTCCCTCCCATGATAACGTATGAAAAAACAAACAGAAGTGTTAAAACTAATGCTAAATGGATGCTGATACCAAACAGAGAGTTGATTATAATGGAACAGCCTACCAGTATGAGCACAATAAAAGTTATGCTTAGCAGGTTGATGAAGGCAAAAAATAGCGCCAGCAATTTATTTCCATATCGATGTCTGATCCAATCGGGAATGGTCAAACTACCGTGTTGTGCTCCAAGTTTTCTAAGTCCTTTACTAAGGACAGTTAAGGCCACAATTATTCCAGATAAGGCAGCAATCCCATAATGCACAAAAGCAGACATACCGTGAACGTAGACAAATCCGGGGTTGATTACAAATGTTGCGGTTGATGAGATTGATGCGGCCATTGTTATACCAACTAGATAAGGACTCATATCCTTATTACCAATTGAAAAACCAGACAGTGATTTGGTTTTTTTCATTCCAACGTATGAAAGATAAAATGTGAGGCCTATGTAGATAAACATTACCAAGTATTTAAAAAGTTCAGGAGACATATGATTCACCTTGTTGTTTGTGGTTTTAAACACGCAAATCATATGAGGAAATTTGTTTCTTGGAAAGCAGTAATTGAACATATGTGTAAAAATGGATACACGCTGTAACCACTATTTTGGGATATTAATTGGTAGTCAACAAGTTCATTTTTAATAAAAACCTCTGCTCGAGAAGTTTTTGATCAAATCTTCGCAAGAAATTCCATGAAGATTTCAAGGCGTGATGAGTATCTAAGGCAAACCTCAGGTTTGCGATAACATTTCCTGTATTGTTGGCAGTGTCGACAATGTAAATATTGGCACACTCCACAACATAAAAATTAGCGTTGGTTTTTTCGGACTTTGATTCAACCTTATAAATTGCGGAATCACCAAGTTCAAGCTGCAGCGCTCTGGTCAAATAATGAAAGGGAAAAGCTCCCTCTATCCCTTTATAGTCAATGTAAAGAATAGAATAATCAGCTCGCAGGAAATTATGCCTTTTTACAAATTGCTGAAGTTGATTTTCATCAACCCCCCTTGGTTTTCCCGATTTACATTCTACACAAACGATTCCAGAATGTGTGGCGCCAACGACATCAAAGTCCCCCCCTTCTGGGGAACCCTTAATCCTTACACCATAAGCTGATGCTAAAAATTTAAACTCACGGTAAAGCAATTCCGACACGTACCATTCAAAGGTGGAAGAGTAGAGATTTCGAGGAACCTCAGAAGCGGGCACCACTGTCTCATCTGGCAGTAATACAGGATCTTCACTATAAATAGAAGATAGTATTTCATCTCGTTTTTTTCGATCTGTGAAATAGTTGTAGAGAAGATCCCGATGGGCCGTTTTTTGTTTTAAAAACTTCAAAAATGTACTTTTATATGGATCTTCTAACGACTGTACTTCTTTACCGCGTTGATAAAGTATTTCGCTCAAAATCCGAGCAGGGTACTCAAGTGCAACCATTACATATCACCTCACTCCTTAAGGTTTTTTTGTTAAGTAAAATAATTGAATATTCATCTTACATACTTCTGTTTGCTCTCCGGATTCCATAAAACTACAAAGAGACCGTCGAAATGCTCTTATCTTTTTTTTTGCTTCCTCTATTTTTGATGGATCTACGGCCATGGTCACGTCACAAAAGTCTCTTTCATCCAAACTATCATGCTCAAGAGAGTTTTTTGCCAGCTCTAAAGCTTGGAAATGAGTTTTCTGCAAAGCAATATTTGTGGCCTCATCAGTAACGCTATAGCGCATTCCTGTAACTTTCAGGTTCCCTGATTTATCACTCACCAACATGTTGAGCTTTTTTAAACGCTGAACAGCTAAGCTTGCATCTTTTTTGCTAATATTAAGTCTTTTTGCAATCCACTGAGGATCACTTTTAAAATCTTTAGTTTCGGCCAAAGTCAAAATAGCAAAATAAAACCAATCAGAGATTACTTTAAAGTACTCTATGGAGAGCTCCTCATACTTTTGTTTTTGCATATCTTCATCAGAATCATTAAGTCGCCGCTTTTGATCAAATGTTTGTAAAATATCCTCTGAGATGTGTGGGGCCACACACAATTTGTCTAGAACACTTTGTGCTTTCTTTTTAGAAATTTTTCTTTTGCTATTTAGAATCTCAGAGACGGCCGATGGTGAAAGACTTATTTTTTTAGCAAATGCTCTCAAAGAGTACATGGGGTTTTTGCTCTTTAATTTTTCAAACTCCAATTGTAAAATTTTTTGGAATTTTATTTGTCCATTCATAAATGTGTCCATTAAATTACAAAGTTTTTATCTTACTCTTTTTATACTCTCCATTCCTGTTTCAAATACTGTTTTTAAAATTGCAGAATAGACATTAGCATTTGGGTTAGGCATTTTACCTTTACCCATCCTTTTTATTTGCATTGTATACCAAATAATTTCCAAGGGAAACAGTTTATCAAGCATTTTAAAACCACTAGTTAGAGGATGAACTTGGCTTTCAATCAATTCCCCATTTAACAGTTGTTTTGAAAAATTTGGATTAAGGCACAAAGGTCTTGCCAGGCCAACCAAATCCAACTCATTATTTAAAAGGGCCTCATTCATAAATCTACCTGTACGAAATCCTCCTGTTACCATAATTGGACATTGTACTACCTTCTTAATATCTCTTGCATACTCCAAAAAATAGGCCTCCCTTTTTTTAGTACTGTCTTTAATGGGTATACCTGTCATTACAGGTTTTTCATATGATCCTCCAGAAATCTCAATAAGATCAATCCCTAATGTTGATAGCGCTTTAGCTACTAAAATAGATTCTTCATGAGTAAAACCGCCTTTATTAAAATCAGCAGAATTTAGTTTGATACCTATTGGAAATTTGGGCCCAACCTCTTTTCGAATGGCCTTGTATACTTCTGTCACAAAACGCATCCGATTTTTTATACTTCCGCCCCATTGATCCTCTCTTTTATTGTGACTTGAAGACAAAAATTGACTTACCAAATATCCATGGGCGCCATGTATTTGCACACCTTGAAAACCACATTCCTTCGAAACTTTAGAAGCAAAAGCAAACCGGTCAATGATTTCTAATATCTCTTGCTCGGATAACTCCTTAGGACAATTAAACATGCGATCAAGTGGAGGAGCAAGAGAAATTGCAGATGGTGCCACTGGCTCCTTAGTTAAAAATTTGGGAGTTTGTTTGCCAGGGTGATTTAGTTGGACCCAAAGATGTAGCGGGCCTCCTTTTGTAACTTGTGACCAGTTTTTTAACTCTTGTTTATTATCTAAACCTTGCTCAATTACAACATTATTTGGCTCACCCTTATATCTTGAATCTATCATTACATTACCTGTAATGATTAATCCTGTTTCTCCTTGGACCCACAATTTGTAGGCATTGTAAAATTCAGGCCCAGGGATGTTGCCCTTTTTTGCCATATTTTCACTCATTGCCGATTTTGCAAGACGATTTGGTAATATAGATCCACACGGCAAAGTTAAGCTATTTGATAATTTCATTAATTTATCCTTATGATCAAAGTACAACCCTGAAGATATTACACGGTGTGTCATTAGTCGGGGGCCCTTGATCTAATTTTAGTGTATAAATATTTAATTGACACTAATTAACTAGGAATTAAAAATGCAGACTCTATTTAACAATAAGTGCTTAATTGTAATACTTACGTTCACTTTTTCTATACAGATTGCTTATGCTGGTCGCTGTAACCCCGAAACATATTCTACCTCTATATTCTCATCACGTACATGCTATAACGTCTTTTTAACTGTGGCCCAAGGGGTTGTAGAAAAAGAAAAAGGTGTCACGGATTCACAAAGTTCTGAAATGATTGAAGATGAAGTTATAGGTGATGACAAGTTCATTTTTTTCCCAACTCCTGATCGTTTTTTTCACTGCTCTGGAACTATGTGTTTAAGAAAATTTACGACCTCTATCTCAAACGAACAATGGGGTGTAATTGAAAAGAAATTTTTAAGCGTTACTACACCAGAACAAGAGCGTGTTGCAATTGCAGACGCTATTGGGCTTTTTGAAAAGTATGTCGGTGCCAAACCACATATCAATACGGCCAATGATAAAGGAGGAGGTGCTATTCACTTAGACGCCACAGGTGTACAGATGAATTGTATCGATGAATCTCACAATTCGACGACTTATTTATTGATATTAGAACAGATGGGTCTTCTCAAATACCATCAAACTGACAAGATTCTTATGCGAGGATATTTTTTGGCCGATGTCCATTATTCTGCTGCGATGATTGATGCTCGGGGCACTATTTGGGCAGTAGAATCCTACTATAGGGATAATGGGCAGCAAGCAGTAGTCCTTCCCAAAAAAGATTGGTTTAAATACAAAGAAGACGACTGGATGGCATGGCAAGATTCAAAATCTACAGTTGAACCAATTGGTTTTTTACAAAAAAAGTAAATAATTAGAAGAGTCCTTAAAACACTTACCGCTGCATTCGCTGGCGAAAGTAGTTAATTTAATTGTAACGCCCACCCAGGTTGTTGAGTGGCCAGAGCTTTGCACCCTAATTTGACCCTTGTTTGCCAAGGTATTTTGGTTTGAAAAATATTTTTTGCAAGTAGCGTAAGGGTGGTAACGCTTAAGTGCATCACAAGTAAATGTAAGTTAATTTATACAAAAAATTTAAGGTCGATTTAAGCTTATCTATGGTGTCCAAAATGAATTTTTTAACAACTTTGTTGTCTCTAACAATTCTTTACTTAATACGGATAAATATGCACCCAAACAAGGTACTTGAAAATGGCGAGCGGGTCGAGAGGAAGCGGGTTTCCGGGTTTCTTACATTGGTCAAATGCTTTAATTTATGCTAGTTTTTTGTTTTAAAATATTGTGACAATGGGGAGAGTAAAAGTGATTAGTAAACTAAGTGATAAAGAGCTTGTTGTGATGGTAGTAAAAAAAGTTAAAGAGGAAAAGCAGTTGGTGCTTGAGGTGTTGAATTATCTTGAGGAGATCGATAAGCGCAAAGTTTTTGTCGATTATGGAGTACCCACTCTATTTAAATTTTGTACAAGAGTTCTTTTGTATTCTGATGCGGAGGCGGCAATTCGGGTGAAGACTGTTAGAGCAATTAAGGCAGCACCTATTATTAAAGAGAAG
Organism: Bacteriovoracaceae bacterium; assembly: GCA_016784965.1. Classification (GTDB taxonomy): domain Bacteria; phylum Bdellovibrionota; class Bacteriovoracia; order Bacteriovoracales; family Bacteriovoracaceae; genus JADHTQ01. The sequence goes on along the minus strand of JADHTQ010000109.1, from coordinate 91 downwards.
ATAAAAGCAGGTAGTCTTAATATGACAACCGCTGCATCTTTATATTCATTTTTTATAAACAATAAATTGCAGGATAAAGAGGATGTTGTTG